>CAYXBW010000195.1:0-2582 GCA_964463305.1 uncultured Christensenella sp. | reverse complement strand
ACGGCAGGTTTGACGGCGAGGTTTCCTACAAGGAAGACGCTATCATAGTTAACGGTAAGGAAGTAAAAGTTTTTGACAAAATGAACCCTACCGAGATACCCTGGGGCGCTATTGGTGCGGATTATGTGGTTGAGTCCACAGGCGTTTTCACAACAATAGACAAGGCTAAGGCTCACATAGAAGCCGGCGCTAAAAAGGTTGTTATCTCCGCTCCTTCTGCGGATGCTCCCATGTTCGTAATGGGCGTAAACCACAAGAACTATGACAAGTCTATGGATATCGTTTCCAACGCATCCTGCACAACAAACTGCCTCGCTCCCATGGCGAAAGTTATAAATGACAAGTTTGGCATCAAAGAGGGTCTTATGACAACTGTTCACGCTACTACAGCCACACAGAAAACGGTTGACGGTCCTTCCAAGAAGGATTGGAGAGGCGGCCGCGGCGCAGCGTTCAACATCATTCCCTCTTCCACAGGCGCTGCAAAGGCCGTTGGCAAGGTTATACCCGAGCTCAACGGCAAGCTGACAGGTATGGCGTTCCGCGTACCCACTGCTGACGTTTCCGTTGTAGACCTCACCTGCGTGCTGGAGAAGGCCGCAAGCTATGATGATATAAAGGCCGCTATGAAAGCCGCTTCCGAATCTGCTGATTTCAAAGGCATAATCGGTTACACTGAGGAAGCTGTTGTTTCTTCAGATTTCATAACTGACGCCCGCACTTCTATCTTTGATGCAGGCGCAGGCATCAGCCTGAATGACAACTTTGTAAAACTTGTTGCATGGTATGACAATGAGTGGGGTTATTCCAACAAGGTTCTTGACCTCATAAGCTACATAGCAAGCGTATAATCTAAAAACGAAACTAACGCCTCTCCGGCAGCGGAGGGGCGTTTTAATTTGGGCAAACATGCATATAAATGTTATTTTTTCCGCAATACAGCAATGCGGCGGCACGGGAGCAGCTTGCGGGTACATCTGCAAACAAACACGTTTGGATAATGACATCTTTATGCTATAATATTCCTGTAACTAGTTTTTCGAAAGGGTTATTGGGGATATATGAAAAACGGTATCGTTTCTTTTTTCTGTTCACTATTGGCGGCCTGTTTTCTCGTTTCTGCCTGCGCCGCACCCGCGGGAAGCGCAGAGTATGAAAAGCCTATACAAATAGCTTTAACTCAAGATATACTCTCGTTCGATCCAATGCAGACCTCGGATATTTTTTCCGAGGCGGTTTTACGCTGTATCTATACATCGCTGTATGATTTTGATGACGATTTAAATCTTCGCCCCAAGCTGGTGAAATCAGAAAAGGTGTTGGATGAGAAAAGCTGGCAGATAGAAATACACAACAACGTCAAATTTCATGATGGCAGCCCGCTCACCACAGATGACGTCATTTTCAGCATAGAACGCGCAATGCAGGGCGGTCGCACACAAAAGCTTCTGGAAATGGTTGAGAGCGTGAAAAAAATAGACAACGCAAATTTTATAATAAGCGCAAAAGAGCCATTCCCCAATCTTCTCTCTCTTTTTGCAAAGGCCGAAACCTCTATTGTATCAAAGAAAGCGGCAGAAACTCCCGGCTATGATTTTTCAAAGCCTATTGGCGCAGGCCCGTTCAAACTGCTGTCACGCGCAGAGGGAAGCAATATAAAGCTGGAACGTTTTGACGATTATTTCAAAGACAAGGCCGCCAGCAAATATGTAGATTTTGTGGTCATAACAACAGAACAGGATAGAACTGCGGCGTTTTTAAACGGCGATGTTGATATTCTTTTCAGCGTATCCGCCTATGATTGCGATAAGCTGAAACTTTCTCCCAACGTAAAACTGCTACAGTCACCCTCCACAAAGATAGAATACCTCTCTCTGAACAACAACCATCCGCCTCTTGATGACCCTAAGGTACGCCTTGCCATCAGCTGCGCAATAGACCGCGAAAAAATAGCAACGGGTGTTTATCACGGTTATGCCACCCCCTCCTCCAGCCTCATACCAAAGGGACTGAGCGGCTACCTGGAAGCGCCCGTATCATATGACCCGCAACGGGCAAAGCAGCTTCTGAAAGAGGCCGGCATGGAAGACGGTTTTGAATTTACAGTAATAGCGATAGACACAATAAGAAAAAATACGCTTGAATATATAAAGCTTGATCTGGCCGAAATCGGCATAAAGCTGAACTATAATCTTATTACAATGAAAGAGGCCGTGGACACAATGAACGCCGGAGAGCACGACAGTATACTGGTGGGCTGGGCCTACAGCTCCGACCCGAACAGCGTTCTTCCGCTGGTATTGGGCACGGGCAGCGGCAAAACAATGAACTCAAGCAACTACAGCAATGCCGAGGTGGACGCACTCATCTCAAGCGCACGGCAGGAAGTCGATCCATCTGCCAGAGAAGAGCTGTATGCCAAAATAAACAGCGTAGTTTCAAATGACGCGCCTATAGTGGTGCTGCTAAACCCCATGGTTTTAAGCGCCGCACGCAACAGCATAGAGGGCATACATTTCAACCCCCAAGGTCTTATACAATACGAATCAATATATCGCAAATGATATTATTTGCCCAAACAG
>CAYXBW010000194.1:0-2608 GCA_964463305.1 uncultured Christensenella sp. | reverse complement strand
CTATCAAAACAACGTCGTTTGCGGCGTAGGCTATGGCGAAATAGGGGCTGCGCCTGAACGTGAGATACACCGCCACAAAGCTGGTGGTAACGGATATAGTGCTGGGTATTATATTCGCCGTGTTAAAATGCTCCAGCAGAAAATAGAAGCCCACGGTAACCGCCGCAGCCAGCACCCACATGAGCGTCCACTCCCTGCCGCGGATATGGTTTATTTTCACCTCTGATTTGTTTCCGTTGTAAGGGTTTTTTAACCAGGAGACAAGCGCCACCGCCGCCATGGGCATGGTCATTCCAAGGTAGGTTATCATTTCGCCGTAATATGAGAATGTGAAGGAAATTATGCCGTAAAGCAGGCTGAAAGCTATCATTAGAAGCTGGCCGAGCGGATTTCCCTTTGCGTTGAATATGAGCGAGGTCACGCCCACCAGCGAGGCCGAGAGCGTGAGATAGTTCACCCTGTCAAATACGCAAAACGACAGCACCACCACAAGCACCGAGCCAAGCCACAGCATCAGCTCTCCCCGTGAAAAACATCCCAACATAGATTTTACCCTGTTCATACAAACCTCCAAAAAAATAAGCACTCGCATACACATCTTCTAAGACCTACGATGTGTAAACAAATGCTTTGCGCATTTCTACCCGGTGGTAGTTATAAATTCCAGTACAATATATCACTTTGTTAAGAAAAAATCAAGACCGAGATTCCTGCCGGAAAAGCGCGCCCACAGAGAGAGCCAAATACCGCGTAAAAGCAGCCGCCAGACGCCCATGATAATACCTGCAAAAAACTAACAAATAAATTATAAAAAATAACACTTTGTGTTACAAATGGTATAAGTGTTAACGAATAGTTCAAAATTAAGTACAAAAAACACAAAAAAAGGCTTGTGATTTTTTTATCAGTTATGGTATACTTATTTACGCAGGGTATGTGATTTTTTTATCAATCACATATATCAGGCAAAAAAGTAAGAAATTGATAGGGTATGGCTAGTATGCGCGGCGGCCGGAGAGCGGCTGAGGCTGAGGTGCGGATGCACCCGGTGAAAATACTGCCAAGGCGGCGCCCGGCTTTAACGGATAGCCGCAGCACAGAGCGGCGCGCGGCCGTGCCCATGCAATATGCGCTTACACGCTATAAAAACTTCGTGTTTTTGAGCGGAGATAGTATAAATTTATTAAAAATTTTTATGGAGGGAACAAGATGGCTAAGAAGGAAAACAATGTAGCAGTGCCCGCTATCATAGACAGCGTGGAGGCGCTGGAGGCTATGATGAAGGCCATGCGCAAGGCGCAGGAAGAGTTTGCTACCTTCCCGCAGGAGAAGGTGGACGAGATTTTCCGCGCGGCGGCAATAGCTGCAAACAAGCAGCGCATACCGCTTGCCAAGATGGCCGCCAGCGAGACCGGCATGGGTGTGGTTGAGGATAAGGTAATAAAGAACCACTACGCTTCTGAGTATATCTACAACAAATACAAGGATGCCAAGACCTGCGGCGTAATAGAAGAGGACAAGGCCTTTGGCATAAAGAAGATAGCGGAGCCGCTGGGAATAATAGGCGCGGTAATACCCACCACAAACCCCACATCCACTGCTATTTTCAAGACGCTGCTTTGCCTGAAAACACGAAACGCAATAATAATAAGCCCCCATCCGCGCGCGAAAAACTGCACTATAGAGGCTGCGCGCATAGTGTATGAGGCTGCCGTTGCGGCGGGCGCGCCCAAGGGCATAATTGGCTGGATAGACGTTCCCTCACTGGAGCTGACCAATGCCGTTATGAAGGGCGTGGATACCATACTGGCCACGGGCGGCCCCGGCATGGTGCACGCTGCCTATTCCTCCGGAAAGCCGGCGCTGGGCGTGGGAGCGGGCAATACACCCGTTATAATAGACGATACGGCGGACGTTCGCGTGGCGGTGAACTCCATAATACTTTCCAAAACCTTTGACAACGGCATGATCTGCGCTTCTGAGCAGTCTGTTACCGTGGTTGGAGACAAGACATATAACGAAGTGAAAAAAGAGTTCGTTAAGCGCGGCTGCTATATGCTGTCTGCCGCGGAAACGGAAAAGGTTCGTAAAACTATAATAATAAACGGCGCGCTCAACGCTAAAATTGTTGGACAGAAAGCCGTTACAATAGCCAAGCTGGCCGGCATAAAGGTGCCAGAGGAAACAAAGATACTCATTGGCGAAGTGGAATCTGTTGATATTTCGGAGGAATTTGCGCACGAGAAGCTTTCTCCCGTGCTGGCTCTTTACAAGGCAAAGGATTTTGACGAGGCTATAGCCAAGGCGGTTCAGCTGGTGGCGGACGGCGGCTACGGCCATACGGCTTCATTATACATACATCCCACGCAGACAGAAAAGATGGCGCAGCACGCGGCGGCAATGAAGACCTGCCGCATACTGGTGAACACGCCTTCTTCGCACGGCGGTATTGGTGATCTTTACAACTTCAAGCTGGAGCCTTCGTTAACGCTGGGCTGCGGCTCCTGGGGCGGAAACTCCGTTTCGGAAAATGTTGGCGTAAAGCATCTAGTTAATATCAAAACCGTGGCGGAGAGGAGAGAAAATATGCTTTGGTTCAGAACGCCTG
>CAYXBW010000193.1:0-2643 GCA_964463305.1 uncultured Christensenella sp. | reverse complement strand
AGCGTATATAAACAATAATCATATTGTAATTTGCAGGTAAGCCTTTGAACTTTGGTATAAAGGCTTACTTGCTGCGACGCTTTGCCGACACTTGAGTTGATAAAATAATAAAAATATGAGTCGGATTGCGTGACGGAAGATTACCGCCAACAGATTTTTACTGTAACGTGTGCGGTTTGCGCTTGCGTGGAAATTGCCGCTTTGCGAAATACGATTTGATAAATTTAAAACATGGAGAAAGAAAAAGTGACGGTTGTAAACAAATTGGAAGAACATTCTCGTCAGTTTAAAGCGTCGTGTGTGATTGGCATTGCATATGGTGCTTTTATGGCAACTAAGGCGTTAGGATTTTCAGAATCTACAACGCAGATAATAGGCAATGCGGGAATGGGCATTCAGGGAATGGGCATATTGATCTTAGCTTTTGCTCTGCTGGTTCCTGTGATGCTTATATTGGCGGGTGTTTTCGGGTTCTTAAAAAAATACAAGGCGGTTATAGTGTTTGCTATCATTGCGTTTGTCTTTAGCATGTATGCTTTGATCACCAATATATCCACAATGCTGACGGTGATGGATTGGCAACATACGCTGGCGGAAGCTATTATGATGATTCCGGCTCCCGCAATTCCTGTTTTCTTTATTGTTGAGGCAATACTGGTACAAAAGTATTCGAAAGAGCAATAAATAAAGCTGGAGTGTTTCATGTAAAAGCATGATCTGATGTGACGAGATGTGTTTAAAGGCATGGGCATAGCTTATACACAGAAGTCCGCAAGTGGCGAGAATGGATGAAGCGGTAATAGCAAACTATGGGTTTGAAGTATGCCGACACTTCTGCGACACTCTTTGCTCTATACTAAATAAAAATTAAGACGCGAGTTAAAATTATTTTTCAATGATGGATAATATGGCAACAAAACGCGCAAGGAGAAATTCAATGAAAAATCATAAAATAATGTCTGTATTAGCAATTCTGCTGATTATTGCATTAGCAACTGTTGCTTGTGCGGCAGCATACCCCGTGGCTCCCCTTACCTCGTCGGCGGCTCCTGCACAGAGCGGCTCAGCGGCAGCGCAGCCCAAAGAACCAACGGCAGAGCCTGCAAAATGGATCAATTCCACAGTAGCCGGAAGTGTTACAAATGATATGCAGATCAAGGAAAAAGATGATTACTATTTGGCTATGAATTATGATTGGCTGGCTAATACAAAGCTTGAGGACGGTAAAAACCGTATGGGCGTTTTTTCCATTAGGGGAGATGAAATTCAAAAAGAAATTGAGGCTATTTTGCGAGACGATTCGTTAGAAAGTCACGAGGCAAAGCTGGCACAGCAGCTTTATAAAGACTATTTGGATATGGATACGCGAAATGAGCTGGGCATAAAACCACTTCTTCCATATGTGGAGGAGATTATGCAAATAAAAAGTATTGAAGAGATGACTTCTTATCTTATTAAGAGTAAGCATGATATGCTGGCTTTACCAAGTATAGGGCCGGATTCAAAAGACAGCAGCAAGTACGCTGTAACTATTAATCCTGGTTCTTTTTCGCTTGAGGATGCAGACGAATACAGGCAGATCACAGAAAAAGGCGAACGCATGAAAAAAGCGCTTGATGTATACAATGTAAAGGTACTTATGCGTATTGGCTATAGCGAAGCAGATGCGAAAGCTGCATGGGATAAGGCGTTCGAATTTGAGACGAAGCTGGCCCAAAATGCAATGGGCAGGTCGGCTTCATACAAGCCGGATTATATTAAGAAAACATATAATCCAATCACGATGGAGGAGATAAAAAAGGCCAGTCCGGTATTTCCTCTGGCTGAAATAATGGAGAAAAAGGGATATGCCAAGAGTAAAATAATTGTTATGAAAGATACCGAGTGGCTGGATAAGCTCAATAAGTTGTATACGGAAGAAAATTTGGAGGGTATCAAGACATATTTGATGCTGTCATTGGTTAATGGGTGTTCAGCTTTTCTGGATGAAGAATTTAATGAGATGAACAATGAATACATAAGCGCCGTTGTGGGCAGCAAAGGCACTGAGCCGTTAGAAAAAAAAGCGTACGATACGGTGAACGAGCAACTTGGCGAGGTTGTGGGAAAACTTTATATAGAGCAGTATTTTTCTGATGAGATAAAAACAGACGTGGAAGAAATTATAGCTAATGCTATGAAGGTCTATGGCAAGCGGCTGGAAAGCAACAATTGGCTGGGAGATGAAACAAAAAACAAGGCTTTGGAAAAGCTGGGAGCTATTAGAGTACATGTTGGGTACCCTGAAAAGTGGACAGATTTTTCTGCATTGAAACTAAAAAGCGCAGATAAAGGCGGAAATCTGTTTGAGGATATAGAAGTTATAAGTGATTTTATGGCTATGCTGCAGCTGGAAAAAATCAATACCGAGGTAGACAAGGATAAGGGCGAGGCATTAGCACAGCCGCAAGTGGTAAACGCATTTTATAATCCAAGCGACAACTCTATAAACATTCCGGCAGGTATACTGGGCGGCGTTTTTTACGATAAAAACGGAACAGACGCTGCGCGGATGGGCGGAATTGGAGTGGTAATTGGGCATGAGATAACGCACGCTTTTGATACTATGGGAAGCCAATATGATAAGGACGGGAATGTGAGCAA
>CAYXBW010000192.1:0-2687 GCA_964463305.1 uncultured Christensenella sp. | reverse complement strand
AAAAAGCCAAGCCGCAGGCTGAAAAACGCATCTCCAAATCACATACAGCATAAAACAAACAAAAACCAGAAATCAGCACCCCAAGCAACAACAAAAAGCCAAGCCGCAGGCTGAAAAATCCAAACCAAAACTGCACACAAAAACGGCTGTGCATTTTGGCAAAAAGCGCGCATACAAAAGAAATTTCGCCAAAAGAGCGCAAAACAAAATGCACAGTGCACAGTGCAAAACTGCACACCCAAACTTCACGTGCATATACCGCGCACTCAAGCAAATCAAGCAAATGCTTCAAAGGAGCAGCAAATCAAGCAAAGTTAAGCAAATCAAGCTGAATATGAATATGAACATGAATGTGAATATGAATATGATTTTTTAAAAGAAGAGGATGAGGAAGCGCGCGCGTATACGACCGCGTAAAAAGTTGTCCCCTTTGTCCCGTGGATATGCGGTAAAATGTCAGTATGGAAAGTGCGCCTCCACGCAAAAAGAGGGCATACCCACTGCGGTATGCCCTCCCGTAAAACAGCTTTATTCCGTATCGCCAGACGTTTCAGGCTCTTGTGCGCTGCTCTCGCCCGCATCGGTGTTCACGGCCTGAGCGGAGTTTTCGTCCTCTGCCTCCTCACCTGCCTCGGTCTCCACGATCAGCTCAACGCAGACAACGTTCGTGTCCTCATCCACACGCATGAGGCGCACGCCCTGTGTGGAGCGTCCTATGAGCGATATCTCATCCACGTTCATGCGGATCACCACGCCAGCGTCGTTTATGAGCATTATCTCCTCGCTGCCGTCCACGATCTTCAGGCCGCAGAGCGGACCCGTTTTGTCCGTTATGTTCATGGCCTTGAGGCCCAGACCGCCGCGCGTTTGCAGACGGTATTCGTTTATGTCGGTACGCTTGCCGTAGCCGTTTTGCGTTATTGCCAGCACCTGCTTTTCCATATCGGCTATGCAGGCGTCCACCACGTAATCGCCCGGACGCAGCTTTATGGCGCGCACGCCCGTTGCCGTTCTGCCTATGGGACGCACATCCTGCTCGTTAAACATTATGGACATGCCCTCGCGGGTGCCCACGATTATGTTCTGCGTGTCGTCCGTTTCCATAACGGCTATAAGCTCGTCATCCTCGCGCAGGTTTACCGCCTTGAGGCCGTTTTGGCGAATGTTCTGGTACTCTGTGAACGGCGTTTTCTTGATTATACCGCCCTTGGTTATTATCACCAGATTGGTTTCCTTCTCAAGGTCGGTTATGGGGAACACCGCGGAAACCTTTTCGTCCGCCTCTAGGTTCAGCATGTTCACTATGGCAGTGCCCTTGGCGGTGCGGGAAGATTCGGGTATCTGGTAGCACTTTTTCATGTATACCTTGCCCTTGTTTGTGAAAAACATGAGCTGGTTGTGCGTACTGGTAACAAAAACCTGCTCCGCAAAATCCTCCTCGCGGGTGGACATTGCCGCTATGCCCCTGCCGCCCCTGCGCTGAGCGCGGTAAGTATCTAGCCCTATGCGCTTTATATAGCCGAAATGCGTCAGCGTGACCACCATATCCTCGCGGGCTATCAGCTCGTCAAGGTCTATCTCGTCCTCATCATAGGTTATCTCGGTGCGGCGCTCGTCCGCGTATTTTTCGCTTATCTCTGTGAGGTCCTCTTTTATTATATCCAGCACCATTTGCGGTGTTGAGAGGATGGCCTTGAAATACTCTATTTTTTTCATTAGCTCGTCAAACTCGGCCTGCAGCTTGTCTCTCTCAAGACCGGTGAGGCGGGCAAGGCGCATATCCAGTATGGCCTGAGCCTGCACCTCTGAAAAATCAAAGCGCTCCATCAGCTGCGTGCGCGCAACAGAGGTATCTGAAGAACTTCTGATGAGGTTCACTATCTCGTCTATATTGTCTAGCGCTTTCAGCAGACCTTCAAGTATGTGCGCGCGCTTCTGCGCCTTTTCAAGCTCAAAGCGTGTGCGGCGCACTATCACCTCTTTTTGGTGCTCCAGGTAATATTCCAGCACCTGCTTTAGCGAAAGCACGCGCGGCTCGCCGTCCACAAGCGCCAGCATTATAACGCCAAAGGTGTCTTGCAGCTGGGTGTGCTTGTATAGCTGATTGAGTATCACGTTGGCGTTGGCGGCGCGCTTAAGCTCTATAACTATGCGCATGCCCGCTTTGTCAGATTCGTCGCGCAGGTCTGAGATGCCCTCCACCCGCTTGTCCTGCACCAGCTCGGCAATTTTTTCTATGAGTGTGGATTTGTTTACCTGATAGGGTATCTCCGTCACCACTATGCGCTCGCGATCCGCCTGCTCCATTGGCTCTATCTCGGCGCGGGCGCGCACGCGTATGCGGCCCCTGCCCGTTTTGTACGCCGAATGTATGCCCGAAACGCCCATTATTATGCCGCCTGTGGGAAAATCCGGCCCTGGCATTATGTCTATTAGCTCCTCGGTGGATATCTCCGGGTTTTCTATTAGCGCCACCGTGGCGCTCACTACCTCGCGCAGATTGTGCGGGGGAATGTTTGTTGCCATGCCCACCGCTATACCGCCCGTGCCGTTAACCAGCAGGTTGGGGTAGCGCGCGGGCAGCACTACCGGCTGCTCTGCCGTTTCGTCAAAGTTTGGTATGAAATCTACCGTGTCCTTGTCTATATCGCGCAGCATCTCCATTGTTATTTTGGCCATGCGCGCCT
>CAYXBW010000191.1:0-2710 GCA_964463305.1 uncultured Christensenella sp. | reverse complement strand
ACGCCAGCGAATATTTTTTGGAATATATGGGGCTTGCGCGTGAGGACGTGCTGGGAAACATATGCTATGAGGCGGGGGGCATAGGCTCTTCAACCTGTGAAAACTGCGCCATAGAGCGCGCGCTAAAGAGCGGAAAAACAGAGTATATGCGGCAGGAGCAATACACCAGCAACGGGCGAAAGATATTTGACCTGTACGGTGTGCCGCTGGTGGAAGCGGATGGCAGCGTGGAGCAGGTGATAGAAATAATAATAGACCGCACGTCTGAAATACTGCTGGAGCGCGCGCGGGAAAACGATTTTAAAAAGCTCATAGAGATGCTGGGGGAGGTTTTTGAAAAGCAAAAGGATGAGCTGGACGAAAGCAACCTCTCAGATCAGATAGTGCTGATGCGCAAGCGGCTAAACGAGCTGCTGAGCAAAAAAATAATTTGATGCGCAAGAGGGGAGAGCTATAGGCCGGCTATAGTCTCCTCTATTATGCTGTCTGCGTTGTTGCCCTGTATATCAAGCCCCTGCGCGGAAATCAGCTCTGCGGTGCCTATGCCAAGCTCGCTGCAAACACCGCGTATATATTCGTATCCGAAATCAAAACCCTCTTTTATATATCCGCCGCTGGTGGTTATATATACCAGCTTTTCGGCTTTGCAAAGCCCTTTCATTCCAGTTTGGTCATACACGAAGGTCACTTCGTTTATCATTATATTTTCTATATATATTTTAAGCAGCGCGGGGAAGGAAAAATCGTAATAGGGCGCGCCCACTATCAATATATCCGCAGCCGCTATTTGGCGCGCCAGCGCGGCGTCTGCGGGCTTGCCCGTCTGCATGGACAGTATGCGCTCTGAAAGCGCCGCCTTGTCAAGCGCGCGGATATCCAGCTCACTGAGGCGCAGCGTGGTGACGGTATATTCGCCGCCGCTAAAATATTTTTTTATGTACGCGCCGCAAAGGAGCCTGGTTCGCGAATTATCGCTTATTGCCGAATCTATGTAAAGTATGTTTTTCATATTTTTGCCCCCGTTTATTTTGCCGTAATTATAGCATATATTTGGGCAGTGTGCCAAATATGCGCAGGCGGCATAAACCCTGTAAAACTGGTTATAAATATTATCAAGGCGGGCGGCAGGGCGTGCCCGGCAAAATATTTTTGGAAGGAGCCGTTATGGAAAATCAAAAGATCGTGCCGTTTCTCACATTTACGGGCAGGGCGGAGGAGGCAATGGTTTTTTACGCGGACACACTGCCGGATGTAAGCATAGTGCAGCTGGTGCGTTACGGCAAAGACCACCCCTTTGCCACGGAAGAAAACGAAAATTACCTTATGTTTGGCGAGCTGTCTTTTATGGGCGGCACAATAATGTTTTTAGATATGGACTCTGCGCATCCTGCGCCAAATTTCAGCTGGGCTTCCTCTATATACATAGACTGCCGCGATGAAGGAGAGTTTGATGCTGTTTTTGACGGGCTGTCTGCGGGCGGGCTGGTAATGATGGGGCCGGAGGCTGTGGGCGAGCTGCGAAAATGCGCCTGGGTGACGGATAAATTTGGTGTGACCTGGCAGCCCGTTTGGCAATAGGCGAGGGCGGGGGAGTATTGATAAAATATACCGGATCGGGTTATAATTTACACAACGGGGTGATATGATAATAAGCAAAAGCGCGTGTATTACTGCTTTGGCGGGCAAGAGCGCGGTTTGTTATTGATATGTTTTCACCGTATACACTATACGGGCAAGGTGGCAGGATATGAGCTATGATATAATAAAAAACGAGCTGAAGCTGAAACAGCCAGTGCTGGGAATATCTCGTGTATGGCTGAAAAAGCCTTTTGAAATGGCTTTTAAAGGGTGCGTATACAAGCATTTTTGCGGCATTGAGGAGCCTATATATTTTACAGCGGAAAATGTGGGCTGCAAGGGCGCGGCGGCGGGCTGCGGCTTTAGCGATGCGCTGCCCGACATACCGGGCGGCTTTGGTAATTTTATTTCGCAGGGGGCGGGCGAGGGCTTTCCGCCCGGCGAGCGTATAAAGTGCTCCGCACAGCTGGCGGAGAAGATGTTTTTGGCGCAGCCCAAAAATGTGATGGATGGAAAAAATGCCATAAAAATAGAGCGAATGGAAGAGGGCGTGCAGCCTGAGCTGGTGCTGTTTTTTGCCACACCAGACCAGCTTAGCGGGCTTATACATCTTTTTTATTACAGGCGGGAAGATCATGACAGCGTAACGGTGCCCGTGTGCTCCGGCTGCGCGCAGCTGTTTCGCCTGCCATTTGCAGAGCTTGACCGCGGTACGGGCAGGGCGGTTATGGGAAATATAGATTTTTTCTCTCGCCCGCATATGGATAGGGAGCTGCTTGCTTTCACGGTGCCTTACGCGGCCTTTGCGCAGATGTGCGAGGACGCGCCGGAGTGCTGTTTCTTCGCGCCCGCATGGAAGGGCATGAAAAAAAGGCTGTAGTTATTTTTTGACCGAACCCTGCCGAACAGACAGTATAAAGAAGCTGCGGTTTGCGGGCGCAAAAGAAAAAGTCGCACACTGTTATGGTACGCGACTCGTGTCCGGCTTCAAGCCGGTGTGTTTTCTTTTCTGAAAAGATGTATAACAACGCGAGCGCAAAAGAAAAAATCGCGCACTGTTATGGTACGCGACTTGCGTCCGGCTTCAAGCCGGTGTGTTTTCTTTTCTGAAAAGATGCGAAACAACGCGAGC
>CAYXBW010000190.1:0-2718 GCA_964463305.1 uncultured Christensenella sp. | reverse complement strand
GAACCGGCAAGCACTGCTTCCGCTTCGGCTGATGCGTTAGGCGCAGCGCCTATGTCTATCTTAACCGGGGACGGTTATTCCTACGATACCACCACGCAAACGCTAAACGTAGAGGACGCAAGCAAAACGGAATGGAAATTGGATGGAAACTTAACGGACTGGCAAACACGTATCACAACAGTTAATTTGCCGGACGGCTTTGCTTCTTCTGCCGCGCGAACGCTTGCAGACCGTATGTTTGACGGGTGCTCCAGCCTTGAGATCGTTAACAATCTTGAATTTGCCACAGGCTTTTCAGGCGGCAATACGTTTTCTTATTGTACCAACCTCACCTCTGTTACGCTGCCGGCATCTGGATGCGAATTGCCCGGCGCAATTTTTGCTGGATGTACTAGCCTTGAATCTGTTAACAATCTGGATAAAGTAACCAATTTTGCGGGTTCTCAGCATTTTATAGGCTGCACCTCTCTTGTTGAGATAACGCTGCCTGTGAGCGCTAAACTTACATTGAGAATGTTTGCAGACTGCACCAGCCTCACTACCGTGAACAATCTTGATAAAGTTGCTCAATTTCAAGACAGCCAGATATTTGCGGGGTGCACCAGCCTGCAGGAGGTTACTTTGCCGATAGGAGCAACCTTATCAAGCCAAATGTTTATAGGCTGCACATCGCTGAATATCGTAAATAATCTTGACCAAGCCGCCGGGTTTAACGGAGTTCGCACATTTGAGGAATGCTCTGGTCTGACACAGGTCACGTTACCCGATGTCGTTTATTCGGATTATATGTTTTTTAATTGTACCGGACTCATGACCGCGAACCTTCCGGTTGGCGCCGATCTATCTCGCGGCATGTTTGCCGGCTGTTCCTCGCTTACAACTGTCGCCAATCTGGATACCGCAGCCAGCTTCAAAAATGATACTACGAATGACATCGGAACATTTGAGCGCTGCGCAAGCCTGCAATCTGTAACGCTTCCCAACATCGCCTACGCAAATTATATGTTCTATAACTGCGGTGACCTCGCCACGGTGAATTTACCTGTGGGGGCAAGCCTATCGCGCGGAATGTTCGCCAAGTGCAGCGCTCTTACAACGGTGAACAATCTTGCCTCAGCCGCAGCATTTGCGAACGATACCGACAACAACGTTGGAACATTTGAAGAATGCACAAGTCTTGAGGAAGTCACGCTTCCCAATGTCTCCTATGCCAACTATATGTTTCATCTTTCAGGGGTGAAAACCGTAAATTTGCCTGTAGGCGCCACACTCTCAGGACGGATGTTCCGATCCTGTACCGAACTCACAACCGTGAATAATCTTGACCGGGTATCGGTCTTCAATGGATCAAGCATCTTCAAAGGATGCACTAGTTTGAAAAATGTGTCCTTACCGCCCGGTACTGTGATCCCCGGCACGATTTTTGAGGATTGCACTGCGCTTGAAACAGTAATTGGCCTTGAAGGTGCTTCCGGTTTTTCGGGCGACAGCCAGTTTGCAGGATGCAGCAACCTCACCACGGTCTCTTTGCCGTCGGGAAAATCTGTTCCCGCAAGTATATTTGAAGGATGCACCATGCTTGAAACAATAGGAAACATAATCAATGCGCCTTCGTTCGGCAGCGACGCGCTCAAGGGCTGCGCGTTTGACTTCACCTCGACCGCAGGGTATCCCTCTGCCCTTACCGCTAACCTTGCTTCTTGTGCGCCCCAGCAGTTGCCCAAGGTCTATTTCGCACGAAGCGGTTCGGACAGCGCAGCAATATCTGTAGGCACAATCTTTACGCCGCCTTATACGCTTACCACAAAAAGCGGAACGGACTATTCTCAAATGGTTACCGACAAGGCCACCCACAGCAGTTGGCTAAACCAAAGCATTGCAGCGCCTGCTGTTACAACTACCGCTTTCGACCCCAATACTCCGGGTGTATATACGGTCAATCAGAGTATTCCCACTACCGTTTACGCAAACACGCACGCGCTGGCTCCCTTCGTGCTGACGGTGCAAGGGGCTCCCACGGTAGGCACATTGAGCACGCCCGCGTCTTTCCCTGAAAATACCGTTCCCTCGCTCACCGTTCCCTCGCTGAATGAGAACTACGCTGCTATCACTGCCCAGGGTTGGCAGATAAAACGCACCGCCGATCCCTCGTATGCAAGTTATACTGAGGGAACGCCGCTTGATGCTTCCTATAATGATGCCCTTCTGCGCTATTTTGCGCAAAATTCTGTCGGCACGGGCTATAGCAATGAAGTACCTCTTGCTATGTATATCCATCATGCCTTAATTCATGGTACTTCCGACATCGCTTATGGTCAATCGGGACTGTGGCAGTTCGACGGAAATGTAACAACGCTTACCAATGCTTCATTAACTCATGAATCAGGAGCAGTATATACTTTTTCAATTCAGCCAAATCAAGCTGCCGCAATTATTTTATATAACGGAGCTATCGTTGGCAACGCGGAAGGAACTGATGTTGCAATAACACTTTATGCTGATTATTTGAATTCACTTCCCGCAGGAAGCTACACATTACAAGTGATATTTGATGACGGCACTATCTCCGGGCAGGGAGAAGCACAATTTACGCTCAACAACAAGCCCGCACCGACGCCCTTGCCCTCTCCGACTTCCACACCTTCTCCCTCACCTACGCCTTCGCCTTCGCCTTCGTCCTCACCAATCCCCTCGCCTTCGCCCTCATCAACACCGACT
>CAYXBW010000189.1:0-2788 GCA_964463305.1 uncultured Christensenella sp. | reverse complement strand
CGTTCGTTCCAAAAAACAGAATCTTTATGCCCATCTTTTCAGCCATATCACAGATCCCGCTGATTATACCGGAAAAAAAGTGGTTTTCTACATCCGCAATTATAACTCCCACGCTGGACGTATCGCTTATGCTCAAGCTTCGCGCAACACCGTTTGGAACATAATTATATTCCTTGATCACCTTTTCAATTTTTTTGCGCGTTGTTTCTTTTACATATCCGGACTGATTTATCATACGAGATACGGTGGCCACAGAAACTCCCGAAAGACGCGCAATATCTTGAATATTCATTTTTACCTCGTGAATATGTAACCGCTTCCTTGTTTCTTCAATTTAGCACAGAAAAATGCAAAAGTCAAGCATTCCAACCGAGGTTTGCCAAAATTTGCTTATAGTTTTTATGCGGTAAAAATACATATTTTGCATGTAGCCCCGCGCTCTTGCACAAGCCAAAGTTTTCACCTTCTCCGCGTGCTTTATATACTTGCTATAGCGTCCCGTTTTCCGCCATAAATTGTGTCAGCTCCTCTATATTTGGCATGAAAGCAGAGCAGCCGTGCGCCGCCACCAGCATAGACGCCTCCGCATTCCCCAGCCTAAGCGCCTCGGCTACCGGCAGGCCTTTAAGCAATGCGTATAAGAAGGCGCTGGCATAACCGTCTCCGCCCCCAAAAGACTTTAACGCCTCTACAGGTATGGGCGTTATATCATACCGTGCTCCATCATCACAAAACACAGAGGAACCCTGTTTCCCATGCTTTATAACAACAATTGCCGCACCCTGCTCCATCCAATATCCAGCGCTTTTTGCATCATCGTTTCCCCGGCAGCAAATACACTCTGTCAAGTCGTATTCCTCGCGGCTTCCCATAATAACATCAGCCTCGTGCGCCACTATGCTGTAATATATGCTGGTTTCCTCCTCGTTTGCCCATGTATATGGACGATAGTCTATATCAAAAACCACAGCGGTTTTATTTTTTTTGGCAAGCTGTAGCGCCTTTAGGCAGGCTTCGCGGGATGGGCTTTTAGACAAAGCCGAGCCTGATATTATTATTGCCTTGGTTTCGGCAATGTACGCCTCGTCAACATCGGCACTGCAAAGCGCAAGATCGGCCACATTGTCGCGATACATAAGTATGCTGCTCTCATCACGTGAAAGTATTTCTGTGAAGGCAAGCCCCATTTTTTCACCATTTTGCGCACGAAATATGTGGGAGGTATCTATCCCCTCCTGCTCAAAAAACTCTATTGCAAAATCTCCCATGCGGTCATCCGGAATACGCCCTATAAAGCCCGTTTTAACACCCAGACGCGCCAGCCCCACAGCCGTGTTTGCAGGCGAGCCGCCAATATATTTGGTAAATTTGGTGCTTTGAGACAATGTCATATAATAATCCAGCGGATTTAAATCAAGACATATCCTTCCAATGGGAACGACTTCCAGTTTTCTGTTATCTTGAAATTGCAGCATATTTTTCTCCTTTGTTATTCTGAAAATAAATATATGTAGCGCAGGGTGCATTCAAACACAGCCTTTACCATAGCCTCATTCATCTTAAAATAATCCGGCTTCTCCAAATCTGCCAAACAGCTTTTTGCAGACTGTGCGGAAGCAAAAAAATTGGATGTACCAATATTCACCTTGCTCATGCCAAGCTTTATGCATCTGCGAAAATCATCATCCGTAAGCCCGGTTCCTCCGTGTAGCACAAGCGGAACGGAAACGCTCTCGTGCACTTTGCGCAACAATTCAAAATCCAGTATGGGCGCTTTGGCATAAAATCCGTGGGCATTCCCTATAGCAACCGCCAAAGCATCCACATTTGTTTTATTGCAAAACTCCGCCACATCCTCTGCCGATACGTAGCTCCCCGCTTCAATCTCATCACTTAGAGAGCTTTCATTTCCGCCCAGCTGCCCCAGCTCCGCCTCAATGGAAACACCGGCATCATGCGCCAGCCTTTGCGCTTTGCAAGTATTTTCTATATTTTGTTCCAGCGGCAATTCCGACCCGTCATACATAACAGAGGAAAACCCTATTTCTATGGCCTGCTTGAGGCATTCAAAAGTATTTCCATGGTCAAACTGCACCGCCACCGGAACCTTCGCCTCCTTTGCTGCGCCAACCATAGCCGGCCCTATAACATGCAGAGGCGAATGCTTCAAGCGTTTTTCCGCAATTTGCATTATAATAGGTTTTTTTGCGTATTCGGCAGCCTTTGTAACGCCCAATATCATTTCCATTGACGAAACGTTAAACGCGCCTATTGCGCAGGCGGATTTTGCAGCGCCATCCACCAGTTCACTTATGTCGCAGATAGACATGGCTCATCCCTCCCCGTTCATATCTATTAATATTTTTGTAAACGCGCCCTTGTCTGCACCCCAATCTTCAAAGGCCTGCCGCACCTCGGCTAATGGATACACCGCGGACACCATTGCCAATGGGTCTATGTGCCCGCTCTGCATCATCTCCAGCACAAAGTCAAATTCATCCAGCGCGTTGCGCGAACCAAAAAGGTTTACCTCCTTGCTTACGAACAGTTTTGTATCAAACGCTATCTCCTGCATCGCATAACCCACAAAGCCTATCCTGCCCGTATACGCAATGGCATCCACAGCCAGCCTGCAGGTTTGCGGAAGCCCAATGGCCTCAATGGCCACGCTTACGCCATCTCCATCCGTTATTTCTCTCACCAGCCGCAATACATCCTCCTGCGTTGAATCAACCAAATGCTTTGCGCCAAATTTCTTTGCGATTTCCAGCTTTTCTGCATTTACATC
>CAYXBW010000188.1:0-2800 GCA_964463305.1 uncultured Christensenella sp. | reverse complement strand
GGATAATTCAACAATACAAGGGGGAATGGTGACTGACCTTGCGGCCTCTTCGTGTTCAGCAAAGAAGGTATGATTCTTCCGCGCAAGCGCGCAGAGAAAGTTCTGTCACTCATCATTTCGCGGTTTACGGCGTTGCCGCAAACCATGATTAATGCGCCGTCCGCGGCGCGTTAAACCTCCGGTTGCCTTTTTATTGGAGGACTTTATGCTGAAGTATTCGCTCAGAGAGAACACACTGACAACCGATGAAAATGATTTCATGGCAAACGTAACGGATTCCCGTTCATATTCGATGAACGAGGTAATTGACCACATGGAACAACGCGGATCAAGTCTGACGCGGTTCGACATGACGGGGTCGCTTGACTTGTTCTCCGAGGTCATTGTAACCCTGCTTCTGCAAGGAGCTTCAATCAACACCCCGCTTTTCAACATCAGCTGGAGTATCAAGGGTGTCTTCCAGGGAGGAAATGACCATTTTGACCCCGCGCGCCATACCTTGCAGTGCAACATACATCCGGGCGTTCTTCTGAAAGACATTGCAAACCGCATGAAACTTGAAAAGGTGAACGCGATGGAAAACCTGCCGCATATTACCGCAATTATTTATGCGCTCACTAAAACGGCGCAAACAACCTTTGCCGCGGGTGATACCATAGAAATAACCGGTTCAAAGCTTAAATTTGATCACACCGACCCTGAGCAGGGCATCTTCCTTGTATCGGAAGAAACGGCTGAAATCCCCTGCCCCTCAGTCATTGAAAACAAACCCTCGCGTATTATCACCAGTATTCCCGACGATGTTTCTTCAGGCAACTACTTCCTTGAAGTACGGACCAAATTGGACGCAGGGCAAAAACTGTTAAAACATATCAAGACAGGAAAATACGCAAAAGTTTTAACAATCCATTGACGGGCTTTTCCGCTCCCGTGCGTTCAACCGGTACGGGGAGCGGGATTTGATTAACGCGCGGTATCCGGGAATCTGCCGCGCCGGATACTGTTGTTGAGCGCGGGAAGACCAGACGTTTTTCCGCGCTCATTTTTTGTGGCAAACGCCTTGCCCTAGCCGTAACAAGCGTCATACCAGTATGGTGGTAAGCACCTTACCAGTATGGTGGTAAGATGTGTACCTTAAGCGTGGTAAAACGCTTACCACAAACGTTACGCCTTTCGGAACCAGTGTAAAAACAGTGTACGCATACCGGGACTGAAGATGTACAATCCGCATAATTTATCATATACTTTACACAAAGAAAGGAACCAACATATGATGGTAAACGATATCGCCTTAAAAGCAAGACTTGACAGGGCAATTGAGGCGGCAAAGAAGGCCGGAGCGCTGACAGTCAAAATGCGCAGCACGGTGCAGGTAAGCCAAAAGGGACTGAACGACTTTGTAACTCAGGCCGATAAAGAATCCGAGCTATGCATACAGAAACTGCTTTTGGACGCTTTTCCGGAAGACGGTTTTCTGGGAGAAGAAACGGGTGTGTGCGGTCCGTCGGAAAAAACCGGCGGCAAAGCGGGCGGTACCTGGGTTGTAGACCCGATTGACGGTACTTCAAACTACTTTCACGGGGTTCCCTGTTACGCTGTCAGTATTGCCTATGAACGCGAAAAGGGCTGCCCCGTACTGGGCGTTGTACTGAATCCGGTAACCGGCGACTTGTTTACGGCGGTAAAAGGCTGCGGCGCGGAACTGAACGGACAAAGGATAGAAGCTTCAAAATGCGCGCTGCCGGCAAAAGCGCTGGTTATTACCTCGCCGCCCGCGCGGGTTCACGAGCTGGTTCCCGCCTATTTCCGCACGCTTGAAAACGTTTTTACCCAAATCAGCAACATACGCGACTTCGGTACCGCGGCAATCGAAATGTGTTATCTTGCCGCCGGGTACTGCGACGCCTTTTTTGAATACCGCTTGCAGTATTACGATATTGCCGCGGGTAAAATCATTCTTGAAGAAGCGGGCGGCAGGGTTTCAATGACAAATCCGGATAACGGCATTGCTGTTTTTCTTGCCACCAACGGCAAGCTGCACGGCTGGTTTGAAGACGCGCTCGGCAATCCGTTTTAAGATCAGGGTATGATTTACAGTTCGCCGATGCGCACTTCGCGGCCAAGTCTGATTGACTCGTAAGCGGCTACCGCAACAATGCTGCTGTTGTAGCCGTCCTGTCCCGTAATTGAAAAATCGCGGCCGGTCTGGTAACACTCAATCAGGTCGTCAATCATCAGGGCATCCTTGTCTTCACCGTAATAACTCCATTGCGCCTTGCCGGCTTTTTGCGCGTACACCTCATTGTGTTCGGCAAAGTAGTCGGCAAAAATGGTGCCTTCCGTACCGATAAGGGTGAGCGTCAAGTCCCGCCCGTAGGGGAAGACTCTGGTACGCGACCAGCTTGAGTCGAGCGAAACCATGAGACCGCAGGGATAGCGGAAGTTGACAAAGGCAACGTCTTCGCAGGTATGTTCGGGGAACAGCTTTTTTTCGGCGACCGCGTATACGGTTTCGGGAACTTCGCCGGTCAGCCAGTTCAAAAGGTCGGCGACGTGGACGGTGTGGTCAATTACGCAGCCGCCGCCGGAAAGTTCCGGCTGCACAAACCAGCCGCCGGGCATGGTTCCCTTGTTGGTGGCTTTAACCGCGACAAGGCGGCCGATTTTGCCGTTTTCGACCGCGCGTTTTGCGTCCAGAAAGGTGTGGATGTAGCGGTTGGGAAAGGTTGTCATGAGTTTGACGCCGTACCGTTTGCAGGCGGCAAGCATTGTTTCAAGCTGGGCTTTGGTGGTGCCGAGG
>CAYXBW010000187.1:0-2804 GCA_964463305.1 uncultured Christensenella sp. | reverse complement strand
AATTTTCGCACAATAGAAGGTGCGAATTTTTTTATTTCCAAAACGCCAGATATTTCCATGTAATGCAGTCCGCAAATTTTGATTGCGCTTACACCAAAATATAAACAAACAGCGCCACAAAAAGATCATGAGCCGCTCGCGTCACACATCCATCACACTTCCCGCTCTGTGATGCCCATTGATTGCAACCTATATGCAAACGATTATAATAAAAAACCGCAGCAGAAAAAACAGGCAGCAGAAAAAATCCCTTACCGGTAATACATAATATCATTTTTGCAGGATACGTTGCTGTCAATAGCTTAATCACACAATATACAAAATTTTTGCAAAAAACACACTTATATTATAAATATCCCAATGCTATGATCCACGTACATTTTTGCGCTGTATAAGCCAATATTTTGCCGTCACACAAAAAGTTGTCCACAGCCTTATGTGGATAACCTTACCCCTTCCAAACCCTTTCTGCAAAAGACTTCCAACGAACTCATCGCATTTTTTCAACAGGAGTTATCCACAAATATCGCTCCGCTTGCATTTTGGCTTTTTTAAGGCGTTTTGCGCGCCCTGCCCAGGCTTCTCAAATCACACATTTCACAAACACGTCACACGCTCCCCTCACCCATTCAATTTTTAATGATTTTTACCGGCTGAGCACGTATAATTGCAATTATTTGCCTTAATGCTATAAAACGAACGCTTTTTCATGTATAATAAGATATATCCAAGTCTTACACCTACCCTATATACTGTGTTTTTGCAGCGAGGTGCATATAGGGGTTGGGCAATAGCACACTGCTTTTCTGTGCGCCGCACAGTTTGCATAAAGCGGTGTACTGCAGCTGTGCGTTTCCAAATTTACTGTGAGACCCGCACATGCTCAGGAATATTGTGTAAGGCTGTATTTTAGTGTTTTTAGGAGCTTTTATGAAACGTTATTCAAACAACAGGTATTACCGCCCTCCGGCGCGCAGAAGAAGGCGACGGATACATCCACAACGCTTTATTGTGTTTATTTTGATAGTTGCGGCAATAGTGGTCGGCATTGTTTTTGCCGTTTTGTTTTTTTCTCAGAGCGGCCCGTTTGCGCGCAAATCTGAGCCTATAACAGAGCCTACCGCCACGCCGGCGCCATACATACAGCCGGAATCAAGCGTTTCGGCACAGCCCTCTGCAAGCGGTACAGCCGCGCAGGGTGCCGTTCCTGCCGCTGTGGGCGCCACCCAGCCATCTGCATTCGGCTTTGATACAGACATTCAGGTAAACGGTCAAATTGTGGATTCATATGAACGCCCCGATCCCATATCTTTTCCATCTGCTTCACAATATACCCAGCTTAAAGGCGTTACCACATTTCGCGGCAACAATTTTCGTGATATGGCCGGTTGGGGCGCGGCAAATGTTTCCGAAAAAACGCTTTCCAATGTTTGGAAGGTCAATACGGGCAATCTTACGCGCTGGTCCGGAAGCGGCTACCCCAGCCAGCCGCTGGTGGTTCAGTGGGATGCGGATATGCGCCAGATGATGAATATCTATGACGATAAAAAGAGCAAGGACAACCTTGTGGAAATAATTTATCCCACAATGGACGGTAAAATATATTTTCTTGATCTGGATGATGGCAGCGCCACGCGTGACCCTATTGAAATGGGCTTTTCCGTAAAGGGAACAGCCTCGCTTGACCCACGCGGCTATCCCCTGCTGTACGTTGGCCAGGGCGTGGGCATGCCGGGCGATTATAGCTGGGATGATACATATATGTATGCATACAGCCTCTTAGACGGCAAGGTTTTGTGGAAATATGGTGCGGCGAAAAAGGACGATTTTTCCCACAGGGATTCATGGCAGGCCTTTGACAGCTCACCGCTTGTGGCTGCGGATGCGGACACGCTGGTTTGGCCGGGTGAAAACGGCGTGCTTTACACCGTTGCGCTAAATTCAGATTTTGACCGTGCAGCCGGCACTGTTTCCATATCTGCAGACGAGCCTGTAAAATACCGCTACACAACGCCGCTAAACAAAGATGATTCTGCCGGAAACAAAGAACGCTGGTGGGGCATGGAAAACTCTGCCTCTGCCTGGAAAAACTATATCTACTTTACAGACAACGGCGGCTGGCTTCAATGCATAGACCTAAACACCATGCAGCTGGTTTTCGCTCAGGACGTTACAGACGATTCTGACTGCTCTCCCGTACTGGAGGAAGATGGAGATAATCTGTACCTCTATACGGGCAGCGAGTCTGACAAAACGGTGCCTGAGGGTGAGGAATCCGGCACGGCGTACATTCGCAAAATAAACGCGCTCACTGGCGAGATAATGTGGGAAAAGCCTCACACCTGCTTCTTTGTGGAAAAGATAGACGGAGGAATAATGGCCACCCCCATTCTTGGACGCGGAAATATGGACGGCATGATTATTTACACCGTGGCCCGCACGGAAAGCAAGAATACCGGCCTTATAATAGCTTACAACAAAAATACGGGAGAAGAGATATGGCGCAGCGAAATGAAAAACTACAGCTGGTCTTCTCCTGTGGTTGCATATACACCGGACGGAGCCGGATATATCATACAATGCGACAGCGGCGGCAACGCTACGCTGTATGACGGCGCCACAGGCGAAGAGCTTGACCGCCTGGGAATAAGCTCAGGCAATATGGAAGCCTCCCCCGTGCTGTTTAATGATATGATGGTTATAGGCACAAGGGATGAGGAAATATTGGGCATAAGAGTGCAATAAGTATTTTTATAAACAAGAGCGAAGCCACGCGGCTCCGCTCTTGTTTTATTATATATATC
>CAYXBW010000186.1:0-2812 GCA_964463305.1 uncultured Christensenella sp. | reverse complement strand
CAACAGTATTGGCGCGCGCGCCCTTCATTTTCGCCGATATCCGCGCGGATAAAAATGTTATTAGCGCACCCAAAACAAGCAAAATAATTCCCGCTATTTTAAACGCCGTCATATTTTCAAAAAAAGCCATGCCGCGCCTCCCTCGCATTTATTGCCGCCAATTGGCCGCATACAGTCAATTATACCCGCGCACGCGGCAAAAGTAAATGTTTTGGGCAAACGGTAAAGTGTGTGTAAAGCCATGTAAAATAAACGCAAAACTGTTTTAAATACGGCAAAAATAGATTATAATATAGCATATGGGAATAACCCATAATTTTGTGTATTTTTTTATTGCTCTGTTTTTCTGTAAAATATATATATGCGGCGCACTCAAAATATCCGCGCCGCAATCCAATAAACACCATTGAGAGGATGGCTTGCCATGCCGGACGGTAACAGTAAGTATAAGCATTTTATAAATAGAGATCTAAGTTGGCTCAAGTTCAATCTGCGCGTGCTGGAGGAGGCCGAAAACGAGGAAACGCCCCTTTTTGAGCGGTTGAACTTTATTTCCATATACCACAGCAACCTGACGGAATTCTTGCGCGTACGCGTGGGCAGCCTGTATGACCGCTCACTCTTGAAAAAGGACGAGATAGACCCCCGCTCCGGCATGAACACCAAAGAGCAGCTGGCCGCCATAAGCAAGGAAATAAGCAGTATAACGCCGCGCAAAAACCGTGCGCTCATGAATGTGCTGTCCCAGCTTGAAAAGCACGGGGTATATTATAAATCCGGCAAAAAGCTGAATAAATACGAGGAGCGCTTTTTGGAGCGCTATTTCGAGCGGAACGTACAGCCGCTTTTATCGCCACACATAATAGACAAGCACCACCCCTTTCCGTTTTTGCAAAACGATGTGGTATATATAGCCGTACTGCTCAAAACAAAGAGCGGAAGCAACCGTTTGGGCATAATTCCGGCCAGCGGATATTTTGAGCGCCTGCTGTTTTTGCCCAGCAAATACGTTAAATTCACGCTCATAGAAAACCTCATATACCATTTTGCCGCCAAGGTTTTCCCCAAGCACAAAATGGTGGACAAAACCATTTTTTCCGTAACCAGAAACGCGGATATAGACGCGGACGAGGCTTTTTTCGACTACGATATGAGCTACCGCGACATCATGGAAATAATAGTAAAGAAGCGCACCCGCCTGGAGCCAATAAGGCTGGATATGGTGCGCCACGATTCTGACGAGATAGGCAAACTGCTCATAAAACACCTCGGCATAACGTGCGATCAGGTTTTTTACAACGAAATGCCGGTGCTGCTGAGCTTTGTGGGCGATCTGCGGGATGCTCTTTCCGGCCCCAGCTACAGCCATCTTTTTTATCAGCCGCTAAAGCCCCAGCCCACCGCGGCTCTTGATAATTCGCGCCAGCTGATACCGCAGCTAATGAAAAAGGATCTGCTTTTAAGCTATCCCTACAACGATATAAAAACATTCATAAAGCTGCTTGAGGAAGCCTCTGTAAACCCGCGCGTAATGTCTATAAAAATAACGCTGTACCGCGTAGCCAGCAATTCACGTATAGTGGACGCACTCATACGCGCGGCGGAAAACGGCAAGGAGGTAATTGCCGTGGTGGAGCTGCGCGCCCGATTTGACGAGGAAAACAACATAGACTGGTCAAAGCGGCTGCAGGAATCTGGCGTGTCTGTAATATACGGCATAGAGGGCTACAAGGTGCATTCCAAACTTATGCTTATCACAATGAAGCACGGCAACGACGTAGGCTTCATCACGCAGGTGGGCACGGGAAATTATAACGAAAAGACCTCCCGCCTGTATACCGATCTTTCTTATATAACGGCAGACGAGCAAATAGCCGTGAACGCGCAGGATGTTTTCAAAAATCTGTGCATGGGCAGTCTGGTGGAAAGCTCTGAGCACCTCATGGTTTCTCCGCTTACTTTAAAGCCGCGCGTGCTGGAGCTTATTGACGAGGAAATAGGCTACGCAAAAAAGGGTAAGAACGCACAGCTCATATTCAAAATGAATTCGCTCAGCGATATGGATATAATAAACAAGCTCATAGAAGCGTCTGACGCTGGCGTAAAAATAAAGCTCATAATTCGGGGTATCTGCTGCCTCACAGTAGAGGAAAAGGGCAAGACCCGCAATATAAGCATAACCAGCATAGTGGGACGCTATCTTGAGCACAGCCGCATATACGCTTTTGGCACGGGCAAGCGGCAAAGGCTATACATATCTTCCGCAGATTTTATGTCTCGAAACACGGAGAGACGCGTGGAGGTCGCCATTCCCGTAACCGACGAGGATGCAAAAAAGCAGCTCATAGAAATATTGAACATGAGCCTTTCAGATAACGTGAAAGCCAGAAGGCAATACGGCTGCGGAGAATACAGGCTTCACGCACCCGAAAAGGACACCCCCGAAGTAGACAGCCAGATAGAGCAGTTTCGTCTGGCTTACAAGCAGGCGGGAACGCAGCTTCCGGAGTGCTTTAGATGAATTTTTACAGTACCGTATATGAATTGGTCAAAAAAATTCCGCGCGGCAAGGTGGCCGCTTATGGTCAGATAGCCCGCGCCGCCGGAAACCCTCGCGCCTCACGCGCCGTGGGCTATGCCCTGCATGTGAATCCGGACAATTCCAGCATACCCTGCCACCGCGTGGTAAACCGCGAGGGGCGGCTGTCTCCCGCCTTTGCCTTTGGCGGACAGGATGCACAAAGGCTGCTGCTGCTTTCCGAGGGCGTGGAGGTCAGCACGGACGGTTTTGTGGATATGAAAAAATACCGCC
>CAYXBW010000185.1:0-2815 GCA_964463305.1 uncultured Christensenella sp. | reverse complement strand
CAAACGCGCCGGATGTGCCGCACATATTTTCCCCGCGCCACGCGCGGGAAAAATGCCCCCTCGCGGCGAGCGAAAAAAACCACGCAAACGCGCAGTCAAAAAAAATAAAAAAAAGAAGCCTCGCGCAGCGAACCTCCCCCCTCGCGGCTGAGCGAGAAAAACCTCAACCAATAAATTCAAAAAACAAATAAAAAACCCTCTGCAAAACGCAGCAAAAAATACCCGCTCAGAATCATTTTCCTCCATTCTTGCGAATGGAAAAGCCCGCCGCCGCGCCAATAAACCCAAGCACGATATAAGAAAAAATATAAATCACAGCAGTTTGATTATAAAAAATAGGTATGCCCGGCGCAAAAAGCGCGCCCGTGAGCAGCGGCAGATACCAGGCAAACCCGTGCCTCATAGAGTATATCATATTGGCAATAAAGGCCACTGCGGGATTGAATATGTAAAGTACATACATAAGTATTGAGGAGTCCGCGGTGTGCGAGCCAAGCAGTGAAGCCAGAGGCACTATGTAATAAAAAGCCGCCAGCGTGCCTATATATGGAAGCAGGCGTTTAGTGCTTTGCTTTATACTGATGCTCATATAACAAAACCTCCGTTTAGGCTCAAAACCTGACCGGTGATGAAGCCCGCCTCATCTGAAGATAGATACAGCGCGGCGCTGGCCACCTCTGCCGGACTGCCCAGCCGCAAAAGCGGCGTTTGGTCTATGAGCGCGGCTATGTCATCCTTTGAGAAGCCCGCGTTCATATCTGTTTCTATAACTCCGGGCGCAACGCAGTTCACAGTTATGCCGCTTGGCCCAACCTCTTTGGCAAGCGCCTTTGTAAAGCCTATCAGCGCCGCTTTGGAAGCAGAATATGCTGCTTCACAGGAGGCGCCGGTAATGCCCCATATTGAGGATATGTTTATTATGCGCCCGCATTTTTGGCTTATCATACCGGGAAGCACGGCGCGCGAGCATAAAAACGCGCCGCTCATATTAACCGCAAAAATTTCCTCCCATTGCGCAAAGGTAGTATCTGTAAGCAGCGCCTGACGGGAGACCCCCGCATTGTTCACCAATACGTCTATAGCGGGAAACCGCGAAAGCGCCGCGCCGAACATATCATCCACCTGCGCTTCACAGGAAACGTCTGCCTGTACAGCCATAGCGGCTACGCCCGTGTTTTCGTTTATGAGCCGCTCCAATAAAAGCGCCTGTTCCTCGCTTTTATTGTAGTTTATTATTACGTTATACCCGCCCTTGGCGAATGCCTCGGCTGTTGCGCGGCCTATACCGCGTGAAGCTCCTGTAATAAGCGCAGTTTTTGTATTCATACGAACAAAGATTCCCCTTTGCTGTCTATTCCCACTATCAGCGGCATGTCTTTTACGGTAAGCTTATATATGGCCTCTGTGCCAAGATCTCCAAAGGCCACAAGCTCACAGCTTTGTACACATTTTTTTATTAGTGCGCCCGCGCCGCCCGCCGCGCAAAGATACGCGGCTCCGTTTTTAGCTATGCTTGCTGCCACGCTTTCCGCCACCGGCCCCTTGGCTATTGTGCATTTTACGCCCCGGTCAAAAAGCGCGGGCGCGTAAGCGTCCATGCGCAGTGCGCTGGTTGGGCCGCAGGAGCCTATAACTTCGCCCGGTTTGGCGGGGCAGGCGCCCACATAATATATTGCACAGCCACAAAGCTCTATTGGCAGCGCTTCGCCGCGTGCCAGCATTTCCGTGAGCCGCTTGTGCGCCGCGTCTCGCGCGGTGTATATTTCGCCGCAGAGCAATACGGTATCTCCCGCTTTTAGTTTTTCCGCTTCGCCGTTCAAAAACGGCAGTGTGAGTCTTGTCATATATACACCATTTTCTTGATTTTTCAGCTCGCCCAGAGAATATAATATTTACCGTGCGGTGATTGCTTTCGTTAGCATAGACGGGTCTGCCGCGCGGGCAGTTCCCTTTGTTCACAGTTTATTAAATTTTGCGTCAGAGGGTGCAGGCTGCGTGGCGCAGCATATGGCAGCAGAAATTAACGGCTACGGGCAGCCCGGCTATGTGCGTTGGCTCCTTTGCAATGTGTACTGCAAGGCAGTAGGTTTTGCCGCCCAGCCCCATAGGCCCCATGCCAAGCGCGTTTATACGCTCCAAAACTTCCGCTTCCATTCGGTGAAGCGTTTCATCTGCGGCGGGCTGACCCACCGGGCGGAGCAGCTGCCTTTTGGCAAGCAGAGCGCAAGATTCAAACGTACCGCCCACGGCCGCACCCAAAACAACGGGTGGGCAGGGGCTGCCACCGGCAAGCTTGGCGCTTTCCACCAAAAACTCCGCTATGCCCGCAGCTCCGTCAGAGGGCTTCAGCATTGCCACGCGGCTCATATTTTCACTGCCAAAACCCTTGGGGGCGGCAGTTATGCAAATGTTTTCTCCCGGAACTATACGTGTGTGTATCACGGCGGGCGTATTGTCCTTAGTGTTTATACGGGTGAGGGGGTCAAGCACAGATTTTCTTAAATATCCGTCCGCATACGCGCGCCTTACTCCCTCGTTTACGGCGGCGTAAAGCTCACCGCCCGTAACGTGCGCATCCTGCCCTATATCCAAAAAAACCACGGCCAGACCGGTATCCTGACAGGCGGGCGTGTTCTCTGCCACGGCTATGCGGTTGTTTTCGCATAGCTGGCGCAATATCTCACGTGCGTGAGGCAGATTTTCCCGCTCCTCCGCTTCCTGCAAAAGACGCATGACTCCTGCGTCCGGCGCGTTTGTGGCGCGTAAGAATAGATCTTTTACAACGTTTGTTATCTTTTCGCAGCTTATATCTCTC
>CAYXBW010000184.1:0-2832 GCA_964463305.1 uncultured Christensenella sp. | reverse complement strand
AAAAAAAACCGCCGTACAAACAGCGGTTTTAAAAATTTTAAAATTTGTTCCTATCCCCAAATTTCGTATCCGGTTTAGCCGCTTGCGGCGGCGCTTCCTTACGCACCGTCTCCGCGCGCGGCACCTCCTTGTGCTGCGGAACATCCTTCCGCTGCTGCGCGCGCGGCGGAGGATCCATCGTTTCCACTCTTGCGGGCGGCTTCCTGTTTGTATATACAGTTTTATCCGGATATTCGGGCGGCGCACCGCTCATACGCGAGCGCTGCTGCTGGTTCATGTTATATCTGTCCATACGCGGTCTGCCATTGGCTCCGCCCGTTCTTTCACGCTCTTCAAAAGCTTTGTTTTGCGCGTTTGCCTTTTTGCGCGCGCGCACAATATACACGCCCAACGCCGCGCCAACCACCACAATAGCCGCTATTATTATGCCGCCCATCATTGCTGTGGAAAGCCCGCCCTGCGCGGGAACTACGGTTATTGTGGCCGCGTTGGTCTTAGACTCTATAAGAGTACCGTCCGGCAGCTCTGCCGTGGTGACGAACATATAATCGCCCGTTTCCTCCACGGTGAATTTTTTCTCAAAAGCCTGCGTTGCGCCCGCTGCCAGCGTCTGCGTATTGCCTATAGTACCCACCAGGTCGTTTATAACAACAACGTTTTTGAGTTCCTTATCAGTAAGGTTTTCCACCGAAGCCTTTACGGTGACAGGCCCCGGCCCATCCTTTAGCGTGAGCGTGGAAATTTCAACATAGGTGCGCACAACGCGGCTTGGATCAATCACATCCGTGGGGTCTGCTGTGGGCTGCCCGCCCGCCGCAGATATAGCAACAGCGTTAGAACGCTGATCCACCGGCTGTCCGCCCGCTCCCACCGCTGAAACGGTAAACTGGTAGTTGCCAGTCACGTTTATGGGTATATCCGTGCTGCCCGTGGCGCTTTGGCCCGGCTGCAAAGATGTTGCGGAAAGCGGTACCGTTTTACCGTCAAAATCCTTTGCGGAAAGCCCGTCTAAATTTGAGGTTCCGGTATTCGTTACCTTTATGGTAAATTTAACAAGATCGCCCGGCTTTGCGTCCGTTTTGTCCGTATTAAGCGTTACCCCCATCATGATCGTTTTGGGTGCTTCCTTCACTGTTATATTTATTGGGTCCAGCTTATATGTGAAGGTTTGTCCGTTTGTATTATATGTATAGGTGGGTGTAACTGTCATATTTTCGTTCACTGCCACCGTGTATGTCTTGTTGTTTGTAGCTCCCGGCTCCAGTGTGAATTCTTCACCTATCTGCGCGCCGCCGTCTATCATGGGCGCAGTGAGCTTGCAGTTTTCCAGCAGCGTATTACCATCATTTTTGAAGGAGAACGAAAACTTTACGTTGCCGCCTTTTTCAACCTCGTTTATATCTGCCGTAGCGCTGCCCGAAACCTTTATGGATATATCCTGCTTTTGTATCATAAAAGACTGTGTATTGCCGGATTTTTGGGTGCCGTCCTGCGAGGTCCACATAACGGTGAAAGCAAGATCTTTATCCAACATATCCGCCGATATATTCCAGTCTCCATTTTCGTGAGTTTTTGTGTCGCCCGAACCAATATCGCCCAGGCTTATAATGGTATCAGTGGGCGATGGATATTTTAACTGCACGTTTGAGACCGGGTCTCCATTGTTTTTTATTGTAACCGTAACGCTGGCTGTGCCTGCCCCCGAAAGCGTGGCGGGGCTTACCCTCACGCTGGTGTTTATGGCGTCGTCCGCGTATGCCACACTGCTCATGGAGAGCACGGCTACAAGCGCCAGCATAAGCACCACTATAAATGATATGGTTTTTTTCACTTTCTTCATCCTCTTTCTATAGTATGGGGCAACAGCGGCGCCCTGCCCGGCATTTGTCAAACAAGCCGTTTCCTACAGCTTTGTTACCCATCCGAAGCTATCTGTTACACGACCGTATTGTATGCCCGTCAATGTGTCATAGAATGTTTTTGCCAATTCACCCGTTTTGCAGCCCGCTATCTGCACTGTTTCGCCGCCGTATACTAGCTCGCCCACAGGGCTTATAACAGCCGCCGTACCCGTGCCGAAAGCTTCCGTCATAGCGCCGGATTTTGCCGCTTCTATCACCTCGTCAACGGATATCTTGCGTTCTTCTACCGCTACGCCGTTTTTCTTTGCTATTTGCAGCACGCTGTCCCTCGTTATGCCTGGAAGTATGGTGCCGTCCAGCGGCGGCGTAACTATTTTGCCGTCTATAACAAACATTATGTTCATTGAGCCAACTTCTTCTATGTACTTACGCTGCTCCGCATCCAGCCACAGCACCTGATCGCAGCCCTTTTGATGCGCTTCCTCGCCCGCTATAAGGCTGGCCGCGTAGTTTCCGCCCGTCTTTGCAAAGCCCATGCCGCCCTTGCCCGCGCGGGAATATTCTTTTTCCACCAGTATGCGCGTGGGCGCAAAGCCGTTTGCGTAGTAAGCGCCTACCGGTCCGAACATTATATAGAAAAGATAGCTGTGCGCCGCGCGTACGCCAAGGAAAGGGTCTGCGCCTATATAGTTCGGCCTTATGTAAAGCGAAGTACCGTCCATTGAAGGCACCCAATCCTGCTCTATTTTTAGCAGCTCCAAGAGAGCCTCGTTCACGAAGGCCTCGTCCACCTCAGGCATGGCAAGGCGCGCCGCCGAACGGTTTATACGCGCTATGTTGTCCTTCTGGCGAAACAGGTTTATATCTCCAGAAGCCGTACGGTAGGCCTTCATTCCGTCAAAAACCTCCTGCCCGTAATGGAAAACGGTGGCGGCGGGCGATATGCTGAAATTCTCGTATGGCGATATTT
>CAYXBW010000183.1:0-2840 GCA_964463305.1 uncultured Christensenella sp. | reverse complement strand
CCTACGCCCGTTCCGCCCACACCTACGCCCGTTCCGCCCACACCCACGCCCATTCCGCCCATACCCACGCCCGTTCCGCCCACACCCACGCCCGTTCCGCCCACGCCCACGCCCATTCCGCCTACGCCCACGCCCATTCCGCCCACACCCACGCCTATTCCACCTACGCCCAGCCCCACGGTGTCTCCCAGCCCCGTGCCTACGCCCACGCCTTCACCATCACCCGTGCCAACAGATAGCCCCGTGCCGCCCTCGCCCGTTCCACCGACCTCCGCGCCGCCCTCGCCCTCGCCCGCGCCCAGCCCCACTCCTATGCCAACCGCGGAACCCACGCCCGCACCGCCCGCTATGTACATAATAACGGCAACCGTATCGGGCAGCGGCAGTATGAACGCAATGGGCGACGTGCTGACAGAGGAGGGTACAGACCGCAGTTTTTACATGACTCCGGTAAACGGATGGTTTATAGATCGCGTGTTTGTGGACGGAAAACGCGTTGACGCGGCGAATGGCACATATACCTTTAAAAATGTGCGGGCAGATCACAGCATACATGTTGAGTTTGCGCGCGAGGGCGCGCCCAAAACGGGAGACTACGCTAATTTATGGCAGTATATACTGCTTATGATTGCCGCGGTAGCGGTAATAATACCCGCCATAGTAATGCTTGGCAAACTGCCCCGAAGAAGATGAACAAAGCGGCGTGATACTAATTTCAAATTAAAATCTTTAATTTGAAATACTGCGCAAAATTGCGCGGTGCCGCTATGCGGCTACGTCTCATGCAATTCCCAACGCGCTAACGCGCTATAAAATCATAAATGCCCTAGGGCATCTTCTCTTCCGCCTTTGGCTGGATTCATCTTATGTTTTTAAATGGAAATAGTATGATACAACAAAAAACGCGGCGCAAGGAACGTAATGATTCCATGCGCCGCTTATTTCATTTCAGTTTATATCAGCTGTCAAACTTGGGTATAAGATAGCTTTCCGGCGTGGCGTTTTCAAATATGCGCTTTAGGTATTGGCCTGTATAGCTTTGCTCCACCGCCGCCACCTGATCGGGCGTGCCCTGCGCTATAACAGTGCCGCCGCGGTCGCCGCCCTCCGGCCCCATGTCTATTATGTAGTCCGCGCACTTTATAACGTCCAGATTGTGCTCTATCACAAGCACTGTGTTGCCCCTGTTCGCCAAACGGTTCAGCACCTTCACCAGCTTTTTAGTGTCATCCATGTGCAGTCCGGTGGTGGGCTCGTCCAGTATGAAAAGCGTTTTGCCCGTCTGCCGCTTGGAAAGATGTGTGGCCAGCTTCACGCGCTGCGCCTCTCCGCCCGAAAGCGTTGTTGAGGGCTGCCCCAGCTTTATGTAGGAAAGCCCCACATCCATAAGCACCTTCATCTTGCTCTCTATGCGGGGGATGTTCTCGAAAAATTTATAGGCCTCCTCCACCGTCATATCCAGCACCTCGTATATGTTTTTGCCCTTGTAGCGCACCTCCAGCGTTTCACGGTTGTAGCGCTGACCCTTGCACACTTCGCAGGGCACATATACGTCCGGCAAAAAATGCATCTCTATCTTTATTATACCGTCGCCTCGGCAGGCCTCGCAGCGCCCGCCCTTCACGTTGAAGGAAAACCGCCCCTTCTGATAGCCGCGCACCTTGGCGTCGTTCGTCATGGTGAAAATATCGCGTATTATGTCGAAAACGCCCGTGTATGTGGCCGGGTTGGAACGCGGCGTGCGGCCAATTGGCGATTGGTCTATATCCACCACCTTGTCTAGGTATTCAAAGCCCTCAATGCTGTCATGCGCGCCCGGGCGACCCTTGGAATGGTAAAAATGCTGCATGGCCGCGTCCTTCAATATGTGATTTATGAGCGTGCTCTTGCCGCTGCCCGAAACACCCGTCACCGCCGTTATAACGCCCGTGGGTATGGAAACGTCTATATTCTTTAGATTGTTTTGCCGCGCGCCTTTAATTGTTAACCATTCGCGCGGAGTACGAAGCTTGGCGGGTATGCGTATCTTCTTTTTGCCCGAAAGATACTGGCCTGTTATGCTCTTCTTGTTTGCCATTATCTGCTTGGGCGTGCCCTGCGCCACCACGTGCCCGCCGTGAGCGCCCGCGCCCGGCCCTATATCCACTATGTGGTCTGATGTGAGCATAGTCTCCTCGTCGTGCTCCACCACTATAAGCGTATTTCCAAGATCTCTAAGACCTTTCAGCGTACCTATCAGCTTTGCGTTGTCACGCTGGTGCAGGCCTATGCTCGGCTCATCCAGTATGTACAGCACGCCCATAAGCCCGCTGCCTATCTGCGTGGCAAGGCGTATGCGCTGCGCCTCCCCGCCCGATAATGTGCTGGCCCCGCGCGAAAGCGTGAGATAATCCAGCCCCACGTTCAAAAGGAAGTCAAACCTTGCGTTCAGCTCCTTGAGCACGCGCTCCGCCACCATTTTTTGCTTGTAGTCAAGCTCCACCGTGTTTATGAACTCCCGCGCCGCGCGTATGGAAAGATCGGAAAGCTCGGCTATATTCATTCCGCCAATCTTCACCGCCAGCGTTTCGGGCTTGAAGCGTTTCCCTCCGCATTCGGGGCAGGGCGTTTCCATCATATATCCCTCTATCTCGCCCTTCATATATTCTGAAGTGGTCTCTATATACCGCCTCTCCAGATTGTTTATGATACCCTCGTAGGCCGCCTTGTAGTGACCCGCGCCGTTTGTGTCGCTATAGTGTATCTCCATCTTCTCGCCGTCCGTACCGTAGAGCAGCACATGCTTCACCTCGTCAGACAGCAGCTCAAAGGGGGTATCCTCGTTGAAGCCGTAGCGTTTT
>CAYXBW010000182.1:0-2848 GCA_964463305.1 uncultured Christensenella sp. | reverse complement strand
TTTTATATGGATAAATATGTTACGCGTGTATAAGATATTAGTAAACACTGCGTTATTTTCGTTTTCCGCACTTATATGAAAGGGCAGATAAAAAGCCGCTATATGCGGCTATTTTGCATATAGCTGAAATATACCCCCTAATTAAGCGCTATCTCCAGCATCTTGCGCTCTGTAAGCTCCGCGGCGGAGCTTGTTATACGCGCGTATTCCGCGGCGTATTCTCCGCCCTCACTCATAACGCGCAGCGTTTCGCGCGCCTTTTCAAACTGCCGCATGTCCTGCACCAGACTGGAAACCACGTTAGCGCCCGCGCCGTGCTGCCGCGTGCCGAAAATATCTCCCGTACCGCGATATTGCATGTCCTTTTCGGCTATCTCAAAGCCGTCGTTTGTGGCGGTCATAACGTGCAGCCGCTCCATTGCGTTCCGGTTGTCTGATACCAAAAAGCAGTAGGACTGCTCCGCCCCGCGCCCCACCCTGCCGCGAAGCTGGTGGAGCTGCGCCAGCCCGAAGCGTTCCGCGTTTTGCACCGCCATCACAGTGGCGTTGGGCACGTTTATGCCCACCTCTATAACAGTGGTGGAAACCAGTATGCGCAGCTCACCATCAGCGAAACGCTGCATGATATCCTGCTTTTGCGCCGCCTTCAGCCTGCCGTGCAGCAGCTCCATATCCATTCCGGGGTAGTGCACCCCAATTTCCGCAAACATCTCCTTTGCGGATTTCAGTTCGTCATTTTCACTTTCCTCTATGAGCGGGCAAACAATGTACGCCTGCCTGCCTGCATCAAGCTCGCGGCGAATGAAGCCTATCATCTCCGCGTATTTGTTTTTTCGAATGATGTACGTTTTAACGCTCTTTCTGCCGGGCGGAAGCTCATCCACAATGGAGATATCCGTTCTGCCGTACAGCACCAGCGCAAGCGAACGCGGTATGGGCGTGGCGGACATTATGAGCGAGTGCGCGTCCCTCCTGCCGGATATGGCGGCGCGCTGCTTCACACCAAAGCGGTGCTGCTCGTCCGTTATTATTAGCCCCAGATCGGCGTAGGCCATATCTGCATAAATGAGCGCGTGCGTGCCAATTATTATGCTTGCCTCGCCAGATTCTATGCGCCGCTTTGCCTCCCTTCGCTCCTTTGCAGATAGCGCGCCCGTTACGGACACCACGCTCTCCCGCGGAAAAAGCGAAAGCGCCGTTTTGACGTGCTGCTCCGCCAGTATTTCTGTGGGAGCCATCATCACGCTTTGAAAGCCCGCTTCTGCCATGCAGTGCATAGCAAAAAACGCAAGCGCCGTTTTGCCGCTGCCCACATCCCCCTGCACCAAACGGTTCATGTACACCTCACCCGCAAGGTCTGCTGATATTTCCCTCATTACACGCATTTGCGCCGCCGTGGGCGAAAAACCCAGCTTGGCGGCAAATTCTTCCAAAAACCGCTCGTCCTGCGGTATCACCGCGCCGCTTTGCTCTCTGCGTTCCTCGTTCAAAAGCTCTATCATGCGGCAAAACACCAGCAGCTCGTCAAATATCACCCGTGAGCGGCATTTGCTCGCCGTTTCCAGATCACGCGGGAAATGCGTGCCAAAAAGCGCCTCGTTTATGCCGGGAAGCTCAAACCGCTCCAAAAAACCGTTTGAATACGGCTCTGTTACAGACACGCTCTTTAGCGCCTGCTTTATAAATTTACGCAGCATATTTTGCTTCAGCCCCGCCGTGAGCGGATATATGGGCGCAAAGGGGTCCTCCGGCTTTTTGAAATATATCTCCGGCGAAGCCATAGAAAGCCTGTTTGCCGCGTAATTCAGCTTACCGTACATATACACGGTGTCTTCACGCTTTATGTAGCTTTTTATATGAACCTGATTAAATATGTCCACATTTATTATGGCGCTGCCGTCCGACGCCTGAAAGGAGGTTATCTCCATCCCCTTTCTTATGCGCCGCGTTTTGGGATCTGTGTATATTTCCACACGAAAAAGCGCAGGCTCCCCAAGCTGTGCATCTGCTATTTTTATTGGTGCGGAAAAATCGCGGTAGCCTCGCGGCAGGTAATATATGAGGTCTCGCAGTGTGGCGACGCCCACCTTGGCGAGTATTTTTTCTATTTTTTCGCCCACGCCAGATATTTGGCGCACGCTGTCTGACAGCTGCATGGCTCAACTCCGTTTGCACTATTTTTTAGTAGAATATATTATAGCACATAACGCGGCGCGGTGTGCATATTCGTAAACAGCGGCACGACGGCGAGCGGGGTACGCTGTCTTTCTACTTTTTTATAGACGGTTTGAGGTTTTGGTTTAGCAGATCTATTATTTTTTCAAGATCCCTTTGCCGCGTCTCCTCTCTCTTGAACGAAAAATATCGCCGCACATAGGTGGTTTTGGCGGATTGCGGCATATTAGCGTAATTTTCGAATGCCTGCGGGTGCGCCGCAAGCTGCGCCTCAAAATCCGTTGTTTGCTCCGCCGTTACAGCGCCTGAGGGCGAATTTTCCCACATACCGTTTTGCTTTGCGGCCTGCACCGCTTTTTCACCCGATTCTGCCATCAAGCCCCGCTCGCGCAGCGACTCCACAATTTTCTTGTTTTTGTCTGACCAGGCGCTTTTTGCCTGACGGCGGGCAAAGTATTTGCGGTATTTTGTTTCGTCTATGCTTTTCATTTGTCCGTCTATCCACCCAAAGCAAAGCGCCTCTTCCAGCGCGTCTTTTGCCGTCAATGTGGTCAGCGTTTTTGTTTTGCCGAATGTCAGCCACACGCCTTCGCTTGTTTGCGCGTTTTCTATTAGCCAGTGGCGAAAATCGCCGCGTGTTTTGAAAATATGTTCGGGGATGTCGTTTCTCATA
>CAYXBW010000181.1:0-2848 GCA_964463305.1 uncultured Christensenella sp. | reverse complement strand
CGTAAGGAAACCTTTTGCGCAGCGCAACGCAACTTTAGCCTTGTACGAAACTTGAAGCGCGGAGCAACGGAGCGGCACAACGCAACAAAAAACTAAATCAAACGAAGTTTTGCCGCGTTTTCCGTCGGGGTTCGTCTTTCCCGCACGCGCTCTCCCTGTTACCCGCGCCCCCGCGCGGATATAAGCCCGCCGCAGGCTGAATAAATGTATCTCCAAATCACGTACAGCATAAACCAAACAAAAACCAGAAACCAACACCCCAAATAACAGCAAAAAGCCCGCCGCAGACTGAAAAAACAAACCTCCAAATCACGTACAGCATAAAGCAAACAAAAACCAGAAATCAACACCCCAAACAACAGCAAAAAGCCAAGCCGCAGGCTGAAAAAACAAACCTCCATCATAGTCAAAAAATCAAAATTTGCATTCATACAAATTTTAGTATATATTTACTTGAGCAAAGCCACTGCTTTGAATAAACTGCATATTTCCCGCAAGGATGCAGGAATGTGTCCTATATGTTACGTGTAAACGAAGGAGATTTTATGAATAAAAAGATTATTTTTCTACCGGTCATATTGCTGCTTGTGTCCATAATGATAATGGGCTGCGCACAAACCACCGCCCCGCCCTCCGCCTCAGAAGCGCCTGCATCTGCCGCAGTGCCGTCTGCCGCACCCGAAACCCCAGCACAGCCTTCCGAATCGGCTGCAGCCACGCAAACCGCGCCGCCGAACAGCGATATTGTTACCACAAACCCCGCCTTCCCCAGCGGTGAGGAGGCATATATACGTGCAGAGTACGGAAACGACACCTCCCAATACGAAATGTTTGCTGACTACATGAGCAAGGAAAACATACAGGGAGCTTTGGTTTACGCGGCGGAAATAGACGCCTTTGACAAGCATTTGAATGAATGGGTTGGCGTAAAAGGGGGTTCATACAACTTTTCTCTCCCCTTCCCTCTTGGAAAAGACGGTGACTCTGTGATAGTTTTGCAGTCAAATTCCATGACCGGGGGCGTTATAACCCATCCGTCCACCATAACAAAGCTGTCAGGCGGCATGCTTACGGTAAACTTGCAGGATGCTGCTGAGGGAACGAACAACTTTGGCCTTGGCCTATTTGGCTTTGTGCTTCCCGCCGCAGATGCCCCCGCTGATGATTCTGTGTTCTTGCTGAACACGGCAGAGGAAAAAGACGGTGTTATATATGCCGCCATACAGCCGGTCACATTAAAGCGCAACGCGGAAAATCCTGACGAAGTAACTCCTGAGGAATCCGGCGATTCTAAAACCTATCCCCTTGCAAACGGAATAACGGTTACCGTTCCCGATCCGCTTGATTTTTCCACCTCAATGGATATAGCGGCGGCAGATCTGCCCAAATATCTTAGCGACAACGCGCGCAAGGTCATGGACAGCCTGCTTGTAAACGTTACTATAGGTAACGGCGAAATCACAGAGCTGGCCTATGTTTACTTCCCTTGATAGAGCGGGTATTTAAAAGGCTTCCGCTTCACTTATCACGAGGCGGAAGCTTTTTTGTACAGATTTGGCATACGCGCAGGGCATATGTGTTGCCAATACCACTGCCTCAGAGTATAATCTATCAGTAATAAAAAAAATAATCAGGAAGGATCTATATATGTATTGCAGCAGTTGTGGAGTAGAGCTACACGAGGGTACACTGTTTTGCGTAAAATGCGGCGCACCGCAGGCAACCGAACCTGCCGCGAACAAGCCGCCTTTAGATGAAGCTGCCGCCCTGCGCCTTGAGCGCGGTCTGCATTTTTTAGATAACTGGCTTGCGTTTGTTGCGCTTGCAGTGCTGGCAACAGTTACCACCATACTGTTTATAGTTGGCTCAAACATACCGGACGCGGGCAGCGCGGGCAGCTTTGTGCAGCATTTTTGCCTGGTGGGCGCTTTGGCAATGGCCGCTTTCGCCTCCTCGCGCACAGGCGGGCTTGATCTTTCGGTGGGCGGCGTTATGGCGCTCTCCGCCATGATATTCGCCATGAACGCTTCAGAAAGCAGCTCTGCGGGCGGCTTTTTGCTTGCCGTTGCCGTTTGCGTAGCGGTGGGGCTTTTAAACGGTCTCTTTATAATGGTGCTGCGCATGCCCGCCATATTTGTTACCGTGGCCAGCGCCATGCTCACCCGCGGAATAGGCCTGTGGGCAAGCGAAAACGTTTCTGTAGACCTGCCCAGGGATTGGGCAAATATGGGAGATACTTCCGCGCTTTTGGCCTTCGCCGCAGCCATTGGCATAACCATACTGCTGCTTGGGCTAACGGGCGGTCTCGGCAAAAAAAAGAAATCCTGCCGCGGCAATATGAAGCTGTTTTGGATATATGTTCCCATAGCCATAATAGGCATGCTGGCAGGCTGGGCGGCCGCGCTGTGCTTTGGTACGGCAAACGCAAACATTGGCGCAGGCTCCAGCAACGAAATGGTGCTGCTGTTCATATTTGCCACCATCTCAGCCAGCGCACTGCTAAGAGACAATCGCGTTGCGCTGAGCTTTACGCTGGTGCTGGCGCTGCTATGGACGGTGCATGATCAGGCCATGTATCTTTTGAATCTCAGTCCTTTTTCTATGATGGTAAGCAATGCTTCCTGGGTGTTTATATTGCTGGCGGTAATGGCTATATCCAGGCGCAGTTGGCAAAAACCTGCTTGGGATATGCTTTTTCCTTAAGTTTTTTGCTTTTTATTGAACGTGATGAGTTTTTTGCTTGTCGCGTTTTTTTTTCGCTTGCCGCGGGGCTTTTTTTGCTTGCCGCTAGGCTTTTCTCGCTCGCCGCGAGGGGGGCATTTTCCCGCGCAGTGCGCGGGGAAAATAT
>CAYXBW010000180.1:0-2856 GCA_964463305.1 uncultured Christensenella sp. | reverse complement strand
TGGACGGAAAAATGGGGCTTTACGCAAGAGGCAATAAAGTTTGCCATGAAGGGTGTAGAATTTCCATCAGGCGCGCCCTTTAAATATTTGGACGCCATACTTCGCAATTTATACGAGAACGGAAAAACCACCTCCAGCGGAATAAGCGAACACAACGCGGCGCATGAGCAGCGCAGCAACAATATAAAGGACGTACTGCGCGCGCTGGATTATTCGCGTATGAACATAAAACCCAGCCACGAACGTTTTTACAGCGAATGGGAGCAGGCGGGCTTTTCGCATGAGATAATATTGCTGGCCTGCGCGCAATCTGCGGACAACAATTCCCGCCGTTTTGAATCTGTGGACGCACTTTTGAGAGAGTGGAAAGAGCTGGGCATGACCACGGAAGAGGAAATAAGACGGCACACCCGCCAGCAGGACAGACTGCTCAAGCGCATAGAGCAGGTGTATGGCTGCGCGGGCATAAAAAAGATAATAAGCGACGCTGACAGAAAATGGTATACCTCGCTCAGAAACGAGCATAAAATGAATCATGACGTGCTGATGTATGCGGCGGAGATAAGCTCTCTTGCAAACGATCCGGGCGCGTTTTTGCGTAAGGTGCTGGCAGATTGGGCGAAAAAGGGCGTAACGACGCTCAAGACGGCGATGGATCAAAACCTGAACCGTTTTTCAGGCGACATGAAAAACAAAAAGGCTTTCGAGCAGCATGCTTATACGGATGAGGATGTGGAGCGCAGGCGCTTTGAGGCCGTAAACAGATTGGCGGACGAAAATGAATAAAACTGTGGCGGACGTTTTGGCCGAATATAAAGAAACCGCACTGCATAGGAGGCACCACTTTGAAAGGCTGTGCGCGGCAAACAAGGAGCTTAGCCAGATTGAGGATGAGCTGAAGATATTGCGGTTTGAACAGCTTGGGGCTTTGCTTTCGGGTGAAGATACAACTGCCGCTTTGGAAGAGCTTGAGGCAAAGCGTGATGAAATAATAAAAGATTCCATAAGGTTTCCGCGCTACGCCTGTGAAATATGCGGGGATATGGGCAGTTTTGAAGGAAACCCGTGCAATTGCTTGCTGGAAAAGATTTATGCGCAGTGCTATGGCGCCGTATACATTTCAAGCCTCCCCCAAGGATTTGATAAATTCAAATTGGATGCATTTGACGATAAGAATATGCTGCCGGTGGGCTATACCCAACGCGGTTTGATGAAAATATATAAAAAGAATGCGGAAAAATATATAAATGATTTCCCCGGGAACCAACGCAAAAATATTTTGATGATGGGCAAGGCGGGTCTTGGAAAGTCTTATTTAATAAACTGCATGGCGGTAGAAGCAAAGAAAAAGGGTGCTGATGTGCTGCTTATGAGAGCGGGCGAGCTGCATTCGCTGTTTTTTGCGCACAGAATGGGCGAGGATGTGGATCTGTCCTTTTTGCACAACGCAAAGCTGCTCTTGGTAGATGATTTGGGAGCAGAGCCAATAACGCAGAATGTTAGTGTGGAATATCTATACAGCCTTATAAACAAGCGTATAGAGAAGGGATTGCATACCGTTTACGCCACAAATGTGGAAAATCTGCAAAAGCGTTACGATGACAGAATAGCGTCCAGGTTGGAATATAGAGATTATACGGATATATATCTTTTTGGCGGCAGTGACCTGCGAATGAGATAGATATTTGTTGAAGCGGCAATATAAGATGCCGGCCGCAGAAAACCTGCGGCAAACAGCTATAACGGAGGAAAAAGCATGATAGCTCTCGTCTGTGATACGCCCTATCAAATAATGTCTGCCGTGCTGGCGGCGCAGGCCGTAGCGCCGGGTGAGGACATTGTTTTTTTCATAAACACGTATCTGTATCTGAAGGAGCAGACCTTCAATTATTCGTCAGAGCATAAAAACATACGCGCTATACTGTATTACGGCAAAAAGCATATGGGCGCGGGCAAGCTGCTTTCCGGCGTAATGAATCCGCAAGCTATGTTGAAGCACATAGACGGCTATGATTCGAATATGCGCTTTGACGCAATAATTTGCTCGCGCACAACATACATGGCCACCTACCTTTACAACGCGGAGGCCAGGACGGGGCGAAAGCCGCCTGTTTACCTTATAGAAGAGGGTATTGGTGAATATACATCAAACCTTGTGGAAACGCGGTTCACCGCCGCGCTTGCCAAGCTGCGCCAGAAAACGCATATGGACAGGGTGACGCGCGCATATTTTTCCGCGCCCACGCTATACCCCTATAAAACGCCCTTTCCGGTGGAAAAGATACCCGCCGTGACGGAGCAGAGCCGGAGCATCATTGAAAGCATGTTCGGGCTGGAAAATCTTGCGGAGGGCGTGAACCGCCTGACGGGATATAGCTGCATATTTTTGAGCGAACCCAACTCTATTGAGATGAAAAACGAAGCGGATGCAAAGCTGTATGACCAAGCGGAGAGCGATATAATGGATACGGCGGCAGCTGCGGCGGGGGGCGATATGGTGATTAAGGTGCACCCCATAGACCCGAATTTTGAAAAAGAGGGGCTGGAGAGCTTTTATTCCAAGCTGCCCATGGAATCACTGCTGCTCACTATGGACTGCTCAAGCAAATTTTTCGTTTCATCCATGTCCACGGCAATGCTCACGCCCAAGCTGCTTTTCGGCTTTGAACCGGGATTGATATTCACATATAAAATATTAGACCCGCTGATAAGCCGTTTTTTGACGGACGAAGCGGTGAAGAAGAGGTATTATGCCTTCATTGAGGGCGTTATGGGGCTGTATGAAGACCACACCCGCGTGGCCGCTCCTATAGATATGGCGGAGCTAAAGTCTACCGCGCAAAAATTTGCCGCGCG
>CAYXBW010000179.1:0-2869 GCA_964463305.1 uncultured Christensenella sp. | reverse complement strand
CGAGTGAGCAAACGGCAGACCCATCGGGGTAAGCAGTTCCCTCGCTTCTTCGTCCGTGCTTGCCGTGGTAACGACTAGTATATCCATACCGCGAATCTGGTCAACCTGATCGTAATCCACCTCGGGGAAAACCAGCTGCTCCTTGAATCCCATTGCAAAGTTGCCTCTGCCGTCGAAGGATTTTGCGGAAAGTCCACGGAAGTCGCGCACGCGGGGGATGGCTATGGATATCATTTTATCCAAAAACTCATACATCCTGTCGCCCCTGAGCGTAACCTTCGCGCCTATCTTCATGCCCTCGCGGACTTTGAAGTTGGCAACGGATTTTTTCGCCGCGGTTACAACCGGCTTCTGGCCGGCTATAGTGGCCAGGTCTGCCACGCCGGATTCAAGCGCCTTGGCGTTGTCCTTAGCGTCGCCCATGCCCATGTTTATAACAACTTTTTCAAGTCTGGGCACCTGATTCACGTTCTTATACTCAAATTTCTGCATGAGAGCGGGGATAATCTCCGCCTTGTATGTATCTTTCAATCTAGGCATTCGTTTCTCCTCCCTTCGCTCACAGCTCGGCGCCGCACTTTTTGCAAATGCGCACCTTTTTGCCGTCTTCCATTTTGTGACCGACCCTTGTGGCTTTGGAGCACTTGGGGCATACCACCATCACGTTAGAATGATGCAATGTACCCTCCTGCTTTATTATGCCGCCGGGCTGTCCGGCACCGCGGGGCTTCTTGTGCTTTGTAAGCATGTTCACCGCTTCAAGAACGACCCTATCGTCCTTAGGCAGCACCTTCAGCACCTTACCCTTTTTGCCTTTTTCCTTGCCGGAGATAACGACAGCGGTATCGCCTTTTTTTATTTTAAAACTATTCGCCATTTCTATATGCCTCCCCGGATCAAAGAACTTCGGGCGCCAGCGACACGATTTTCATATAATCGCGATCACGAAGCTCCCTTGCGACCGGTCCGAATATACGCGTGCCCTTGGGCTGCTTGTTCGCGTCTATTATTACTGCCGCGTTCTCATCAAATTTTATGAACGAGCCGTCTTTACGCCGTATGCCGCTCTTTGAGCGAACTACAACGGCTTTTATAACGTCCTTTTTCTTTACTACGCCGCCAGGTGTGGCCGTCTTTACGGAAGCGATTATAACGTCGCCTATATTGGCCGACTTTTTAACGCTGCCGCCCGTAACTCTTATGCACTGTATCACTTTAGCGCCCGAGTTGTCGGCAACCTTGAGGCGTGTTTCTGGTTGTATCATTTCAGATTCCTCCCCTTACTTCGCTTTCTCAACTATTTCAACAAGACGCCATCTCTTATCTTTTGAAAGCGGGCGCGTCTCCATCACCCTCACCCTGTCGCCCACGCCGCACTCGTTGTTTTCGTCATGCGCCTTCAGCTTGTTGGTGAAATTTACAGTCTTGCCGTACAGGGGATGCTTTTTCTTCGTTTTGATCGCCACTACGATAGTCTTGTCCATTTTATCGGATACTACCGTGCCTATTCTTGTTTTACGGTAACCTCTAGTTACATCTGCCATTTAAGCTATCCTCCTATTCTGCAAGTTTTTGCGCTTTGAGTTCATTTTCCCGTATAACGGTTTTCACTCTGGCAATATCTTTTTTTATGTTCTTTATGCTGGACGGGTTGTTCAGCTGACCGGTAGCGAGCTGGAACCGCAGATTGAAAAATTCGGATTTCAGATCGCCCAGTCTTGTAACCAGTTCTTCCTGGGTAAGTTCGCGAATTTCTTTAGTTTTCATTCTGCTCACCACCTGCCGCTATATTTTCGTCTTCCATCTCAGAAGCCGGAGCCTCGGGATTGGCTATGTCGTCAGCGCTGAGCGCCTTGCCCGTCATAACGTAATCATCCGCGTTTTCAGCTATCATAAACTTGCACTTTACAGGCAGCTTATGTGCAGCCAGCGTAAGCGCCTCGCGCGCCACGTCCTCTGCAACACCCGCAACCTCAAACATAACGCGGCCGGGCTTAACTACAGCTACCCAATATTCCGGAGAACCTTTACCGCTTCCCATGCGTGTTTCGGCCGGTTTTTCAGTAACGGGCTTGTGGGGGAATATTTTTATCCACACCTTGCCGCCCCTCTTCATGTGCCTTGTCATAGCAATACGAGCCGCTTCTATCTGGTTGGACTTTATCCAGCCAGGCTCCATTGCCACCAGGCCATACTGGCCGTAAGATATCGTATTTCCGCGCTGGGCCTTGCCCTTCATGCGTCCGCGGAATACTCTCCTGCGCTTAACCCTTTTTGGCATTAACATTGTTTTTCCTGCCTCCTTCCGCTGAAGGTTTCGCCCTGTCTTTCAGGGGATTTCCCAAAATCTCGCCCTTGTATATCCAAACTTTTACGCCTATTTTGCCGTATGTGGTGTTAGCCTCGGCAAAGCCGTAATCGATGTCCGCTCTGATTGTTTGCAGCGGAATGGAACCCTCGTGGTACATTTCGCTGCGCGCTATTTCAGCGCCGCCCAAACGTCCCGCGCACATTATTTTTATACCCTTGGCGCCCGCCTTCATAGTACGGCCTATAGACTGCTTCATTGCGCGACGGAAGCTTATGCGCTTCTCAAGCTGCTGAGCAACCTGCTCCGCAACAAGCTGTGCGTCCACGTCAACACGCTTCACCTCTATTATGTTCACAACAACATTTTTTTGTGTGAGCTTTAGCAGATCGGCTTTGAGCAGATCGACACCCGTGCCGCCCTTGCCTATAACTATGCCCGGCTTGCCCGTGAATATGTTTACGGAAACCTTATTGGCCGCGCGCTCTATCTCTATCTTAGAGATGCCTGCAGCGTACAGCTTCTTTTTAAGGAATTTCCTTATTCTGTCATCCTCTATGA
>CAYXBW010000178.1:0-2947 GCA_964463305.1 uncultured Christensenella sp. | reverse complement strand
GGCGCAAACAGGCAATGGTGAGCGGAAAAAGCCAAAGGCTGCGTGGAAAAAGATAGGGGACGGGGAAAAGTAACACTGTGAGCGTGATTTTATTGAAATATATTACAAAAATATTAAAGTATCCGCGCAAAGTAAAAGCCCTCTTAGCAAGAGGGCTGATAAAGGAGAAAATGAAAAAATCTTATTGTTTAATGCAATTATATCACTAAATATATTACTTGTAAATAACAATAATGTTACAAAATTATTAAATTTCATTTTTTTTTGCTATATGCTTCGTTTGCCGCTCATCCGGCGGTGCTATATCAACTGTTTCACGCCATTTAAACAAAAATAGCGTGAAGCAAGCTATATGTTTATACAAAATAGGCTATGCGAAAGCTTTCAAAAAACGTCAGCAGCTTCAGGCATTTTTATGAAATTCACTGTATACCTTCATAAAATAATCGTACTCTGCCTTTAAACGCGTTTGCGGCTTAAAATCATAGGGGCAGCGTGGATTGCAGCGCCCACACTGCTTGCAATTCAGTGTTTTTTGCATTTCATCATACCAGTATGGCGTAACAAATTCGTTTACGGGAGCGCGGTGGAGCAGGTGGTTCATACGGCAAACCATGTTAAGGCTTATATTCTCAGGGCAGGGCATGCAATAGCCGCAGCCTCTGCAAAAATTGTCTTTAAGCTCTTCGCGGTCCCGCTCAATTATTTCGTTCATGCTGGAAGCGTTTGGCGGGTTCTTTTCGTAAGCCAAAAACTCTTCTAGCTCATGCATATGTTGTATGCCATATATGGGAAGCAGGCCGTTTTTATGCTGCTCAAAAAAGTGGAAAACGGCAGCCGCGTTGTTTAGCAAGCCGCCGCCCAGCGGCTTCATGGCAAGCAGCCCAACGTTGCTTTTTTCGCAGCGTGAAATCAGCTCCAGTTCCTCCTCTGTTGAAATGTAGCTTATGGGGTATTGCAGCGTATCATACAGCCCGCTTTGCAGTGCCTGGTTTATAAGCGTGAGCTTGTGGTTTGTAAAGCCAATAAAGCGGATCTTGCCCTGTTCGCGCGCTTTTTGCATGGCGTCAAACATACCGTCCTCGCCGCCGGGAAGCGGCACAAAATCTGGGTTGTGAAACTGCATAACGTCAATATAGTCCGTTTTGAGAGTTTTGAGGCTGTTTTCTATATATGCCGCAACGTCCTCGCCCGTCTTTGCGCCGGACACCTTGGAGGCAATAAAAATATTCTTACGCACGTCAGAAAGCCCCCGGCCTATCTTTTCTTCAGAATCTGTGTAAAACCTGGCGGTATCATAAAAATTTACGCCGGAATCGTATGCTTTGCGCAGTATGCGAACGGCCTCAGCCATATCACGCCGTTGCAGCGGCAGCGCGCCAAAGCCTATTTTTGAGGCAGGTATGCCCGTTTTTCCCAGTAGTATTGTTTCCATCCATCACATCTCCGTTTCAATATATTACCAAATATAATGATAGCACACTGAAACGAACAGTCAAGCGGGGAATAAAGGCAGATAGGCGCGCAGGGGAGATACAGCGCAAGAAGGCACTGAAATATGTGTGCGGCCAGCACGCGGACTGCGCATACAGCATATGTAAAAAACGGTGAGCAAAAGCGTTAAAATGTGGGCGGCAAAAAATCCATCCTGAAACGCAAGGCCTCATCCACCAAACGAAGCTGGGAGGTTTTTATATCCAGCAGCTTGTCCAATATGGAAATAAGCGTGGGCTGCTTTTCTATGCCGATATTGCCTATACAAAGCGAAACCACAGTTATTGTGAGCGAAATGCATGCAAAAATATCACGTGCGGAAAGCTTTTCGCCCGCATTTATGGAAGCGCCTACAGCGCTGTACGCGCGCGTGGCCTCGGCAGGCATCTTGCATGCGGAAAGCTCTGTAAGTATGGCGGACATATATTCTAAAAACGCGGCGTACAGCGAGGAGGACAGCTCTACGGTATCAATTATAGAGTCAGCGTCCTGCAGCTTTGCGCGTGCCTTTATATCAAGCTCTATAAGCCTTGCCATATCACCCATCTGAACGCGATAAAAGGCAGAATCTTCAAAAGACATCTTTGCCCGCAAAACATCAAGATATTTTTGTTGTATATCATCCAATTGTGCGTACAATCCGTTCAGCTCGCCTTTTATCATTACAGATAATCCACCCTAAATTTGTTATAAATCAACGCGCAGTACAACGTGCATAAAAAAATATCATAAAAAAAATACAGTGCTGTAAATGAAAATATTATAACATATTTTTTTCTATGATTGAATAATAAACAGTTTGGTTATTAATATGCATATATAGCTGAAAAATATGGTTAAGGAGGTTAAAAGCTATGAACAATACATGCCCGTTAAAGGGCGCGGCAGAGAACGGCGGCAAAGCAATGGAAGTGGTGGACAGCTGGTTTGATGACGGCAGCGGTAAAAAGACTTCCGATGTACAGGGCGGCTACACGGGAATGTCGGATAGATGTGAGGAGCCGGAGCAGGATGCGGATGATCTTTAAAGCATACAGACAGCCCGCTTAAAAGTGTATTATATTGTGTGAGAGGAGAGCGTGGCCTAGGGCCGCCAGCAGAAAAATGACAAAACAGGGACACAGAGCACAAAAGCATGCGGCAGAAATAAACAAGTTCAACGAGGCCGGTGCGGCAGAGCGCAGCCGCGAGGAAGCTGAGCTAAAGCGTGAGCAGGAAAGGTACGCAGATAAAGAAGAGCGTCACAGGGAATACGAAGAGGAAAAAAAGCTCAGATAAGCGAAAAAGCCGTGCGAATGATGTATATACAGCATACATGGCGTCGTCTGTGCATATCAGCCCTGAGCTGAATAAACAAACTTTACGCTAGGGGCTGCTGCACAGCCATAAACGCAACTGGATATATATAATAAAACAAGAGCGGAGCCGCGTGGCTTCGCTCTTGTTTATAAAA
>CAYXBW010000177.1:0-2991 GCA_964463305.1 uncultured Christensenella sp. | reverse complement strand
TGCTTTGCGCGGAAGTGTCCCCGCGGTAACACTCTTTGAGAGTACGCGTATAGACGGCGTATTGACCTACGTCCCCCTATATAGAAAGAAACTATAACCAGCAACATCCGCGCAGTGACACAAAATCACCAGTAACAATAGTTACAATGCCTCTGCCGCCTTAGTTTTTTATTCAGTATCATAGTAACTATTTTCACGTCCGCGCCAATTGCATTTGATCCGGCCACTTGTAGTTTCCAATATGCCGCTAAATAGTATTTTCTGTATATACCATTATAAAAAGCCGCTGCGGGGTTTTCTACTTCGCAGCAGCTTTTGTATTTGTAACATTCGTTATTATGATTTTTACTTTTATTTGGGTTAGGAAACCTTGCCCTTAGCGTATTCCTCCGCTATCATTTTGGCAAGCCTTGACCCTGCTTCTATCTCCATATGATTCTCTATAATATATTCCACACCCTTTTCGGCTATCATCTGCTGCAGCTTTACTGCGCTTTCATCCTCCGGCGCGTCATATCGCAGCGCCGCGGCAATTCCCTTAACTATGCTTGAGGGGTCGCTTCCCCACTTATCAGCATAGAGCGCCGCACCCACCAAGCGGTCATTTTTGCGCAGCTTCCTTATGGGATCGGCAGCAACTCGCTCTATTGTTTCCTTCATAGCCTCGTTTGCGTACAAGTTTAAAAGCCCCTCTATATATTCGTTCATCTCCACCATATCAACGCCGTATTCAGCATCCAGAGCCTTTGCCACGTTTTCCATAGCATCCTTCGCGCAGCCACGTATCTGCGGCAGCGCAGCCGCCTTGCAAAAATCCTTCTCGCCCATATCGTAAGCCAGATAGGCGCTCAGCGCGTGTGACATATTGTGCACGAACAGCTTACGGCGCGGGTAAAACTCGAATGGCGAGGCGATTTTCATCCACACCAGCTTGGGTATCTCTCCCTTAAAGCAGTTGCCGTCTACCGGCAACACTGCATAATCCGAAGCCAAAAGAAGCAGCATATCTTCATCTCGTTCGGCCTGCGTAGGCTTGGGCACCGTTATGCCTATGCAGCAATCCACCAAACCAAGCTTTTCGTCCGCCCAAGCGCGTTCTTCTTCGTTTAGATGCGGGTATATCCAATCGCGCATAAGTCCACTTGCGCCCAGCTGGTTTTCCGCAAGAATAACGTCCAACGGCTCGTCCTTTATCTGCATGCGGCGCTTTACGGCGCGCGCTATGTTGGGCGCTATGTCCGGCATGGAATTCACGCCTACGGATATTGCCATTATATCGCACTGGGCTATGGCCTCGGTGGCCTCGGCGGTTTCTCCGTTCAACGCAGTAACTCCCGTTACCCACCTCGTATTCTTAGTATCGTTCGTTACAATACGCACCGGATATTCTCCGCGCTTTTCCAGCTCTTCAATAAGCTCCGGCACTATATCCAGAAAGCACACCTCATAGCCGCTTTCAGAAAATATTTTGCCAACAAAAGCGCGGCCTATCTTTCCCGCGCCATACATAACTGCTTTTTTCATTTGTATCGCCTCGATTTCAATTTTATTCAACATATACAAATATACCACAAAGTCTGTATTTTTTGATATAATAAAATGATAATTTGAGATTGCGGGTGAACAAAATGAACAAAAATGATTTGGTTGAAATAAATATAGAAGATATAGGTACGGACGGTCAGGGCATAGGTCGCGTGGATGGCATGACCGTGTTTGTTGCAGGCGCGCTGCCCGGCGAGAAAGTCAGCGCAAAAATAATATTGCTAAAAAAGAAATACGCGGTGGGAAAGCTGCTGGATATATTGGAGCCATCGCCCATGCGCGTAAAGCCCGCATGCCCCATATTCTCCAAATGCGGCGGGTGCACGCTGCAGCATCTGGCCTATCCCGCACAGCTTGAGTACAAACAAAGGCGGGTGAAGGACTGCATAGAGCGAATTGGCGGGTTGGATATGCCCGTGAGTTTTCCGCTGCCCTCCGCGCACAACCTCCGCTACCGAAATAAGGCGGCATTTCCGGTAAAAATGCAGAATGAACGGGTAGATATAGGCCTTTACGCCGCGCATTCGCACAATGTTGTGGATATTGACGACTGCCGCATACAGCACGAGGATATAGCCATAGCACTTTCGCAGCTTAGGGTGTGGTTGGTAAAATGCGAAATAAGCATATATGACGAGGAAACGAACACCGGGCTTTTGCGCCATGCAATATTCCGCAGCAATTCCGCGGGCGAGATAATGATGATACTGGTTATAAACGGCGCGGATATACCAAACCGCCACGAGCTTTTGACACTGTTTCGCTTTGTGTTGCCGCAGGTTAAATCAATTGTGCTAAACCACAACTACGCCGCCACAAATGTGATAATGGGTGAACGAAATACTGTGGTTTTCGGGCGCGATCATTTTTATGAAAGCGTTTGCGGGTTGGAATTCAAAATCAGCCCAAACAGCTTTTTGCAGGTGAACACGCCGCAATCTGAGGTTCTATATAAGAACTTGATGAAAAATCTTAACGTTCAACCCGGCGATACGGCGCTTGATCTTTTTTGCGGCGCAGGTGCCATAACGCTTCTGCTTGCGGGCGCAGTAAAAAAAGCATACGGCATTGAAATAGTCCAAGATGCTGTAGAAAACGCCAAATTTAACGCGCGTTTAAACGATATTGAAAACGCGGAGTTTTTTTCCGGCGATGCTTTGGAGCTGCTGCCACAGGTTGCCCAAAGCTGCGGCAATGTGGATATCGTAACTGTAGATCCGCCCAGAAAGGGGCTTTCCAAAGAACTGGTAGAAGCAATATCTTCGCTTTCACCGCGCGCTATAGGCTATGTATCCTGCGATCCGGCTACGCTGGCAAGAGATTTGGCGGAGTTCGCGAAAAAAGGCTACACCGCCAACCTTGTTCAACCGGTAGATCTGTTTCCGCAGACCACGCACGTTGAGTGCGTAACGGTGCTAAAACGAATTTAGCGCTGTATAAAGCTTT
>CAYXBW010000176.1:0-3029 GCA_964463305.1 uncultured Christensenella sp. | reverse complement strand
TAAAAATGAAGCATCATTTATAGAGCAACACAAAAAAAGGCGGGCACACAATGTGCCCGCCTTTTTATTTTTTCTTTTACAGCAAACGTCAGCATTGCACCTGCCCCATCCTGCCTCAGTACTGATCTTGACCCTCCTGCTGCAGCTTGAATTGAGACAACAGCTCTTTCATTATCTGCGCCTGACCGGAAAGCTCTTGACTGGAAGCCGCACTCTGCTGAGATGTGGCCGAATTTGTCTGCACCACAGCGGATATCTGATCCATACCCAGCTTCACCTGCTCCACTGAAGAAGATTGAGATTCTGATGCACTGGATATACTCTCTATATTTACCACGATCCTGGAAGCACCCTCCACCACTCTGTTGAGCATAGTGGCAGTTTCATCCGCAATCTCTGAGCCGTTTTTAACCGCCTGCAATGATTGCTCTATAAGCGTGGTGCTGTTTTTGGAAGCTTCCGCGCTCTTTGAAGCCAAATTTCGCACCTCATCCGCAACCACGGCAAAGCCTTTTCCTGCCTCACCAGCACGCGCTGCCTCAACAGCCGCGTTCAGCGCAAGTATATTCGTTTGGAAAGCTATATCTTCTATAGTTTTTATTATCTTCCCTATCTCATTGGACGAATTTGTTATATCGTTCATTGCATCTATCATGGCGCTCATCTTCTGCTGGCTCTCAGTAAGCTCTCCGCCCACCTCAGCCACCTGTAAGCTGGCATTCTTTGCGTTCTGAGCGTTTTCCTTGCTGGTATCAGCAATCTCCGTAACGGTGGAAACAAGCTGCTGCACGGCACCGGCCTGCTCCAGCGTGCCCTCAGATAGGGATTGCGCGCCTGTGGAAACCTGCACAGAGCCTGCTGCCACCTGATCTGCCGCCGTACCCATTTGCGCAAGTGTATGAGATATTTTTGCAGAATAGGTTTCTATGGATTTTTCTATGTTTTCAAAATCTCCTATAAACTTCTCGTTGAATTCAAAATCAAAATTGCCCCCGGCCATAATTACCATGAGCCTGTCTATTTCACCTATATAGCGGGATAGCGTGTTCATGGAGCTGCGCATATCCTCCGCCAGCATTCCCAGCTCATTTTTGCTTTCATATGATATATTAGCATTCAGATTGCCCTTGGACATTTCCTTTGCCGAAGCAGATATTTCCTTTATGGGTTTAACTATACTCAAAGATATCTTTCTTACCAAAAGATAGCCCACCACCAAAGCCGCTATCATTATTATTATAACAGCAAGCGTGGACTGGTTTGTGGAACGTATATTTTGAGCCAGCGTTGCGTCCTTATAATTGCTTATGTTATTTTTTAACGTATGCGCTACACTGTCAAGCTCCTCAAGAGCTGGTGTGCACTCTGTCAATAATATACTGCTGGCCGCCGAAAGATCACCACTGTTTATAGCCGCTATTGCTTTATCTTTTATCTCAAGCCATTTGCTCATCTTGCTTTCATAATTTGCAATGGTGCCGTCGTCCTGCGTATAATTTTCTTTTAATGACGCTATATTAGCGGTTATTTCTGCAACGCTTTGATCTATTTTATTTGTGTAATCCTGCATTTTTGCGCTATCCGCATTCAATATGATCTCCCGCACCAGCCTTGCGGCATAGTTCGTCTCTATTTGCGCAGAGCTTATTGCACTGTCCGCCGCCAGCGTGGTATTAGCAAAATTCGTCATGTTTTTATTCATGTCGGACAAGCTAACCACAGAAATGGCTCCTACAACAAAAAGGCAAATTGCCGCAAAAACGAAACCAAGCGCAATCTTCAGCCGTACGGACATATTTTTAAACATTTTCTTCACCTCTTCAGTAATTGTCGTCAGTCTAATGCTTAAACAATTAATTTTTATTTTGTGACTAATATATTATAATACTCCGTAATATTTTAAACAATAGTAAAATTATACATATCACCTATTCCCTGCAATATACCTTGCGAATTGATCTTGCCATCCAAGCCCGGTTATGCATACTTTAACCAAACTTTGCAAATAAAAAAGGTTGCCTTACAGTACAGCAACCTCTCATATTTTATTTTTTCATCCATATTTTTTGACGTACAATTTTGCGCCATCCACTATAGATTGGGCAAGCTTATCTTGATATTCTTCAGATTGAAGCAGTTTATCTTCCTCTGCATTGGATAAAAAACCGCATTCCACCAGACAGCTTGGCTGCTTTCCCGGCCTCAAAACTACAAGATCCTTTTCAAGCGGTATGCGCTCAGATTCCGGCTTTAAGCTGTAATTCATCATATCCTGCACACATACAGCCAACTTCTTGCCTATTGAGCCTTGCTTAACAAAAAACACCTGCGGGCCGGTGGCTTCCGGATTGTCCGTAAATTCGTTCTGGTGTATGCTTATAAACATATCCGCTTCATTATCCACCGCCACCTGACCGCGCATATCCAGATCCTCCTGCCAATTATCTGAAAGCGAGGTATCTCCCTCACGCGTCATTATAACGTTTGCGCCGGCTTCCTCAAACTTTGCCTTTATGCGCTCCGCTATCTCAAGATTCAGATCCTTTTCCTTTTTACCGCTCACACTCACCGTGCCGCCCGGTACGTTCCCGCCATGGCCAGGGTCTAGCACTATTTTTTTGCCCGTAAGCTTGATTCCCGAAACATCCATGTCAACTTCATCTTCCACTGCCTCTGCCTCTGCTTCCGGCGTTTCCTGCTGTTCTGCAGCAACCTCTATCTGCTCCACTTCCCCCACATTTTCGGGCAGCAAAAGTTCTTCAGGCACTGCATTCTTGGCCTGTATCCACAGCGAACAAAACACTATTGCCAGCACGCAGGCCGCCGCCGCAATTATTTGCCACAGCCTAAGCGGAGTGAGTTTTATCCTAAATTTGTTTTGCTTGGAGCCGCCCGCTCTAAGCTTTTCCCCTAAACCATTTTTATTGTTTTCAGTCATCCAAACATACTCCCCACACCTAAATCTCAAAAAGATTATAACATCTTTGATTGAACGGAGTGTTATAAAATTGTAATTTTTATAAAAAATT
>CAYXBW010000175.1:0-3069 GCA_964463305.1 uncultured Christensenella sp. | reverse complement strand
GAAAAACTTGAAAGCTTGCACACTATGCCCGCTTCGTCCAAAGCTTTTATGGAATCGATCGGCTCGCCCTCATAGCGCAGCTCTGCGTAGGGGTCGTCCTCAAGTATCATAGCGCCGTATTTTTCGCACAGCGAATATATCTGCCGCCGTTTTTCCGCAGACGTAGTGATGCCAGATGGGTTTTGGAATGTGGGTATCACGTAAAAAAACTTGGGACGAAGCGTTTTCAGCTTTTCTTCAAGCTCCGCCGTGTCCACGCCATCCTCATTCAGCGTCACAGAATGCAGCTTTGCGCCATTTAGGCGAAAGGTTTGCAGCGCGCCCAAAAAGCTGGGCGACTCCACCAGCATATTGTCTCCCTCGTTTATAAAGCAGCGCGTAAAAGCCTCTATTCCCTGAGAGCTTCCCGTTAAAATTATTACATCGTCCGTATCTTTCATTATGTGGGCGTTCATTTCCTTAAGATAACCAATCAGCGCGCCCACGCCCGGCGTACCGCCGTATTGCAGCACGCTTTCGCCCTGCGTGCGCAAAAGCTCGGCAGATATTTCCGCCAGCTCTTCCTTGGGGAAAGCGGCCGGCGAAGGATTGCCCCCCGCAAATGATATTATTTCCGGATCAGCCAATAACGCAAATATCTTTCTTATTTCGCTGCCCGTTATTCCCTCAAATCTATTTGCAAACTCCTGCATACAAAAAACCTCCGCGCGGCTCAAAAAGTACGCCAAACAGAACGCCTACCGCGCATATGTCTCATATTATATAATTTTTTGCGCTCAAATACAACAAACCGTTGCGCCCGCTCTTCAAAAGAGCCTTATTTCATCAAATTCAAATACCTATGTATAGCCGAGTCTGCCATTTTTTCATTCTGAACAAATTTTTTTATAATAAACACTTCAAAATCTGTTTTAGAGTTCCTTGTGTACCCTATATTATGTATAATGTCTACCATGAAGTGCGTTTTTAAAATGGGGGTTGGAATGGAAAAGAGAGAAACTTTTGGCTCACGCATGGGCTTTATACTCATATCTGCGGGCTGCGCAATAGGCCTTGGCAACGTATGGCGTTTTCCCTACGTAACCGGCGAATTTGGCGGCGCCGCCTTTTTGATAATATATCTCATATTTTTGGTTATATTGGGTTTGCCCATATTGGTGATGGAATTTGCCGTGGGGCGTGCCAGCCAAAAAAGCGTTATACGCTCTTTTAACGTGCTGGAGAAGAAGGGCAGCAGGTGGCACTGGCACGGCTACGCCGCCATGGCGGGCAACTACCTGCTCATGATGTTTTACACCACCATAGCGGGCTGGATGATAGATTATCTGGTAAAAACGGCCTCCGGCCAAATGAACGGTCTGGGCGCGGCAGAGATATCAAAGGTATTTGCAGACGTACAGGCCGATCCCGTTCAGCAAACTATATGGATGGTAGTGGTTGTGGCTGTGGGCTTTGCCGTGTGCGCGCTTGGTCTTAGGCGCGGCGTGGAAAAGAGCACAAAAATAATGATGACCAGCCTGCTTGCCGTTATGCTCATACTTGTTATACGCGCGGTCACTCTGCCCGGCGCGCAGCAGGGCATAGAGTTTTTTCTGAAGCCGGACTTTGAGCGGCTAATGGAGCACGGCCTTTCAGAAACTATATTCGCCGCAATGGGGCAGGCCTTTTTCACGCTCAGCGTGGGTATAGGCAGTATGGCTATTTTTGGCAGCTATATAAATAAAGATCGCCGTCTTTTGGGCGAGGCAATAAGCATAATGTCACTAGACACTGCGGTGGCAATACTTGCAGGGCTTATGATATTCCCCGCCTGCTTTGCCTTTGGCGTGGCGCCAAACAGCGGGCCGGGTCTGATATTCGTGACACTGCCCAACGTATTCAACACAATGCCGGGCGGGCAGATCTGGGGCACGCTTTTCTTCGTATTTATGACATTCGCGGCTATGTCCACAGTTATTGCCGTGTTCGAAAACATTGTTTCGTTCGGCATAGACCTTTGGGGCTGGAGCCGAAAAAAATCTGCACTCATAAACACCTTTCTCATGATAGGGCTTTCGCTGCCCTGCGTGCTGGGCTTCAATCTGCTTTCCGGCTTTCAGCCCTTGGGCGAAGGCTCTAATGTGCTGGCGCTTGAGGATTTCATAGTAAGCAACAATCTGCTGCCCATAGGCTCGCTTGTATACCTTATGTTTTGCGTAAGCCGCTACGGCTGGTGTTATGATAATTTTTTGCTGGAAGTCAACACGGGCAAGGGACTCCGCTTCCCGCCCAAGCTGCGCCCCTATCTAAAGTGGGTGCTGCCCTTCATTATAATATTTGTTCTGGTGCAGGGATATATAGTATATTTCTCGTAAGCGGCTGTTTTAGAGCCGCAAGCGGTAGATTCAAACCCACTTTTCGCAGTTATAATATAACTATATTGTGAAGGGTGGGTTTTTAGCATGAAAATAACAGTGGTGCACGGCAGTCCGCGCGAAAACGGCGGTACACGCCACGCGGCGGAGCTTTTTTTGGATGAGATGCGCAGGCAGGACGAAATAGACATAACGGAATATTTTATGCCAAAAGACCTGCCGAAGTTTTGCCGCGGCTGTGCCGCCTGCGTCGTGCAGGGAGAGCAGAGCTGCCCGCATGCGGAATACACGCTACCCATATTAAAATCAATGCTGGAAGCAGATGCGCTCATTTTCACCACACCAGTATATGTTATGGCGGAGAGCGGCAGCATCAAAAACTTTCTGGATCACTTTTGTTATCTATTTCTGGTGCACCGCCCGCAGCCTGAGATGTTTTCAAAAAAGGCTTTCGTAATAGGCACCGCGCTGGGGCCAGCCGGAAAGCTTGCCATGAAAACAATACGAACCAGCCTGCGCTACTGGTGTGTGAATCGCGTTTATTCGCGCTGTTACGCCATGATGAACATGGGCTGGCAAAACATGACGGATAAGCACCGCAAAAAAACAGAGGCACAGATCGCCTTTGACGCACGCGCTTTTTATAAAGAGGTGGCGGGCGGCAAGCGCCACGCGCCCTATATATTCTTGCGCTTCATATACTTTTTCGTAAAGC
>CAYXBW010000174.1:0-3084 GCA_964463305.1 uncultured Christensenella sp. | reverse complement strand
CGGACGACCTCATATTCGGCGAACAGATGTGCGCGGCGCTGTCCGAAAAAACGGGAATACCAGTGGCCTTCGCTTCGGGCAAGCCGGAGGTGCTGGCGGAGTACGCTGCGCGCGGCTATACGGGAGAAACCTTTGAGATAGAGATATTCACACGTCCGGATTGGATGGATTAAAATTAAATCAGCGCAATAGGCGTATTGCTTTGCGCCGTTCAAGGGAGGGATAAAATATGCCACACTGCCCAAAATGCGGCAGCGAATACGACGAGGGCTTTAACACCTGTGCCGATTGCGGCTGCGCGCTGCACGAAGGTGAAGCGCCGGAGCAGCAGGAAGAGCGGAGTGCGGAGGATATGCCCGTAAAGCTCATGGAAAAAACGCTGCTCGTATCCTCCGTAAATGATGTGCAGGCGCGTATAATAAACGATGTTTTGTCGCAGCGGGGCATAAAAACCTATGCGGCGGGCGACAATATAAGCGATGGCTTCAGGGCGCTGTACGGTCACAGCTACTTGAGTGAATCGCTGGATGTTTTTGTAGACGCGGCTGACTATGAGCGCGCCCGCGAGTTGATTGACGCGCTGCCCATCGGCGAAGAGGCGCAGGAGGAAATATCCGGCGAGGACGCGCAGTTTTACGCGCAGCAAGACAAAAAAGCGCGCGCGGGAAAAGCTGCGCGGCGCTTTATAGCAATAGTGTGTGTGGCCGGCGTGGTTGTCACGCTGGTGTTTTGGGCGGTGAATCTCGTCTCGGGGATTTAGCGCCCAAAGCCGTAAAGACCGCTTTCGGTATCCATAAACAGCGGCACCTGAGGCGGGTATGGCGTGAAAAATATCTCCATAGCAAGCTGCCCAAAGAAGAGCAAGCAGAACAGCACAAAATACCGCTCCAGTCGATAGCCGGAATTGTACAGCCTATAGGATATCACAAATGCCAGTATTGCCAGCACGAATGTCCATATTATATCCACGGCAAGGCTTTCCACGCCCAGCGCGCCTGTGTATGTGTAAAAAAAGCTTATCATGGCGGCGGATATGAAGCCCAGCGCCACGGCCTTGGCGGCAAAGAAACGCTTGAAGTCCGGCTTTAGCACGAAATATTCCACTATGCTGAAAAACAGGAATGGGAAGTACAATATCTTGGTATGCTCCCATACGCTCTCGTTCACGGCGGCTATTAGCCCCACGGCAAAGCTGTCGCCGGAAAAGGCATAGAGAAAGTGGAAAAGCGAGGCCAGCAGAGAAACTGTTATAGCGCCTATTATGCTGATTTTTTTCTGTTTTGCTATGTTGTACCCCATTGTTGTGATCTCCGTTTCTGTCCTTTAATATAACTATTTTACACTCGCCGCAGAATACTGAAACACTATTTTTGTAAAAACCATTATTAAATAGATGTACAAAATGCTCTTTGGAGGGCTTTTTTGCTTATGGTGAGCCGCTTGACTGCGCAGTGCAAAACTGCTATGCTTTAATATGTGCGAAATTTTGAGAAAAGGTGAGATAATATGGCTAAGTTGATTATTTATGAAGACACTTGTAAGGGCTGCGGCCTGTGCATGGCGGCCTGCAAAAAAAACCTTCTTGCAATAAAGAAGGACAAGCTAAACAAAAAGGGTTATCACCCTATTGGCATAGAGAAGCAGGAGGAGTGCATTGCCTGTGCAGCTTGCGCAAGGATGTGCCCCGATGTTGCAATAGAAGTAGAGAAAGATTGATAGAGGTTTAAAAAATGGCGAAAGTATTGATGAAGGGAAACGAAGCGATTTCGGAGGCGGCTATAAAGGCCGGCTGCAAAGCGTTTTTCGGCTATCCCATAACTCCGCAGAACCAGATACCCGAATATATGTCGCGGCGTATGCCGCAGATAGAGGGCGGCACGTTCATACAGGCGGAGAGTGAAGTTGCGGCGATAAACATGGTGTACGGCGCGGCGGGCGCGGGCGCGAGGGTGATGACATCCTCATCCTCTCCCGGCATAAGCTTAAAGCAGGAGGGCATAAGCTATATAGCTTGTGCGGAGCTGCCTTGCGTTATTGTGAACATAGTGCGCTCAGGGCCGGGTCTGGGCGGAATACTGCCCTCTCAGGGAGATTATTTTCAGGCGACCAAGGGCGGCGGTCACGGCGATTATCATATGATAGTGCTGGCACCCTCTAGCGTGCAGGAGGCGGCAGACCTCGTAATGGACGGCTTCGACCTTGCGGATAAATACCGCATACCCGTAATGGTGCTGGGCGACGGCATGATAGGCCAGATGATGGAGCCTGTTGAGTTCAAAGAGCCGAGCAAGATGGAGCTTCCCACAAAAGATTGGGCAGCCACAGGCTGGAAGGACAAAACAAAGCCGCGCGCCATAATAAATTCGCTGTACATAGAAGCGAACGTTATGAGCGAAGTAAACAAGATGCTCAAGGCAAAGTACGATAAAATCACGGAAAACGAGACGCGTGTGCAGGAGTTTATGACGGAGGACGCGGACTACATAATAGCCGCGTTCGGAACTATAGGCCGCATAGCCAAAAACGCTGCGCTAAAGGCGCGCGAGATGGGCATAAAGGTGGGCGTTATACGTCCTGTTACGCTGTGGCCCTTCCCGTATGACAGCTTCAAGAAAGCTGCGGAAAAGGTGAAAGGCGTGCTGACAGTGGAAATGAACCAGGGTCAGATGCTGGAAGACGTTAAGCTGGGCGTAAACGGCAGGGTTCCCGTGGAGTTCACGGGTACTACGGGCGGCATAATACCCACGCCTGCCCAGATAGTGGAAAAAATTGTTCAGATGAAGGAGGGCAAATGAGCATGGCAAAGACGGTATTCAAAAAAACGGGCATGCTTACGGATGTGCCTTTCCATTACTGCCCCGGCTGCACGCACGGCATAGTGCACCGCCTGGTAGCGGAATGTATAGAGGAAATGGGTCTTGAGGACAGAGCTATCGGCGTGGCGCCGGTGGGCTGCGCGGTTTTCGCGTACAACTATTTTAACTGCGATATGCTGGAGGCGGCGCACGGCAGGGCTCCCGCGGTGGCAACGGGCGTAAAGCGCACCGTGCCGGACGGTTTGGTTTTCACATACCAGGGTGACGG
>CAYXBW010000173.1:0-3128 GCA_964463305.1 uncultured Christensenella sp. | reverse complement strand
TACCCGCGCCCCCGCGCGGATGTAACGCCCGCCGCAGGCTGAAAAAATGCATCTATAAATTACATACGGCATAAACGCAATAAAAACCAGAAACCCACACCCCGAATAACAGCAAAAAGCCACGCCGCAGGCTGAATAAACGCATCTCCAAATCACAATCTGCATAAAGCAAATAAAAACCAGAAACCAATCCCACGCTTAAAAAGCAAAACAGCCCAGCCGCAGGCTGAAAAACAAAAAACAAAAAACGCGGCTTTGGCTAAAAAAACCAAACCGCGTTTGCAGTAATCCTTTTTATTAGTTTGCGTAACGTTCTACTTTGCCCGAACGCAGGCAACGAGTGCAAACATACTTTCTTTTGGGAGTGCCTTCTTCAATCACCCTTACGCGCTGAACATTGGGCGCCCAAATTCTCTTGGATTTCCTATGTGAGTGGCTCACCTTATTACCGGACGAAACGCCCTTATGACATACCTCACAAAACTTGGCCATTCTAACACCTCCCTCTCAAATGTACATATCAAACGAGAATTATTCTACCATTTATACGCACACAATGCAAGTGTTTTTTGCGTAAGAGCGCATTTTACGGCAAAATTTGCTCCGCCCCGTATAAAACCACGCGGGACAGTGCGGTAAAAGCGCGGCGGCGGAAGGGTGTGCCGCAGACGGTCCGCTTGGAAAAAACCGCTTCCGCACCCTCAAAAGCAACATAGATCAAGTTGCGGTAATACTGTTTGATATTGCTGTTTGCTTGTTATATAATATACTTGAATGTTTATAAACTCAATACTTACTTAAATATATCAAAAACAAAGTAAGCGCTGGGTACATAAAAACTCAATGAAGTATTGAGCGAACGAAGAAGCAGGCCCTGTGCCTGCCTCGAAGAGATTTAAAAAAATGAGATAAAACCAAATTTAGGAGGTTTTTTTACATGAGCGCTTCATATAAAAACGAATACGGCAAAGTGACATACGATGATAGAACCATAGCGGTTATATCCGGCATAAGCGCCACAGAATGCTATGGGCTGGTGGGTATGTCGCAAAAAAACATAGCCGCCGCTATTTCAAACATTTTTAAAAGCGGAGACCTGGAAAAAGGCGTGCACATAAAATCTGACGGGAGCGAAAATATTGTTATAGAGCTTTATATCACTGTAAAATACGGTGTTTCGCTTGCGGCGGTGGCTGAAAACATAATAGACAAGGTGAAATATTCCGTAGAAAAAGAAACCGGGCTAAACGTTAAAAGCGTAGATATAGTTGTGCAGGGAATACAGGTTTAAGGGGGCATTCAACTTGGCTGACAAACTGGACGGTAAGCTGCTCCGTGAAATGATACTGGGCGCGGCCGCTATTTTGGAACAAAACAAGGATGCTCTTGATGCCATGAACGTATTTCCCGTTCCGGATGGCGACACGGGCACCAATATGTCTCTCACCATGATAACCGCAGCAAAAGAAGTTGCGCAAACAGGCGAAGAACCGGATGTAGCCGCAGTTATGAATGCGCTCAGTCTGGGTGCGTTAAAAGGTGCGCGCGGTAATTCGGGCGTTATACTCTCGCAGATATTTGCCGGATTCGTTTCGGCAATACTGACTGCCGAGGGCGATATAAACGCCAAAACAATGGCAGAAGCGTTCGCAATGGGCGTGGAATACGCGTATAAAGCGGTGATGAAGCCCAAGGAGGGCACCATACTCACCGTGGCAAAGAGTGTAGCCCAGGCGGCAGAGGTGTTCGCCAAGCGCTCAGACGATGTTCGAAAGCAGATGGAATACTGCATAAAAGAGGGCGAGGCCACGCTGAAACAAACGCCGGAGATGCTGCCCGTACTAAAAGAGGCGGGCGTGGTGGACGCGGGCGGCGCGGGCTACCTGGTGCTGCTGATGGGCTTCAAGGCGGTGCTGGACGGCGAAAAGGTGGATTCTGCGGGAATGCTGGGCGGTGACGCAATATCTGATTTTACGGATATGAAGATAAACAGCGAAATAGAGTTTGGCTACTGCACGGAATTTTTCGTAAAAAATCTGCGTCCTGACGCTACCGGGCACGATATTGACGCTTTTAGGAGCAGGCTTTCTCAAATTGGAGACTGCGTACTGGTGGTGGGTGACGTTTCGCTGGTGAAAACGCATGTACACACAAACCAGCCGGGCGAGGCGCTCCAGTATGCATTGGAGCTTGGTGAGCTGAGCCAAATCAAAATAGACAACATGAGAGAGCAGCACCGCGAAATAACCACAATGGACGACGTCGCACAAGAGCAAAAGGCGGTGGCCGTTGTGGAGGTGGTGAGCGGCGCGGGCATACGTGATATACTGGCAGACTGGCAGGTGGATGGCTTTGTGGAGGGCGGGCAGTCTATGAACCCCTCCACGCACGATATTCTCACCGTTATAGAAAGCTGCAACGCAAAGAGCGTAATAGTTCTTCCCAACAACAAAAACATAATACTGGCGGCAGAGCAGGCGGCGGATCTCAGCAAGCGCGAGGTATTTGTGGTGTGCTCAAAATCGCTGCCGCAGGGCATAGCCGCCGCCGTGGCATACGACCCTGAGGCGGGCGCGGAGGAGAATGTGGCGCGCATGGAAAAGGCCATAGCGGGAGTGAAAACCGGGCAGATAACCAACGCGGTACGCGAAACGAAAATAAACGGCACGCTCATAAAAGCGGGCGATGTGATAGGCATTGCGGAGGGCAGCATAGTTTCCAGCGGCGCGGATACCAAGGAAGTAGCGCTGGGGCTAATGGCGGCGCTTACAAACGAGGATTCTGAAATAATAGCCATATATTACGGCGAGGGCGTGGCGGAGGAACAGGCAAACGAGCTGCGTGACGCGGTGGACAGGGAATATCCCTCCTGCGATACCGAGCTGATGTACGGCGGGCAACCGGTATACCAGTATCTTATTTCGGTGGAATAAATATTTTGCGTCTGTGGCCGTTTTTTTTAGCGCTTGCGGCACAGGCGCTTTTTTTGTTTTGTTTTTTCAGCCTGCGGCTGGGCTTTTTGCTGTTATTTGGGGTGCTCTGGTTTCTGATTTTTGTTTGCTTTATGCCGTGTGTGATTTGGAGATGCTTTTTTCAGCCTGCGGCGGGCGTTACATCCGCGCGGGGGC
>CAYXBW010000172.1:0-3159 GCA_964463305.1 uncultured Christensenella sp. | reverse complement strand
ATGGCACTATGGAAGAGGTTAAGGGTGATTCCAGCCTTGAGGACGTATTTTTGGAGTTGACAAGCAATGAAGAAAAATAAACTTTGGCTTTTACTTAAAATGCAATATAAGGCAACCATGCGGCTCGCTACAGCAGATGCCAAAGCGCAAAAAAAGCGCGAGGCTGCGCTGGAAAAGGGCGAGGCTGCTCCGGCTGTAAAAAAGGACGCAGGCTCCACCGGCTATACCGTAATGATGAGCATTGTGGGTGTTCTGCTGGTGATCGTTGTTGTGGCTTTCAGCTTTTTGATGGCAATGGGCCTCAGTGTTGTGGGTATGCTGGATCTGCTGCCCTCAGTATTTATGATGGCTGCAAGCGTTATGGCGCTCATAACCACCATATACAAAACTAACGGGCTGCTTTTCGGTTTTAAAGATTACGACTTTGTGATGGCGCTGCCCGTAAAGACCAGCACGGTAATAGCCAGCCGCCTGATGATACTGTACCTGATGAACCTTATGTTTACGGCGCTGTTCCTGCTTCCTTCTTCTGTGGTTTACGCCATAATGGCGCACCCGCCCGCAGCGTTTTGGCCCATAATGATAATATGCATGTTTATGGTGCCGCTGGTACCCGTTGTGCTTGCCACCATAATAGGCTCCATAATCAGCTGGGTCGCCTCTCATTTCAAGCGCAAAAACGGAGCCAACATAGTGCTCACGCTTGTGGCGCTGTTCGCATGGATGCTGTTTTGCATGAATATGAACGGCGTGGCAAGCAATATTGCGCTGTACGGCGATACCATAATGAAAACAATTTACGGCATATATCCGCTGACCCGGCTGTATGTTGAGGCAGTGACGCAAACAAACGTGCTATCCTTCCTTTTGTTTGCACTTATATCACTGGGCGCGTTCACCCTGTTTACCATTATATTGGCCAAGTTCTTTACAAAGCTGAACTCCGCCATAACGGCCAACCGCACAAAGTCCAATTACAAAATGCAGGAGCTAAAAACCACCAGCCCCAAAAAGGCGCTTTTAAAGAAGGAATTCAAAAGGCTTACAGCCTCATCAAACTACATGATGAATTCCTGTATTGGCCTTATAATGATGGTGGTGGCCAGTGCGCTGGTGCTTATAATAGGGCCTATGCAGGTAATAAATCTGGTGGGCTACGGGCGAATATTGGAAGAGGTGAATTTTTCCGGTACGCTGACAGCGCTGGCCACTGTAGCCATGTCGTTTTTGGTGGTATTGACCTGCCCATCTGCCGCAGCTATATCCATTGAAGGCAAAAGCCTGTGGATAATGAAGTCGCTTCCCGTGAAGTCCAGAGACATCATTATAAGCAAGCTGGGCGTAAACATCATACTGGTGACGGTAGCCATACTAATAAGCGCAACACTGCTCAATATAGCGCTGCGTCCAGACCCGCTGCACGCCATACTGCTGTATGTAACACCTCTGGTATACGGGCTTTTCACCTCCCTCGCGGGGATGGCGCTGAACCTCAAATACCCCAATTTTAATTGGAACAACGAGCTTGAGGTGGTGAAACGGGGCAAGCCCATAAGCATAATGGTTGTTGTGGGAATGGCAATAACTATGGTTCCCGGTTTTGTGATGCTTTTTACCGGCGGAAACTCCCTGCTGATTTATATATTGACAGTGGCGCTGGCCATAGTGTGCATAATTTTGTACCGCAGCATATTTACAAAGGGCATAGCAAGGTTTGAAGGATATGACGCCTAATTGACCTTATACTCACTTTTTTCGTGCTGTAATGCAATCAAAATCCGGCGCTGCGCCAATAGGTATTTTTCATAACGGAATACCCTGCGCTTACAGTGCCGGATTTTTAATATTGCTGGCTTAAAATGACTTAAATTGTGTTATAATTATATAACAGATTACAAATAACGGAAATATAATAGGTACAAGAGGTAATAGCAATGGTTGACGAAAGAATAAAGAAACTCACCAGTACACTGGTAAACTATTCCTGTAGGGTAAAAAAGGGTCAGCGCGTACTTGTGGAAACAACAGACGTGCCGGATTTTCTTACAAGCCAAGTAATAAAGGATATATACGCAGCTGGCGCACTGCCCTATATCAAACAGTCTCATCAGTCGGTAACACGCGAGTGGCTTATGCAGGCCAGCGAAAAACAAATAAAAGATATTACCCGCTGGGGCTGCGCGCAAATGAAGCAAATGAACGCCTATATTTCTTTTCGCGGGGGAGATAACGCATTTGAGATGAGCGATGTGCCCAGCGATAAAATGGAGCTATACAACAGCATATACGGTAAGGAAGTGCATCACAACCTCCGTGTAAAGAAAACCAATTGGGTGGTGCTGCGGTATCCGTCTCCTGCTATGGCGCAGCAGGCAGGCCTCAGCACGGAGGCCTTTGAAAACTTCTATTTTGATGTGTGCAATCTGGATTATCAAAAAATGTCCGGCGCTATGGATTCGCTGCTTGAAGCGTATTCCAAAACAGATAAGGTACACATAAAGGGTCCGGGTACAGATATCAGCTTTTCCATAAAGGGCATAGCCGCCAAAAAGTGTGACGGACATTTCAATGTGCCTGATGGCGAAGTTTACACCGCTCCGGTGCGAACAAGCGTTAACGGCACAATAAGCTACAATACGCCCTCCTTCCATCAGGGCTTCAAGTTTGAAGATGTTTGCCTCACTTTCAAAAAAGGCAAGATAGTAAAAGCAACGGCGAACGATACAGAGCGCCTGAACAAGATATTGGATACAGACGAGGGCGCGCGCTATATAGGCGAGTTTTCTTTGGGCATAAACCCGCACATCACCAAGCCAATGGGAGATATACTTTTTGACGAAAAGATAGCGGGCAGTCTGCACTTCACGCCGGGCAGCGCATATGACGACGCATACAACGGCAATGAAAGCGCCGTGCACTGGGATCTGGTGCTTGTGCAAACCAAGGAATACGGCGGCGGCGAGATCTACTTTGATGATAAGTTGATCCGTAAGGACGGTATATTTGTGGCAGATGAACTCAAGTGTATGAATCCTGAAAATCTTAAATAGTTTTTTGGTGGAAGCCTCCTTTGCGGGAGGCTTTTTTTTTGTTTTCCGCGTGGCGAGGATTTCGTTGGGGTGGGTTTTTCTTGCTCGGCGCAAGGGAGCATTTTCCCGC
>CAYXBW010000171.1:0-3191 GCA_964463305.1 uncultured Christensenella sp. | reverse complement strand
ATGTTTGCACTGGAAGACTATGCTTAAATTATTCAGCTTTTTAAAAAAATCATGGGTACCGGTGGTTGCGGCGGGCGCGATAATACTCAGCGCCGTGCTTTTGGCTACCAGTATACGCGTGGCGCGCTCTGTGGATCAAACGTATCTGGAGCCGAACGCCTGGGACGCCATGCCCGCAGTGGCCACGCCGCCGCCTCAAAGTGCGCAGGCAAACAGCGACTATACCGCGCCCGAATATTTTATGGCATTCGATACGTCCGCCGGTTTGCCCTCGGCCAAGGATATAAGCGTAAAGGAGGCTGCAGACACAGCGGCGTTGCTGCTCACCCAGCTTTTTGATGCGCAGCTTGACGGGGAAATATGCCACGCGTATTTTGAGACCTCTGACATGCGCGTAGACAATACCGGACGCTGGCAGATACAGTTTGGCAGCAATACCTTCGGCGCAACACGCTATGTGGTGGGTATGGATTCACTCAGCGGCAAGCCCACCTCCGCCACAAAGTACATTTTCAACGAAAACGTCGAAGCTGCCATAAAGATGGCGCAGGAGGCGAACGCTACAGACGCCGCACCGGCGGAAATACAGTTGCCAAATGAAAAGGATGTTGTAAGCCCGGCTGATTATCCGGCGTTTAGGGAAGCGGCAATAATAAAATCTCGGCAGCTTGCGCAGCAATATTTTTCAGACGCCGGAAGCGTAAACGAGGTTTTGTGCAGCAATATGGACTATGACATTGCCGGAGCAAAGGTCTGGGAGGATACGGGTCTTGGGTATGCGCCGGATATAAGCGTTAAGGTGCTTTTGTCTGATGGTTCGGGAATAGTATTTGTGTTTGGCACGCGCGAGGGCTTTTTGAAAGAGGTATATTTCAGCGGCCCGCAGGCGGTCAGCGAATACGGTGTGGATACGGGTGAGCTTTCACGTATAACCAACCCGGCTGTTGAGGTTCCGCAAGCCGTAGAGGCTATGCCTGTATCCCCAACGGACGGCGAATTTGATTATGGGATGCATTGGGAAAATGTGGAAGAGGATCCTGCCGCTTTAACGCCCTAAGTATTTAAAAGGCGGCTTTTAAAGCCGCGTGGTTTACCTGCCCTGCAAGGAAAGTTTTGTAAGCTGCACAATAATGTGTAAAGAAACGGATAGTAATTGGCGGAAAAAAGCACGGATGGTTTTGACGTGATAATAATAAAACGGAACGCTGTAATGCGTTCCGTTTTATTCTAAAAGGAGAAAAAGTTTATTGGTAGCACGTCTATCTGTTGACAGCACATGTGTTGTTTGCTTGCATACTTTTTATACACCGCGGTATTTGGCTCTAAACATTTTATTTTGAATGCTCAGGTACTCCGCTTGTTTAAAGCATATTCGCATGGTATCATATCAGTGTGGCAATGGATACAGAATATGTGCTTGTTTTGCGGTGCAGAGCGTTTCCTGCTTTTGCTTACGGGGGGACTCTCGGGGATGTGTCGTACCGGATGGGAACATTTTCATAATACTATCAAACTAAAGCAGAATATCAGCCTTATCCCGCACACGTATTACGCTGTAAAAAGTATGGCATATTTTTTACAGTACGTGTATCATAACTATATTTTATTTGAGGTGTATTGTGTTATGCGGAGCGAACGTTTATCTACAAAGTTACTTTTGCCGGCTACTTTTATAATGGCATTTTTGCTTGGCTACTATATAGCAACATATCAATATTCGCTGCTGGGAATGGCGGCGGATTTTTCGTTGAGCAACTCGCAGATAGGTATTCTGGTGGGGCTTAATTATGGCGCACATATGTTCATACCCGTGCTTTTCGGCATATTGGCAGACCGCTTTGGAAAGAAGCCTTTTCTTATAGCGGGATGCAGCATGCTGCTTTTGGGAATAGTGCTGATATTTTCTGCGGACGGTTACGCCTCAATGGTGGGCATAACGTTCATTGCGGGATCAGGCTTCGGCGCTATGCAAACGCTGTACCTGTCTATGCTGGCAGACACCTATCCGCATAATGTAACCAGATATACAAACTTTGCGCAGACGGTTTTTGGCTTGGGCGCATTTTTGGGGCCGCTGTTTGCGGCGGGTCTGGAGGGGCAGGGATGGACGTGGCAGCAATCTTTTGCCCCCATAATGCTTTTCCTTGCTGTGGTTATAGTTATGGTGGTTTTTACACGCGCGGGCGAAAAAAAGGTTGCCGATACGGCAGGCGGAAAGAGCGCGGCTGCTGTTTTCAAGTCTCCGTTGTTTTACATAATACTCATTTGGATGGTAACATATATGGGCATTGAAATGCCTATCTCGTCTTTTGCGGATGCTTTTTTCGTGCGGCAGCTCTCCGCGCCAGAATTTTCTGCGCTGGCGCTTTCTTTGTACTGGATAATGATGGTGCCTTCGCGTATGATGATGGGATTTGTGAAAAAGAATCATCTGCGTGTTATTGCAATATTCAGTGTGGGCGTGGTAGTTTGCGCGGCGGGAATAGGCTTTAGCCAAAACTACATTTTGTCTATGGTACTGTTTGCGGCCGCGGGTTTTCTTTGCGGACCGATATGGCCTACCATATTCGCTTGTTCACAAAAGGCTTTTCCCCATGCCACGGGCACGGTGGGCAGCTTTTGCACGGCCTTTGGAGGGCTGGGCGGATTCATGTTCCCCGCAATATTCGGCGCGCTTTCGGACGGAGCTTCGCTTACTGCGGTATATTTTGCAATAGCCGGTGTGGCGGCGCTGTGCTTCATATTTGCGCTTGTTACAAAGCGGAGTATGCGTGCAGCCGGCGTGGAATGATTTTTTAGCAACATAACAAAGTATTTGCAATAATGCGAGTTTTGTATTAAAATTGAAGTCGTGCTAAAACGCGTTTACGTGTTGGTTTTAAATGTATCGCTGTGCGCAATATTAGCGCAGGGGTAGATCAAACCGCCGTTCAGGCTCTGGCATGTATAGCATGCGTTTAAGCTGAATAGATATTACATATGTTCCCGTAGCTCAGCAGGATAGAGCGTTCGCCTCCTAAGCGAAAGGCCCCGCGTTCGAATCGCGGCGGGAACGCCATAAGTGCCATAGCCATGCGGCTTTCGGCACTTTTATTGTCCAAAACCACTGGCTATGCCAGTGGTATAGAGAAAGCTTTAGGTACCGTCAATAGAATTTCGCAAATTAAGAAACAGGGATGGTAGACTGCTGT
>CAYXBW010000170.1:0-3209 GCA_964463305.1 uncultured Christensenella sp. | reverse complement strand
CTAGCTGCAGGATTCAAATTTTAAAAAGCCTATGATGAAAATCATAGGTTTTTTGATACAAACGCAAGATTGCATACAACAAAAGCCCCCCGGAAAAAGTAATATAATATATGTGCAGGAGAATGGCATATCGTACAAAAAATGATATGCCATTTTTTGCATATAACGAGAAAAGCAAAGGTGATATGATATAATTCGTTTAGAGAAATATATGAATGATGGTGGGGAAGTATATGGAGTGCAAGACTTGTAGGGAGCCAATGTATGAGCGCAAGACTACACGTTCACGTGAAGCGGCAGCAATATATATTTGCCCCAAATGCGGCGCGGTTATATACGTGTGGCCAGATGGCGAGGAATCGGAGGAAGGGAAGTCTAACTGAATAGCACAAAGTATACAGGCGATATGGTAAACTCCACATCGCCTTTTTTAGTGAAGGGAGAGCGAAATGATGTGAAAACAGTAGTAGTAAATTTATACGCAGGGCCGGGCGCCGGTAAGACAACCGCGGCGTGGGCAATAGCGGCGGAGCTAAAAAAGCAAAATATCCTAACAGAGTATGTTCCGGAGTACGCCAAGGAACTGGTGTGGGATAATAATATGGAGCTGCTGGACGGTAGTATAGATAATCAGATGCATCTGTTTAAGGTGCAGAGCCATAGGATAGCGCGGCTTGATGGCAAGGTGTCGGTAATAGTGACGGATTCACCGCTGTTATTAAACCTCATATACTGCAAGCAGCCATTAGACAAATTTGAAAAAATGGTGATGAGCGAGTATGGGAAATACAATAACTTCAATCTGTTCATAAGGCGCGGCAGCGGATACGAAAAAGCAGGCAGGCTACAGACCTTGGAAGAAAGCAGGCAAATAGATGATGGTATAAAGGAAATGATGAGCAGTCGCGGTATATTCTGCGGCGAATATGACAGAACAAAAATTGAACTCATAGTGAATAATATCAAAAGGTCATTGGCATATAACAAGGACTTTGCCAAAACACGACCTAAAAATCAATCGAAACATCATAAATATTGCAGATAACAACTAAATAGAACTACATATATATGGCGCAGAATTAAAACCAATTCTGCGCCTTTTTGCGTTAACCATTTCGCGAACAGCGAAAAATATATAAATCGAAGGAGTAAAAGATATGTTAAAAATCACAGCAATAGGAAATCTCACGTCGGAAGTGGAGCTCAAAACAAAGGCGGGCAGCGAAACGCCCTACGCCATATTGCGAATCGCCTCGGATCGTAGATACAAGGACAGGGAGGGCAGGAAGCTGACGGATTTTGTGAGCATCAAGGTGCGCGGTGGACTGGCGGAAAGCTGTGCGGAGTATCTTGGTAAAGGCGATAAAATAGCGGCAACAGGCGATTTTGAAACGGTAAGGGTGGAACAAGAAGATGGCAGTGTAGATACCGGATTCCTAATAAAGGCGTTCGAGGTGGATTTTCTGCATTTGAAAAGGCACAGGGATATTACTGAGTTTGATATAAACGAGCCGGCGGAGTTGTTTGATGAAGCGTTGGCGGAGATAAATCTATGAGAAACACAGGGATAAAATACAAATCGGGGGAACAAACGCCAATAATAAATCTATCGTTCGCGGAACTGCTGCCGCCGCTGCCGGATGAGCAGTATCAAAAGCTGGAGCAGGATATACTGCAAAACGGCTGCTATTGCCCCATAATATTGAACGAGGATATGGAAATAGTGGATGGACACCACCGTCACGGGTTATGTGAAAAGCACGGCATAGCATACGAGATGGTGGTTTTTTCATTTGAGGATGTACTGGAAGCGCAGCAATGGGCGCTTGAAACGCAGAAAGCGCGCAGGAATTTATCGGCGTGGGAGCTTGGGCAGATTGCTTTGAAGTTGAAGCCTGCTATTGAAGAAAAAGGTAAAATTAAAATATCCGAAAACGGTGGTGACAGGCGAAGTGAAGATGCAATATCGGCTTTTCAGATATCTGAAAAGCCGATAGACCAACCTAAAATCAATACAACAAAGGAACTTGCACAGACAGCAGGAATTAGTCACGACACTATGAACAAAGTTATCCAAATCGATGAGCATGCTCCCACTCCCATAAAAGAAGCGCTTTCGTCGGGAGAACTGTCCGTAAATCAGGGGTACAACCTGACCAAACAGCTAAAGGATGTTCCCGAAGAAGAACGTGAGCAGGCGGCGGAGCGGGCTTTGGAGATGGGAAAAGCGAGAAAGGAAATGCAGAAAGCGGATGCCGAAACGGATAGGCAAAGCAAGATTTCAAAGCAGTTTTGCACAGCCTTTGAAAAAGCCATATTACTTGAGCCTACCGCCGAAAATGTGCGCATATGGGTGAGCTGTTCCCGTATGACGGGTGAAGAAGCCAAAGATATGGCGGCCGATGCAACCGAGATTGCGGAGATATTTACAACCATAGCCAAACTGCTGGAGGGCAGAGATGAAGAAAAAACAGAGGAAGGTATACAAGCCTAGGATACCAATTGAGGCTGAGAAAGAAATAATGCGGCTGTTAGGCGGCAACATGACGGCAAGCACGGAGCAGGTAGCGGAAATATTGGAGAAGCACGGTGTTCATGGCGACAGCGAAGCGTTGCAGCTAGGTTACAGAAAACGCGTGGGACAGCGGCTTATGGCGAGTCTGCGAGATGAAAAGGGCAATCGCGAGGTGCTGTGCGGCGCGAAAGAATACGTGGTGGTGGACGGCTGCGCGGACACAAAAAAGCTCAAAAGCATACGAGGCAAGCTGCACAAATCGATGTCGGGATTGGATAACTCCGCTAAAAAAGGGAAGGGGCGGTTATCGTTTTTATCGCGATTCGGAGGTGGAAAATGGAAATCATAGGGATAGACCACGGCTACGCTGCAATAAAAACAAAGAATTTCAGCTTTCAAAGCGGCGTGGTGGAGTATGGGCACGAGCCGTATACGCAGCGTGATGTACTGGAATATGGCGGCAAATATTATGTGTGCGGCAGCGGCAGGCAAGCGCTGTTAAAGGATAAGACGGCTAATGACAGTTACTATCTACTAACACTGGCGGCGATTGCTAAAGAATTGAAGCATAGGGGCTTGTCCGCCACACAGGAAGTGGTTATAGCGGCGGGGTTGCCGCTGTCTGCGTTTGGCAGAGAGAAAAAGTCTTTTCGTGACTATCTTTTGCGCGGTAAGCGGGAATGTTTCAAATATG
>CAYXBW010000169.1:0-3248 GCA_964463305.1 uncultured Christensenella sp. | reverse complement strand
TTTTTCCGGGTGTACATATACACGGCCATAGCGCCTATACCGCTGTCAACCTTCGGCGGGCCGGAAACATCACAGACCGGCAAGCATTTCTTGAAAGCGTATGCGGCGGTCTGTTTGGAGATCTGCGTCATAGCCCTAGCCATTGTTATATTCAACGCTATGATGTCATCCAACTCCGTTATCTGGCCATCGCTGGATAATTTGGTGGAGGGCGCGAACGCCGATTACTGGAACGCCATAACAAACTACATATTCCAGATATGCCTGCAAACCATAATGCTTGTTATGGTAATAATGGGCGCGAATAAATTTATTCGCGAAGCGCTTGGAGTTTAAGGAGGATATAAAAATGAGATCAACCACTATTATAGATATTTCAGACTATGAGGAAAATGTACTGGCCGGAATGAATATACGGCAGGTTGTGTTGTCAGTATTGGGCATAATAATAATTGCGGCAGCATACATGACAGCTAACCAGTCTATGGATATGCAAGTAGCCAGCTATTTGGCAATAGGCGGCGGTATGCCCTGCTTCCTGTTTGCCTTTGCGCGGCCACATAAAATGAAGCTGGAGGAATACATTGTTTTGTGGGTGGAGAGCAATTTTTTGGAACACCCTATACGATATTTTGAGGCAGAGAACGAATTGTATGACGAGCTGTTTGACGAATTGCCCAAATCCACGCTGAAGCTTATACGGAAGCTGGAAAAGGCAGATGCGAAAAAGAAGGGAGAGGCTGAACAATGAAATCTTACCAAAATTCTATGACTAGACGATTTGCCGAAATTGATTATAAGGCGGCTTCACAGGAAGATTTCAACAATATAGTTCGAGAATTTCGAGAATTATTAGATTCCGTATGTTGTACTTGCCGATACGCAGAAAGAAGATATATGGCTAGGAGGTATAGATAATATGGCAAGTTGGAAACCGAAACTGAGTAAGCGCAAGCATAAGTTCGCGCGGAGCTGCCAGCAGACGATCCCGGTGGAGCAGATATTGCCCGGCGGGATTTTTAAATTAAATGGCGAATACTCTATGACCGGGCAATTTACCGATATAAACTACCAGGCGGCAGCATCGGAGGATGTACAGTATATGTTCGGTTCGTATCAGGAGATGCTCAAAGCAACGGACAATGATACGCGCACTGCAATAACACTGGTAAACCGCCGTACAGACGAAATGGTGTTCCGCGATAACTTTATGATCGCCATGAAAAATGACGAACACGATACATACCGCCAAGAACTTAACAAGGTAAACCTCAAACGCGCCACCGAGGGTAATAACAATATCGTGCAGGAAAAGTACATCACGGTGACCACACGGCGTAAGAATATGGCGGACGTCAAAAATTGGTGTAACCGTATGGATTCAACATTCCAAAGCAATTTCGGCAAGATGGGCAGTGAGTTTACGCGGCTATCCACACGGGAGCGACTGCGATTCCTGCACGATTTTTACAGACCGGGCAGAAGCAGCGAGTTCAACAATGTGGATATAGACCTTATAGAGCGCAAAAAGCACAGCTTTAAAGACAGCATATGCCCGGACAGTATGGAGTTCCGCAGAAGTCATTTCAAAATTGGTGGCCGATATGGGCGAGTATTGTTTTTACGCGAATACCCGGCCGAGATTGAAGACACCATGATTACGCAAATAATGTCACTGCCTAAAGAACTGATGCTCACCATAGACCTAACCTCCAAAAGCAAGGAGGACGCGCTTAAACACATGAGCAACAAGCTGGTGGCCGTCAATACCGATATAGCTAAGTATTCCAAAAAGTCCAGCGATATGGGCGATTGGAACGCCAATGTGCCATTGCCGTTGCAGGAGAAGCGCGAAGGTATTACTAACAATATAAAGCTCATAAAGGAATATGATCAGAGGATCGTTTTTACTCAGATCGTACTTTTTCACATGGCCGATACCATTCAGGAGCTGGATCAGGATACGGACACCATAATATCAATAGGACAGCAGTCCATGTGCCAATTCGGTATATTTGAACATAGGCAGGAAAAGGGGCTTAATACAGTGCTGCCTTTTGGTGGGCGTTATGTTTATGCCATGCGTACACTTACTACCGAAAACGCCGCAATGTTCATGCCTTTTGTTACAAAGGAGATTTGGGACAGGGGCGGCATATGCTACGGCATAAACGGAATAAGCCACAATGTAGTGGTTGCGGACAAACGGCTGTTAGTAAACGGCAACGCCTTTATACTTGGTGTACCGGGTAGTGGTAAGAGCTTTGCCGCCAAATACGAGATAGCGAACGTGTTCCTCTCAACAGATGATGACATTCTGATATTAGACCCGGAGCGCGAGTTCGGTCCCCTTATTAAGATGTTTGGCGGTGAGTTTATACATCTTTCTGCTGGTTCGCCCATGCACATAAACGCGCTCGATATGATGCAGCACTGTGAATCTGATGACGATCCTAAGAGCATGAAACGCGAGTTTGTGTTGACGCTGCTGGAAACTGCGCTGGGCAAGGCGAACATAGGGCCGAAGCAAGAATCCATAATAGACCGCTGCATGGATCCCCTGCTTTTGGCAGCGGAAAAGACGGGCGCGGCCGCCACACTTACCGACCTGTATAACCTGCTCAAAAAGCAGCCGGAGGATGAAGCGCAGGATCTGGCGGTTGCGCTGGAGCTGTACGTTCTTGGTTCGCTCAACTCGTTTGCGCACCAAACCAATGTAGACATCCATAACCGTCTGGTTTGCTATGACATACGCGATCTGGGTTCGAAATCCAAACCCCTCGCTATGCTTATAGTGCTTGACGCTATACAAAACCGTGTGGCGCTGAACCGCGCGCGGGGTAAACGCACGTGGGTGTATTGCGATGAAATATGGATGATGTACCGCAACGACTTTACGGCTGAGTTCTTTGACTCGCTTTGGCGGCGCATACGTAAGTATGGTGCGCTGGGTGTGGGCATTACGCAAAACGTCACCTCGCTGCTCCGTTCGGAATATGGTTGTGATATGCTTGCAAACTCTGAGTTTGTGCTGATGTTCAATCAGGCGGCAAAGGATAAGGAAGCGCTGGCCGAGCTGTTCAATATCTCCGAAGCGCAGCAGGGATATATTGAAAACGCACCTTCCGGGCAGGGGCTGATGCGCCGCTCCAGTGTTCTGATACCCTTCGATGGTTCATTTGATGGTTCTACAAAATTGTATAAAGCTATGACCACAAAGATAGAGGAGGTGTCCGAGCTTGGCTGAT
>CAYXBW010000168.1:0-3284 GCA_964463305.1 uncultured Christensenella sp. | reverse complement strand
TCGCATATAAGCGGCGTTATATACCCAAACATGAAGCTATTATATCATCAAAGCGATAGCGTTTCCAGCGACCGACCGCCCAAAACAGCTTGTTTTCGCCATAATTAACACTTTATTCATATTTCCTGTACAAAGCAAAAGCCCGCCTTTTTATGGCAGGCCTCACGCTTTTTGCAAAGCTCTATTCCTTATATACCGTAACGCTTTCCACGGTAAGTATAACTCCCTCGTTTGTAAATACCCTAAACTCCATCTCATTTACTGATGCACCCAGCGTGAAGGGAAGCAGAAGCGTGATATCGCCCGCACCGTCAAACTCCTCCTCGTCTATGGGCTTGCTAGTAAGAGTGGCCGCCGCGTGATCGGCCGTAATATCCACATAGCCAAGATCGGTTTTACCCTTTCCGTCCACCAGCTTCATTTTTATTTGCAGCACATACTTGCCCTTGCTAAAGTAATTGTACGGACCGTAAAGCAAATAGTTTGGCTGCCCGTTTGAAGTTATAGACTGCCCGTCAGCCGCCATTGTACCATTCAATGTTTTAAAATAGGAAAGCGGTATATTGAATATACCCGTCTCCTCAAACTGTTTTATAAGATCGTTTTGCAATATGGACAGTATTTTCGTGCCATCCACATCTATGGAGTGGATTTCAGAATAACCCTCCTGCGCCATGTGAGATTCATTGCCCGCAGTGTAGCGGTAAAGCTCTATATAAAACTCGGCGGGCTGAAATTTGGTTTTGTCCTGCTCCTGGCTTTTGAGTATTATTCGCTTCTGATCCTCCGGCGAAAAAGATTTTGCCGGCGTGATGAGCTGCACATCAGAGGATATCTCTATATCCTGATCGGGATAGTTTTCAAACAGCCACTCTATCGCCTGCTTGGAAGACATTCTATAGTAGTCCCTGTCAAACTGATCTGCAATGGGAATGCCTATTATGTTGAACATACTGTGCTCATATGGGTGGTTTGCCGCTATGCGCCCCGCGCCTATAGCCACCGCCGCTATTGTTACTATGGGCACTATCACCCTGCCCGCGCCGCCGTTTTCCTCTATTTTTTCGTGCAGAGCTTTTATGCCGAAGCACATCACCACAACAAGCGGCACGAAAAGCACATACATATGCCGCCAGCCGAGGTATATGGTTATACCCAGCAATATCTGCGCGCAGAAAAGCATAAAGAACATGAGGAAAAATATCCACAGCACACGATTTTTCACGAATGAAGCACCCCGCCCGCTTTTGAAAAGCGTGGCAATTAGGAAGCCGCAGCCCACCAAAAACATTATGATATCAAAAATTGGTATTGTTATGCCCATCCACACGGGCAGGTAATACCATGGCACAGTCTCAAGCGAGTGCTCCTGCCCCATAAATATCATGGAGTTGTTTGTCCACATATCAAAGGCAGCCGCCTTGGACACAACCTGCTGCGCGTAATCTATAGGGTTTATCCATGCGGCGGGCGCCAATAGCAGCCAAAAGCCCACAAAACCGAAAATGATTATTATATATGGCAAAATCATTCGCCACAGGCTCTGCGGCTCCAGCTCAAGAGCGCTCTTGGCCTCGCCGTCGCTTGCGAAGCGGCGCATTATGTCTTCCACTATCATGCACACCACCGCCGCCGCCAAAGGCAGTATGCCGTATATGCGAATATTAGACGCAAAGGCGGTGAATATGACCAGAAGCACGCAATTGCCTATCTTTCGCTTGCGCGTGAGCACCCGCACCATAAAAAGGCAGGCCAATATAAACATGGGTATGAAGAGCATGTCCTTAACGTTGTAATATGAGGACGCGAAAAAATGCGGGAACAGATAAAAGAGCGCCGTACCCGCAAGCGCTATCAGCTTGCTTTTGATCAGATCGTTAAGCAGGAAAAAAAGGCCGACCAGCCCGCAGAAGTATATAAGGAAATTATAGATGTGCCGCATTTGGAAGATTTCCTGCGAGGTCATTTTAAAATCCTTTGCGTCCTCAATTGCCACCATGGGCAGCTGCAACGCCACGCCGTATGAGCGGGAACGGTAGTTTTTCAGCCCCTCGCCCGTGCCGTCCTCATTTAGCCATTCGTCTGTGGCTCTCAGCTTGTCCATATTGCGGCCCAGCACATTTTCGTTTATATATGTATAGTTTATGAGCGCGTGCTTTCTTTGCAGCGCCTCGTCCACATTTACGGCATAATCCGTATATATGTTCAGCCCCACCACCATGACCACAACAAAAAACAAAAGCACAAGCAGGTTCACAAAGGTACTTGCCCACGCTTTTTTTGTATGTTCAGCAAGAGCCATCAGTCGCGCTTCTCCCCATCTTTCGTTATGACCGCTTTTACGTGGCTTTCATCGTATCTCACGCGGAACAGCGCCGCCACTATCATGTCTCCCAAAAATCCTATGGCGAAAAGCAGCCCGCCCATAACAACAAGCATCATGCAGAGGATCAGCAGCGGCCGTCCGCCAATGCTGTTACCCATAAACCATTGCACGGTCAGTATTATGCCCAAAACCAGACCTACGACCAAAAACAGCAGCCCCATCTTACCAAAGAAATACATGGGCTTGTCTGAATATTTTGTGAGAAAGGAAGTGGTGAGCGAATCAAAAAGCCCGCGCAAATAACGGCTCGCACCATATTTTGATTTGCCGAACTTTCGCTCGTGGTGCTCCACCACAATTTCAGCTATCTTGAAACCCTTTTTGTTTGCCAGCACGGGAATATACCTGTGCAGCTCTCCATAAAGGTCTATACTGTCCACCACCTCGCGCTTGTATGCCTTAAAGCCGCAGTTGAAATCGTGCAGCTTAACGCCCGACATAGTGGAGGTAAATTTATTGAAAAGCTTTGAGGGCAGCCGCTTTTCCGCAGGATCCAAGCGGTTTTGCTTCCAACCTGAAACCATGTCATAGCCCTCGTCTATCTTTGCTATAAAGCGGGGGATCTCCTTGGGGTCATCCTGCAGGTCCGCATCCATTGTTATAACGATATCTCCCGTTACATGGCGAAAACCGGTTTGCAATCCCGTGGCCTTGCCCATATTGCTGCGAAACTGTATAGCGGAAACATTGCTGTCCGCCTCTGCAAGCTGCTTCATTTCATTGAGCGAACCGTCCGTGGAGCCATCGTCCACAAATATTATCTCATACCTGTAGCCCTCGCGCCCAACAACGTCCATAATCGCGGAATACAGCTCTTTCAGAGACTCCTCCTCATTATATACAGGTATCACAAAGGATATTTTTCTGTCCATCAATCAGTTCCCCCAACTCTACTCTT
>CAYXBW010000167.1:0-3288 GCA_964463305.1 uncultured Christensenella sp. | reverse complement strand
TGACACGCTCATGTACGGCGTGGAGTGCAAATATTACTCAGCGCGCCCGGCCGCGAACGATTTTGAGCTGGAGGGCACGCAAAGCATATATGCCACGGGCGACGGCGCGGGCTTTACGCGCTCGCTTTCGCAGGCCGCCGCGAACGGGCTTTACGTAGCAGACAAGATACTGCGCGAAAATTATTGAGCTGCAAAATATGGACAAGCATGAGGTTCTAAAACGCTGCTTTGGCTATGATGCCTTTCGCAATGGTCAGGAAGCACTCATAGACAGCATACTCTCCGCGCGTGATGTGCTGGGCGTTATGCCCACTGGCGCGGGCAAGTCCCTTTGTTTTCAAATACCGGCAATACTTTTGGGCGGCATATCCCTTGTGATATCGCCGCTTATTTCTCTTATGAAAGATCAGGTAAACGCGCTGAACCAGTCTGGTATTGCCGCGGCTTACCTAAACTCCTCCCTCACCCCGCCGCAGTTTGCCAAAGCAATGCAAAATGCGCGCAACGGCGCGTACAAGCTCATATATGTTGCGCCTGAGAGGCTTTTGGCGCCCGCCTTTTTAGAGTTTGCACGCGCTGCGGATATCTCTATGCTCACCGTGGACGAGGCGCACTGCATATCACAATGGGGGCAGGATTTTAGACCCAGCTATTCCCAGATACCCGCCTTTATAGCGCAGCTTGGCAAACGTCCGGTGATATCCGCCTTTACCGCCACTGCCACTCCCCGCGTACGCGAGGATATTGTGGAGCTGCTTGAGCTGGAAAACCCCTCAGTGCTCATAACGGGCTTTGACAGGCAAAACCTATACTTTGAGGTTCAGCATCCTCAAGACAAATACGCCGCGCTTAAGCTTTTTCTATCCAGCCGAAAGCAGCTAAGCGGCATAGTGTACTGCTCTACCAGAGCCGCGGTGGAAGAAGTATGTGAGCAGCTGTGCAAGGACGGTTTTTCCGCCGCCCGCTACCACGCCGGCCTTTCTGATGAGGAGCGAATAGCCAGCCAAGATGATTTCCTGTTTGACCGCGTGCAGATAATAGTTGCCACAAATGCCTTTGGCATGGGTATAGATAAATCCAACGTGGCCTTTGTGGTGCATTACAACATGCCTAAAGACATAGAAAGCTACTATCAGGAGGCTGGGCGTGCCGGAAGGGACGGTTCCAACGCAGATTGCCTGCTGCTCTATAGCGGCAAGGATGTGCGCACCAACCAATGGCTAATAGAAAATGCAAAGGATATGGAATATCCTGATGTGGAAACGGAGCGCATGCTAAAGGAACGCGACAGAAAACGGCTGCGGGAGATGACATTTTACTGCACTACGGACGACTGTTTGCGCGGCTACATGCTAAAATATTTTGGCGAAACGCCCATGGAGTGCTGCGACAATTGCGGCAATTGCGTATCGAACTATGAGCGGGTGGACATAACGCTGGACGCGCAAAAAATACTCTCCTGCGTAGCTCGCGCCAAGGAGCGTTTCGGCGCGAAAATGATAGTGGACATACTTCGCGGCAGCAAGGGCGAAAGGCTGCTCCGTCTAGGCCTTGAAAAGCTCTCCACCTACGGCATAAGCAATACCCCTGCGGCTCAGCTGCATAAAATCATAAACCATCTGGCGCTAAACGGCTACCTCTCCAAAACGGATGATGAATATCCCGTTTTGAAGCTGGGCAGCCGCGCGGCAGAAATACTGCGCGAGGGCGAAACCCTAAGCATGAAGCTCCCCCGCGACAAACTTTTGAAAAAGCGAAGCACCAAAAAATCACAGGTGCAAAACCCCGCTCTGTTTGAAGAGCTGCGCAAGCAGCGTCTCATAGAGGCCACAATGCAAAAGGTGCCCGCCTTCACCATTTTTACGGACAGCACGCTTAAGGATATGTGCGAAAAGATGCCCGCCACAGCTGAAGAGTTTTTAGACATTTCAGGCGTGGGCAAAGTGAAGCTGGAACGCTATGGCAAGAGATTTTTGAAGGCAATTGCAGATTTCCGGCCTTCCGATGAATGAACATCTACACAGCACTTTGCGTTTATTTAGAGACTCTTTATAAAACGCATTTGCAGGCATAATGCTTTATATTTTCAGCAGCTCACAAAAAACAATCCGGCAGCATTGCTAAGGCCATATGCATCGCCTACCGCAATGCATACCAAGGAATAATATTCATACATATTGCATATTGTTTTTGCGTGTGGTATAATCTGGCATAATATCAAACCATACATATCTCATCTAATTACGCTTACATGAATTACTCAAAAGGATGGATAGTAAAATGAAAAAAAACATCACATTTATACTGTCACTGGTTTTTATATTTGTATTTGCGGCGCAGTCTATTGCGCTGGCGTCTGACGGCGAGCTTGTGGAAAGCCCCGCCCAGGAGCTGACGCAAGAGGAGATTACTCCTCCAGACGCTCCCGAAGCGGAGAAAGCCGCCACAAATTATATAAACATAGCGCAGCCCCTATACGACTATATGCAGGGCGAGTCTGTGCCGCTGCACTTTCAATTTTATCCCAACACATGGTCGGGCTGGTACTGGAGTTCTGCCGATTTTTTTGTTACAAAATTTGAGGTGGCGGACACCAGCAACTGGCAGGTGGCTCAGTTTTTGAATGTGGGCATAAATCAAAAAATAAGTGGGTTTACGCCCATCGTTGGCAATGAGAAGGCAAGCGAGTGGCGCAGCACGCTGGACACAACCACTCTTCCGCCCGGCGACTATAAAATATGGGTAGCCGTTACTGCAAACGTCTGGACATCATACTACGAAACAAGACGGCTGCGCATACTGCCCAACCCCGGCATAGTACCTGTGAGCGGCGTTACGCTGAACCGAAGCAGCTACACAATGGATATAGGCAAAAAAATGCAGCTCTCCGCCACCGTTTATCCCAGCAACGCAACAAACAAGACCGTGACGTGGAGATCCAGCAATACGGCAGTCGCCACGGTAGACGGCTACGGCAAGGTGACGGCCGTGAAGCAGGGCAGCGCCACCATAACGGCTACGTCTGTAAACGGCAAATCCGCAAAATGCGCGGTGACTGTGCGCAAACCTGCCACCGCTATTTCGCTGGATAAAACTAGCGTTTCTATAGTCAAGGGGAACACGACTCAGCTAAAAGTGGCATCTTTCAGCCCCGCCACAGCCTACCCCAAAACAATAACGTGGAAGTCTAGCGACGCAAAGATCGCCACGGTTGATGTGAGCGGTAAGGTGAAGGGCGTTGCCAATGGCACAGCCTACATATATGCCAAAACTTGGAACGGTGTTTTT
>CAYXBW010000166.1:0-3350 GCA_964463305.1 uncultured Christensenella sp. | reverse complement strand
TATTTCATCCTTTTGTCAATCACATATTTATATATTTTACAATCAAAATATTCTCCCAGCGCGCTGCAAAATAAATGCTAGACCAATATCTTTATATCTCACCGTAAAAACGAAAAAAAGACCATGCCACACATTTTTGGCAGGTCTTTTATATAAATTTTTATTACTACCTTATTATTATTTCACACAAAGTAAAAATATGTGTCCCAAGCGGGCACGCACCTGAAGTGCCTCATGTATACCTTATAATCTCCGCGTATCTCTTTTACGGTCAGAGGCATCAGCATATCCATATTTTTATGATAAGCCGCCACCTGCAGCTTTGGCTTGCCCTGTTTTATTGTCTCTCTCGCACCCATTATTGTGGCGGTCTCAAAGCCCTCCACATCAAGCTTTATATAGGTAGCGTCCGGCGCTATATTATCTATCTTGTTTTGCGCCACCATAACCCTGCCGCCCACAGCAGACTGCCTTCCGCCCGCTCCTCCAAAGCTTATATCCTCTGTGCGGTTTCCCAGCGCCATATTCATGCACTCTATATTTTGAAGCTGCTCTGTATTGCTTATAAGCTTTGCGCAGCTTCTGCTGTCCGGCTCTATGGCATATATTTTGCGGTATGTTTTAACGTTGTTTATAAACTCACGCACTGTATCTCCGTCATAAGCGCCGCCGTCCACATACACCTCGTCTCCGCCCAGGCTCAAAATATCACGGTATGCGTCTTCCCTTACAGACTCTGCAGACATAAGTATGTCCAGCCGTCCGCTCAGCTTATAGCTTATAAGCTTCCTGTATACCTCACGGGAGGCATCATCCTCCAAAAGATCGTACACCTCGTTCAGCCACTGTTCGTTTTGCTCAAAATAATCCCGGTCAAAAATACCGCGTCCGGCAACGTCTATATCCGGCGCGTAAAGCTCCTGCTCTGCTGCAATATTCAATATGTTTTCTATAACGTTTTCGCGGTGGGTACCAAAAGCGACCAGCACCACCATACTGCCGAAAGCCTCCTTTGCCTGCGCATATGTCATCACGGGCAGGCCGTGAAAGCTATGGCCGCGCACAAAACTATCGCTTGCAAAAACTCCAGACAGCTCCACATCATACTTTTTAAGGTAGTGTATTATTTTATCCGCGCCGTTTCCCATTCCATAGAGCACAACAGGCTTGCCGGTTTTAACCAGCCTTTCAAAGAGCGGCGCAACGCCGCTAACTATCAATCTTGATTCTTTCATTGTTTCATTATACATATTTTTTATTCGCCTTGTAAAGGCATAGTTATAAAATATACCCCACAATGATGAAATAGATTCCAAAAACGCGCGCACCCTCGCTTTGCTTGCATAAAAACGCGCACGCCGTTATAATTGATGATATTGAAAAAACGGAAAGAAAGGTGGTGGCGCGGGCATAGTAGCTTACTGTTCTCCCAGCAAAAAACCGCGACCGAGACAGCGCACCATGCTCCAAACAGTATGAATGTATTGCTAATAAACGGCAGTCCGCGTAAAAACGGAACGACCTTTACAGCGTTAAACGAGGTAAAAAACAGGCTGGAGTCTCTAGGTATAGACACTACTGTATTTCACTTGGGAACGCGAGCTGTGCACGGATGCATAGACTGCGCAAAGTGTTTTTGCACAGGCCATTGCGTATTTACAGATGACGGCGTAAACGAATGTATAGATCTGCTTATGGAAACGGACGGGCTGGTGGTGGCCACACCGGTATATTATGCGGGTCCCAACGGCGCGCTCTGCGCATTTTTGGATCGTGTTTTCTATGCCAAATCCGACCGCTACGCTTACAAGCCCGCCGCCGCAATAGTAAACTGCCGCAGAGGCGGCGCTTCGGCTTCATTTGACCGCTTGAACAAATACTTCACAATAGCGCGTATGCCCGTGGTTTCCTCACAATACTGGAACTCCACCCACGGCCGTACACCAGAGGATGTGGCCAGAGACAAGGAGGGACTGCAAACCATGCGTACGCTGGCAGACAACATGGCCTGGCTGCTGAAGTGTATAGATTATTCAAAGGAAGCAGTGCCCTACCCAAAAATAGAAATAACCGAAACAACTGATTTTATAGACTAATACCAATTCCAAAGAAAACATCTGTTTTCTTTGGTAACGCCGCGCCTGCGGCGTGGCATGTTCTGCGCAACATCAGCGCAGAACGCGTCTCATACCATTCCAAACGCGCCTCGCGCTATAAAGGGTGCAAGCACTTTTTATATGGAATTGGTATAACGGGAGCGAAAGATGCGAAACTACGATCTGGTGATATTCGACATGGACGGAACGCTTGTGGACACCGAAGCTGCCCACAAGAAGATGTTTGATAGATTTTTTGACATGTATTTCCCGCATCACAAGGGTATGGACATAGTGGAGGGCGGTAAGGCGCAGACCATGCTGAACATATTCCGCGGAGCCGGCCTTGATGATGAGGAAATATCCACAGTGTTTGACAAGCTGGACATATTTTACCGCACACAGGCGGACGACATCATAGACAGTCTCGGCTTTATAGAGGGTGCGCGTGAGGTCATACTGGCACTCAGCAAGCAAAAAATGATGGTGGCACTGATATCCAACTCCATGCACGAGCTGGTTTACAAAATCGCAGAAACAAATAAAATGGCAGACGAATTCAATGTGGTGCTGGGCGCGCACAGGGAAGCGCAAAACAAGCGGGACCGCTTCAAAAATATGCTGGCGGAAACGGGTATAGCGCCCGAACGCGCGCTATACATTGGTGATGTGGAGCTGGACGTTACGGCGGCGCACGAATGCGGCATGGATTGCTGCATACTGTATACGCCCATAGCCTGGCTGCACTCGCTTACCGATCTTATGGACAAATACAAACCCGATTATGTAATAACAGATATAAACAAGGTGCTCAAAATAGCGCTTTGAGGAGGCATAAAATGGAACATTCAGAGCTTATGGAAATAGCGCAGGCAGCCAGATCGGCACGCCACAGCGTAGCCGCGCTATCCGCCAACCAAAAAAACGCAATACTTAACGCCATGGCGGACGCTCTTATAAACGACTGCGAATATATAATAGAGCAAAACGATCTTGATATAGCCGCCGCGCGCGAAAAGGGCCGCACCGAGGCGCTGATAGACCGTCTGGCGCTTACAGAGCAGCGCATAGCCGGCATGGCGCAGGGGCTTAGAGATATCGCCCTGCTGGATGACCCTACAGGTGAGATAATCCACGCGGTGAAACGTCCCAACGGTCTTGTGATAGCAAAGCAGCGCGTTGCTATGGGCGTAATAGGAATAATATACGAAGCGCGCCCCAATGTAACGGCGGACGCGGTAGGGCTTTGCCTGA
>CAYXBW010000165.1:0-3352 GCA_964463305.1 uncultured Christensenella sp. | reverse complement strand
GGGCACAGCACGGAAAATCTACCGCCCACGCCATCCGGCACCGTGTATGTTTTGAAACCATACTGCGTAGATATTTTTTTCAGTATACCTTTTTCCTTGTCCGTTGTGAGTATTATGTTGTCCTTTAGCTTGTCCTTGCCTATGGATTTTTCCAGCAGCCCCAGCACTATCATGAATTGAGACATAGTTTCCACCGTGTTGCCGCTCTTTGTTATTACGTGGAAACAGGTCTTTGCAGGGTCTATAACATCAAGCAGTGCGTTTATGCCGTCCGGGTCAACATTATCCATAACGTAAAAACGTGCGCCGCCCCGCTTTTCCTTAGACAACTCATTATATTTGAGGTGCTTTGTACCTGTGAAAAGCGCCTTTGAGCCAAGCGCGCTTCCACCAATGCCAAATACAACAAAATTATCAAAATCGCGGTTTATTCTCTCCGCTTCTTTTACCATATCCGCAACTATATCATCCTGGTTATATGGCAGAGAGCGCCATGCCATAGCCGCCTTTTTTTCTGCCATACCCTTGTGAACATCCGGTATCCTCTTTATTAGCGTCTTTATCTTCTGCTCCTGTATACCGTGTTCGCCTATGACATCCGCCATCATGTTGTTAAAATCGATTTTCATAGTAAAAACCTCCTCATTCATATTAATCACTTCACATAGCCCGGCATAAACCCATACTGTAAATATTGCGCCATACTATAATAAAACTTGTGAAAAAAATCAAGGTTTGTGCATCACGGCAGCCCTCCGCGAAGTGTATTTTTATAAAATGTACATACTGTCACATACGTGCTCAAATGTATTTCTACATTATTATTATATAGTTTAATTTGTAAAATGTATAGTATAAAACAAAATATTAGAGCTAATTGTCAAAAAAATGTATTTGCAGAGTTTTTTTACTTCTCATTTTTGATTTGACACCTTATTTTAGGAGGTTTTGAATGCAATTTATAATCTCCGGCCTTCTTTGCTGTATTGCTCCAAAGTCTTTTTGGCAAATTGCTTACTAGGTGCCCTCACCGCTTATCACTCTATGCTTTTTAATGATGAGATCATATCTATACGTTTGAAATGGCGCTTCATCATAAGGTTTACCAGTACGGCGAAAATACCCGTGAGACCGGCTGAGTAAACATAGCTCTGCCAGAGTATGTCTCTGCTGAACATGAGAAAGTTTGATTCCATAGTGGTAAGTATGAATCTCTGCAAAAGCAGCCCCAGCAACAGCCCAAATATTATGCCGATCACAGTAAGTATATTGCTCTCCCTGTAAACGTAGGATGAAAGCTCGTTGTCATAAAAACCCAGCACCTTTATGGTGGCCAGCTCCCTGTTTCGTTCCTCTATATTTATGCTTATCAGGCTGAAAAGCACTACGAATATGAGCGCGGCTGCAGATACCACAAGTACCAGCACCACAATGTTCAGCGCGTCCAGCATACTTTGCATACTTCCCTGCGCATCCGATATGAAAGATATAGAGCTTACGTCTTTCATATCCATTATGTCTGAAGAAAGCGCGCGCTCCGTTTCCGCGCCTGTATCGCTCAGCTTATAAAAACCCTGATTGGGCAGAAAATCCTCTCCAAAAGCATTTTTATATAGTTTTTCAGTCATGTATACATAATGGCTTATGTAGTTTTCGTTTATGCCCCCCACCTTTACAGTGGCCTCATTGGAGTCGGCATCCCTCAGCGCTATGCTGTCCCCCGCCTTCACGCCCAGCAGGTTTGCCAGCTTTTCAGATATTATTACAGAATCGTCATTCAGCGCTATGTGCGCACCGCCGCTCCTGCTGCGCAAATTTATAAGGCCGTCCGGCGAACCCTCCACCGCCACCAGCGAGGTGGATTTAAGCACGTTTCCGTATATGGCATCCACCGGCGTTTGATATGCCAAAAGCTGTGAGCTTACCTCCGGCAGGCTTGCCACGCTGTCCACAGTTTTCATGTATTCCATATCATCACCGCTGCTGTAACCAACCTGCATGTCATATACAAATATTTGGTCGTACTGCTTGGGTATTACCGTACTTATGGCGTCCTGTATGGAAAAGCCTGTAAACATAAGCGCAGTACATCCGGCTACCCCCACAAGAGTCATTATGAAACGCTTCTTATATCTGAAAATATTTCGAACCGTGACCTTTTGCATAAAATTGAGCCGCTTCCAAAGCGGGGTGAACCGCTCAAGAAGTATTCGCTTGCCGTCTTTAGGCGCCTCAGGCCGCATAAGCTCAGAGGGCTTTTCGTGCACTGAGTTCAAGCACACCAAATATGCGGGCAGCGTGGCGCAGATAACTGCTATGCCCACAGAAACAAACGAAAGATCCACCGGAAATACCGGAAGCATGGCAGGCAGGCTGTAAGTCATGCCATAGGTATCAAATATAAGATTGGGCAGCAGGTTATAGCCAAGCACCAGCCCCAACACACCGCCCAGCAGCGATGCCGAAAAAGCGTACAGCAAATATCTCAGCGCTATTGCCCCGTCACCGTAGCCCAGTGCCTTCACTGTGCCAATGTAGCCCCTGTCCGTCTCCACCAGCCTTGTCATTGAGGTCATGGTAACAAATATAGCCAGCATGAAAAAGAATACAGGTATAACAGCGCTTATTGCATCCAGGCGGTGCGTATCCTGCTTGTATGAAACAAAGCCTGCGTTAGTTTCGTTATTGAGCACAAACCATTCCGGATCGCCAAGATCGGCAAGCTCTTTTTCGCCGTCCGCAATCTCTTTTTCACCATCCTTCAGATCTGCCAGCGCATCCGCGCGCTCGCTATCATACTCTGCCAACCCATCTAAATATTCCTGTTCTCCGTCAGCGTATTCGCGTTCTCCGTCGGCCAGCTTTTTCTCTCCGTCAGCTATTTCCGCAGCCGCGTCATCAAGCTCTTGCTGCCCCTCCGCACGCCCTTTTTCAAGCTCTGAGCGCCCTTTTTCAAGCTGTCTTTTTGCGGAATCAAGCTCTGCCTTGGCCGCGTCCAGCTCTGCCTTGCCGGCAGCAAGCTGCGCCCGGCCCTCCTCTATCTGAGCATAGCCCCTGTCTATCTCTTGCTTAGCTGCAGCAAGCTGAACCTCGTTTTGCGCCAGCACCTCGCCAAACTGCGCAACAGCAGCATTCGCCGCACCCGCAGCCGCAGGATCGCCCGGATCCTGAACGTATGCCAAAAGTATAGAAGAAAGCTCCGGCTGGCTCTGCGCTATCTGCTCTGCTATAGCCGCTATAGCGCCAAGCGCCTGCGGATCGTCACCCGCCTGCAGCAGTGAGGTAAGCGACTGCTGCAGCTCCTTTCCCTGCTGCAGCGCAGCCATTCCCTCGTCATACTGTGCCTTTGCCG
>CAYXBW010000164.1:0-3407 GCA_964463305.1 uncultured Christensenella sp. | reverse complement strand
CTCAGCTTGCCCGTTGCCATGCCGTTTATGGCTGATTGCCAATCGTTCTTGGCCTGTGTGTAGCTTGAGTTCCACGTGCCTTTAACGGTGAGCTGCTTGCGCAGTATCTCCCAGTATTTGTGCTGGGAAAGGTTCATGTCTTTAGCGGGGTTGCCCATAAGCACCACGTTGCCGCCCGGCTTTGCTATCTCAAAGCAGCCGTCCGCGGCGGTGGGGAAGCCGGCGCCCTCCACGGCAACATCCACGCCCTTGCCGTGGGTCAGCTCCATCACGCGCTCCGCCCAGCCGTCATCAGAATTATTTATGGCGGTGTAGCCCATGCTCTGCGCAAACTCTATCTTGCGCGGATCAACGTCTAAAATGATTATATCGCCAGCACCCATCGCGCTTGCAAACTCGCACAGCATAAGGCCTATAGCGCCCGCGCCAAAAACCGCCACGCTGCCCATAAAGGAAACGCCCGCACGCTCCAGCGCGTGAAGAGACACTGCGGCAGGCTCCACCATTGCCATCTCCTCAAAGGAAAGGGGCGCGTCCGTCATCACCAGATTCCACAGGGGAACGGCTATATATTCGGCAAAGCCGCCGTCACAGCGGGAGCCGAAATAATTGTAGTGGCGGCAGGAGGCGTAGTTGCCTATTTCGCACATATCGCACTTGCGGCAGGGCAGCAGCGGGAACACGGCGGCTTTCTTGCCCAGTAGAGCGCCGTTCACACCCTCGCCCAGCGCTGCTATTTCGCCCGCAAATTCGTGACCGGGAATAGTGGGGAAGGAGTAGGTGCCCTTTTTGTATACGCGATCCACATCAGAGCCGCAGATGCCGGCTGCGCGTATTTTTAGCAATACCTCGCCTGCGGCAGGGCTGGGAGTGGGCACTTCCTTGTAAACCAGCTTGTTTACGGCTTCCAGTACGCATGCTTTCATAATAACACCTTCTTATATTATTTCCGTTCCGCGAAAAAAATACATTATGCCAGCGCATAAGCGGTTTTGTTCGCTGTATCTATTTTACCAGTCGTGCGCGGTATTGTGTATCTTTGGCGTAAATATTGATAAACAATCACAAACCTGCTACAATTTGAGCATATTCAATCAAACTTGAAAACGGAGAAAAGCTATGCTGGGAATAGAGCGGCACACAAGCATTATAAACATATTAAAGGAAAACAAATATGTGAGCGTGCACAAGCTGGCGGGTCTGCTGTACGTGAGTGAAGCAACGGTGCGCCGTGACCTCAAGCAGCTTGCAGATGCGGGTATGCTGCACCGCAGCTTTGGCGGCGCTTCGCTTTCTGAGGGGATGAACGCGGAAATACCGCTGGTGGTGAGAGACGAGGAATACGCCGCCGAAAAAGAGCACATAGCAAAGCTGGCGGCAGGTTTGATAGAAAATGACGATGTGGTGATAGTGGATTCGTCCTCTACGGCGTACAAGCTGCGCCCGCATTTTGAGCGGCGTACGAACACGGTGATAACAAACAGCCCCAAGGTGGCGCTTATGTTTTCTGAAAATCCCGGTTTGAAGGTATATTCCACGGGCGGGTACTTGCGTGAAAACTCGCTGTCCTACGTGGGGAGGGCAGCCGAGGCCATGATAGAAAACTGCAACTGCAAAACCATGTTTTTCTCTGCAAGGGGCATAGATTTTGAGCAGCTTTCAGACATAAACGAGGATGAGGCGGTGCTCAAAACAAAGATGATGGAGCACTCTGCGCGCGTGGTTGCCATGATGGATCACACAAAGCTGAATAAGGTGTCTTTCAGCCGCATATGCGGTCTGTCACGTATAGATTACCTTGTAACGGATAAGTTTCCCGGTACGGAATGGGAGAGCGCACTAAAAGAAGCGGGCGTTGCGCTGCTGTACTGAAAGCCGCGGTGTGTGAACATAAACAACGGTATGCCGCCGCGCAAAAAACAATCTCCCGCCCGAAAAAAAGCCGCGGGAAAGCATTTTTTACGGCAATAAAACCATAGCCGCATCCGCAGAGCGGCGGGCTTTAGATCCATCTGCTCATTAGCTCAAATTTATACGTTTTGCATGCTCTGGACGGATAGGCGCTTCAATACCATGGCATCCAGTATTTCGTCTACCACCTTGCGTTCTGAAAGTGAAAGCGATTGGTATTTTATAAGCAGCGACGCATCCGGAGAGGAAGGGTCTATATCGGGCAGGGAAAACATTTCGCCCTTGCCGCTTTTGAGCCATTCCACATTCACTTGATATGCGCGATGAATGGAATCAAAAAAACGGTCTGTTGGCTGCTGCCTTTTGCCGCTCAAAATCATGGAAACATAGGCCTGTGAAAAACCTATTTTTGCCGCGAAATCGCCCTTTTTGACTCCCAGTTTGGAAATTAGTTCACTTAAACGGTTGCTCAGCATTTAGATGTCACCTCACGTTGAATAAATAACTTTTGTGCCGTGCAAATATACATATATAACATTATACTATTTTAACACAAAAAATATATTTCTGCAATCCTTAATTAACTGGGAAAAATTTCTCTTGACAAACGCAACTAAGGGAACTATAATTTAACACAGGTAAATATTGGGGTGGTTTAGGGATATGGCAGTCAAGAGTTTCGAGCAGCATGAGGGTTTTGACATTAAAAATATGACTCTTGAGGAGAAGATGATGTGTCTTTCCGAAGAGGAAAAAAATTATCTTCACGTATGTATGGATCGCATAGCAATGGAACGAGACAATGCGGGCAGCATGGCGAATGCCTTTTCCGAAACGGGCGACTGAGTTTACCAAAAAAATTTTTTTAAAAGCAGGACGCGGTTAAAAAAACAGGAGGTTTGCGCGAATGCTGATGTTATCAGTAAAAGAAGAAGATTACATCATGATAAATGATGATATAAAGATTCGCGTAGTAAGGGCAGGTTCCGTTTTTAAGCTGGGGATAGACGCGCCAAAGGATGTGCGCATAACCAGAAGCGACGTTTTTGAAAAGCAGAGCGGCGCGGCAGACGGGGCTTACGAAAAATCTAAACGCAGGTACAACCCCAACGCAAAAGAGGCGGCAAGGTAAAAACTGCATCTGCTGCACAAGAGTGTGCAGGGAAAAATTTTATACAGATCATAAACTCTCAAGGGAGAAGGTGCACATTTTTCTGAGAGAGATAGTGATATAAATTAAATCACGCGGGCAAAGCCCGCAATACCGGGACAAGGATGTTTCCGGTAATCGCATAATTCAAGGAGGATATAATAATGAGGATTGCGAATAACATTATGGCGATGAACACACATCGTCAGTACACACTTCAAAACGATAAGGTTGCTAACTCTGCAGAAAAACTGTCTTCGGGATACAAAATAAACCGCGCGGCTGATGACGCAGCGGGTCTTGCTATTTCCGAGAAAATGCGTTCACAGATACGCGGCCTGAACAG
>CAYXBW010000163.1:0-3440 GCA_964463305.1 uncultured Christensenella sp. | reverse complement strand
GAGAAAGGTAGAGCATCAGATCCGCTAAAAATAAAAGATTACAGAAAAGCGCCGACGCAACCCAGTAAAAAAATATCAAATGTATGGGAAAAATTTAATATTTATACATTTGCACCATATTTGGTATTGCAAAAAATTAATAGTACAATATGCTCCGGTTTGATGGGCATTATATAAAAAGCGAGCAGCTGCTTGCCAAAAACATGCTTGAAAAAGAAGCGGGAAAGGGTTATTATATTTGAACAGGGATGGTGTGTATTGAAAGTGGAGCATTCACAGTTTTTCCTGTAATGGTATGAATAGGTTTTGCCGGATGCAAAGCTTCGTTTAACGGCACATTCTTTGGCATGGTAAATGTTTGGTGTGTCTGAAAGCTGTTTTTCTTGTCCTCAAATATGAGGTTGTTGGAAAAACTGCGAAAAAGCGATGGTTTGATTGCGGTATTTTTAAGTGTCTGTAGCTTGTTTGCGCGCTGTTGTTTTTTAGCGTGGAGGGCGTTGTGTTTATACGATGTTTGCAAAAAGCATACAGTGCGCTGCGGATTTTATGTCCGCATATTTTGTGAGCTGATTGAGGATGTATATTATATGAAAAAACTGGTGATATCCATAATATTGATAGCTGTGCTCGTGATTTCGGGTGGTGTGGCTATGGCGGCGGGAAATGAAGGCTTAAACGAAACCTATTCCCGTGAGTTGACGGTGGACGGAGAATCTTATGCGCTTGAGCAGGGGTCTGAGGAATACTTTAGGGTATACGGATATGCGCCCGGCACTGCGGGTTTTTCAGTACAGTTTTTTGTTGAGGATGCAGACGGAAAGCCTATGGAGGGCGCTTCCGTTAATATAGACGGAACAAACCGCGCCATAACTAACGCGAATGGTGCGGCTTCTGTAAAGCTTGTGAACGGTACTTACAATTATGAAATAGTAAAAAGCTCATACGAAACTGCCACAGGCCGATTCACGGTTTCCGGAAAGGATGTAAGCTTGCCCGCTGTAAAAATGGCAAAGCTGTCCTGCCTGACGTTCAGTGTTACAGATGGGAACATAGGGATAGACGGTGCGCAAATTTCTGTTGCGGGGCAAAGCATAGCCACAAATTCGTCCGGTAAAGCAATATTTTGGGTAAAGGACGGCTCATATGATTACAGCGTGTTCAGGCGAGGCCTTGAGCGTGTGGCGGCCAATGTTGCCGTGACGGGAGATACCAATGTAAGCGTGGATATACCGGGCAGCCTGCGCGTGGAATTCAACGTTACAGATGATGCGGGCAAGCCTGTTGCAGGCGCGGAAGTGGCTGTTGCGGGCGCCAGGAATGTGTATACAGATGGAAATGGCAAGGCGTATACCTGGGTAACGGAGGGTACGCATAGATATGCTGTTTCTCAGGAGCAGTGCAAAGATGTTTTTGGAAGCTTTGCTGCAGATGAGAAGCTCAACATTGTAAATATAAGCATGGAGAGAATGCGTTTTGCCGCTCTTTTCACCGTAAAGGACAACGCGGGAGCGCCGCTTGAGGGTGTGAAGATCACTATACCCGGAAAGGAAGCTGTTACGGATGCTTCCGGGAGTGCTGCAATAGCTGAACTGCTGCCGGGCATATATGAGATATCAGTGTCAAAAGACGGCTACGAATCTTACGCGGGTGAGTTTACCGTAGGAGGAAAAACGGCCAGGATAACCGTTGTGCTTGTAAAAACGGTACCAGTTCCCACACCGGAACCTACGCCAGTGCCAACGCCTGTACCCACGGAAAATCCTACGCCCGCGCCTGTACCCACAACAAAGCCCACCGCCAGGCCTACGGTGAAGCCCACAGCTTCGGCAACAGCTAAGCCCACGGCAACGGCAAAGGCTACAGCCAGCGCAAAACCATCAGCTACGGCTTCGCCCAGCGCGTCGCCCTCGCCAAAAAAGACTCCCGTAATAGCTTCGGCGCAGCCCTCGGTTCCGCCGCAAAACCCCACACCGCCGGCTGCGGGAACAACGGAAACACCCTCTGCCGCTCCAACGGATGCGCAAACTGGAGGGGCTTTGAGCGTGGGATTCAATTTTGTGGATGCCAATGGTGAGCCACTGGTGGATTATATTACAGAGCTGCATTCAGATCCGCAAAGCGGCAGAACTGATGCTGACGGATATATTTTCTATATGGATGTGCCGCCGGGTGCGCACACACTATACCTGAAAAACAGCGATAACACTGTACTGGCAAAGAAAGATTTTATGCTGGACTATGCGGCTGCCACCTCGCACCAACAGACCGATCTGGGTGTGGATGCTTTCAACGTGAAGGATTCTGTAAACGCGGTTACGGTGGATGTAATATATAATGAAGGGCAGCTTACTTTAGCAAATGTGCACGAAGGATGGTCGCAGTTTTACTCTGAATTGCCCAGCGAAGCAAATAACAAGCTAAATACCGATCTTGTTTTTTGGCTGATAATAGGCCTTGCTGTGCTGATACTTGTTTTGGTCATATTGATTGTTGTAAAGCGTAACAGTATACGCACTACAACAAAGAAGCGCGACTATTTGCAAGGAGGCTTCAGATGATATATAATGGTACATTATTGGTTGAAAGCAAAATAGGAGAAGGCCGAATTTGGAAATGTGGATAATATTGCTTCTGGGAGTAGCAGGGGTAATAATAGTCAACCTGATAAATAAAAATAAACGTACGTACAGAATTGGTGGTAGTATTGCGGTGATCTTGGGCTGTGTTCTGGGATTACTGCTGTACTTTTTTATATCTCGTTCAGAAAACATGACCACCGTGGTAGTTGCGGTTATTTTATCCGTAGCCATATTGATGTTGGTATATGCTGTGTTTATGGCCGCTATGAACTATTTAGAAGAAAAACGCGGCGCGGCGGATGTTAAGCCGCCTTCCGGCAGCACTGTTTCTTCCAAGGCGGCTGTTTCCAAGGCGGCGCATGTAAAGAAAAAGGCTTCGGCTAAAAAGGCGGGAGCTATGGAGCGAAAGCCGCGCAAAGCATCTGATCTTGAAAAATGGCAGGGGGAAACGCTCACCGTGGGAGAGATGCAGCGCAGAATGGGTAAGGAAGAAGTTGAGGAGAGCAATGAGCCTGCGGTGCGGCCGCTGGGCAAGGCTGCTTTTCGTGAAATAGATCCGAATGAGCTGAAACACTTTGATGTGGGTGAGGCTGTGGAGCTTGAGCAGCCGGTAGATTTTGCCGCAGAAGAGGACGAAGCGGAGGAATGGCGGCCGGATACCGATATTGAGGGCAGGCTGTCTCAAAGGCGTGATGCCGTGCGAACGGAATACGAGGATATGGATGAATTCCAGTTTGATTCCGTAATGCCGGACGAATGGAGAGTAAGCGCTGCGGCAGAGCCGGATGGTGGTGCTTTTGCTGCGGATGAAATAGAGTTGCCGCAAGAAGAGTTGTTCGCGGAGGATTACGCAGCTGAAGA
>CAYXBW010000162.1:0-3442 GCA_964463305.1 uncultured Christensenella sp. | reverse complement strand
TACCCTGCGACCACGTATGGGGCTTCAATATGGACGAATGGAGCGACGCGGATGGAAACACGCTGCCCGCGAACGATCCCGGCGCTTTCACAAACGCTATGGAAATATCCTTCTACGGCCCGCTGGGCGAATACACCGTTCCCAAGGAGCAGCGCAACTTTGCAACAAGGGAAAACCTGCCCACCTATCCAGAGAAAATAGCGAAAATAAAAGAGGGCGGCGGCGAGCTTATCACAATATACGGCATTGGCCGCTGCTTCCACATAGCCTTTTGGGAGCCGCATTTCGCAGCGGATTACGCAAGCTTCGAGGAATGGAGCAAGGATCCGTATCGCGTGGCGGCAAAGCTGCACCCCATGACAATAGAGCAAAACTCGCTCATAAGCTTCAGGAGCCGCGTAACGGCGATCCCCGCAAGGGCAAACACCATAGGCCCCGGCCTCTTCCTCAATTCGGACTACTGCATAGGCGGTGTGGACGGAGTTGTGGGACGCGGCATGAACTGGCAGGGCATGACATTTTTCGTGACGCTGAAATACGGCCCGAATATGTGGGTTCCGTCAAGCTATATGCCCACGCTGCCCGGAAAGTTCTTTGTGGTGAAAGAGCTGGAGGGGCCGCTGACGCCCGAATGTAACTGATCTGATATAAAATGACGCTGTTTTGTATCTGGAAACGCTCCGCCATATTTGCGCGGCTATGTTTTCAGGCAAAGCAGGCGCAAAGCCTGTCCCATAAAGCCCATGCGCGCTGCGCGCAGTTAAAAAGAGGGTATGCTTTATATGGGATATGAATAACACAAAGCTTCAAAAATTTTGCTAGTACTATTGATTTAATTTCTCAAGAACCGGTATAAACACCGCGACACCCGGCAAAGTGCCGGGCCTCGCGGAAATGTTTCACGCAGGAGGGCGGCGCGAAAACTCTAAGACCCGCCAACACAAACTATTTCAAAACAAACATTTATAATTTGATCATCTATTTTGTTTATTGTGCTGAAAAACATGAAAATATAAATATGGGAGAGCGAAATGAAAGAGTATTACAAACACTTATTTGAGCCTATCGAAATTGGCAATATGGTGATCCCCAACAGGATCTGCCACGTCCCGACAGACATAGGCGCGTCCTATTCTAACGGAGAGGCGAGCGACAGGGATGTATATCATCATTCCCAGCTGGCAAAGGGCGGCACAGGCTTTATAATCGTGGGCGCGACCACGCCGGAGATGGAGACGGGAAAATCTACCGTAAACTGCACGGCGGCGGATGGAGACCAGCTCATTCCCGGCCTGAACAGGCTTGCGGAGGGAATAAAGAGATACGGCGCGAAATCCTGCATACAGCTGGAGCATCCCGGCAGGCAGGGCGCAATGCCGCGCTATCCGGTGTATTCGGCCAGCGATATGGTGATGAGTATGCCCTGGTCTCAGAGCCACGAGATATTGTATGACAACGAGGAAGCCAAGGGCAAGGCGGTTCGCCAGATGAGCACGGAGGACATAATAAATCTGGTCAGCAAATTTTCGGATGCGGCGTGGCGCTGTCAGGCGGCGGGCTTTGATTCCGTGGGGCTGCACGGAGCGCACGGCTACCTGATATCTCAATTTATGAGCCCGTATTTGAACAGGCGCACAGACCGTTATGGCGGCAGCCTTGAAAACCGCCTGCGCTTTATTTTGGAGATAATCTCATCCATACAGCGCAAATGCGGCAAGGATTTCCCGATAGTGGTTCGCTATTCTGCGGACGAATGGGTGGCAGGCGGACGCGAGCTGGATGAATCTATAAAAGTGGCGGAGATATTGCAGGCGGCGGGAGTTGCTGCGCTGGATATAAGCCAATGCATACAGGAGAGCCCGGGCGCGGGCTTCGACCCCATGTATTACCCGGAGGGCTGGACAACCTACGCCTCCGAGGCAATAAAAAAAGTGGTGGATATACCCGTTATAATAAGCCATTCGCTCAGAACGCCCGCTTACTGCGACAAAATAATAGGCGAGGGACGCACGGACATGGTGGGCATATCCAGGCAGCTGCTGGCCGACCCCTTCTGGCCGGTAAAGGCGAAATATGGCCGGGATGACGAGATACGCAAGTGCATATCCTGTCTCACGGGCTGCTGGCAGGAATCGCACATGGCAAAGCGTCAGGTGACCTGCGCCATAAATCCCACCTGCGGAGACGAGAGCTTCGCCAAAATGAAGAAGGCGGAGAAGGCTTGCAACATAGCCGTTGTGGGCGGCGGGCCGGCAGGCATGGAGGCGGCGCGCCACGCTGCGGTGCGCGGTCACAACGTGACGATATTTGAGCGCAGCGGCGAGCTGGGCGGAGCCATTTTGGGTGATTGTCTGGTTCCCGGCAAGGAAAAGATGAAATGGTACGCAGACTGGATACGATTGCAGCTAAAGAAGCTGGAAAACGTTAAAATAGTGCTGAACCACCAGCCGGACGTTAAGGAGCTGAAGAAGTTTGACATAGTGGCAAACGCCACGGGCGCTTCGTCCTACGTTCCCAAGGTGTTTGGAAATGCGGCCGCCGTGGTGCCCTTTGAGCAGGTGCTGGCCTGCCCCAAGGTGAATTGCGAATTCAACCCGGGCGGACGCAAGATGGCCAAGGTGGGCAGCAAGGTGCTGGTGTGGGGCGACCATTACGCAGCGGCGGATACCGCGCAGTTTTTGGCCTCCATCGGCAAGAAGGTGACCGTTGTTACAGAGCAGCCGCAGTTTGCCGCCAAGGTGGAAACAATTCATATGTACGTTGCCAGAAAACGCTTCAACCTTGAGGAGGCAGAGGCGCTCACGCCCAGCCCATACAAGCACAAGGTGGATATAATGGAAGCCACCACCGTGCTGGAGATAGGCAACGGCAAGGTGACTGTTCAAAATAAGGACTTCGAAAAGCTGGAGCTTGCCATAGACACGGTTGTGAGCTGCCACGTAAAGCCAAATGTGGACTTTATGGAAGAAGCGGTGAAGGCCGGTCTGCAAATTGTGAACATAGGGGATTCCGTGAAGCCCAGAAATCTACACGCTGCGGTTTTGGAGGGCGCGGTATTCGGCAAAAATGTGGAGGGCGAGGCGCTCACAAACCCAAACAATGCGCCTATAAACGATTTGCCCATAGACGTGCTGGCGCAGCTTACCAGATAGAGAAACCGAAAAAGTATGGATGGAAAACATGGGAATATGCGGCGGCGGACAGTTGAAAAAAAGCCGCCCAAACTCCCGGTTTGGTTTGTGTATGAAAAAAAGAGGCTTTTTTAAAAAAATGGGTACTACTCTAATCAAGAAAAATTTTAGGAGGAACAAATGATGAAGAGATCTAAGCTATTGGTATTGACAGCAGTTTTGCTGGTTGCCGTGCTTGTTATGGCGGCCTGCGCACCGGCGGCGGCACCCGCGGCCTCAAGCGCACCGGCAGCAGCGCCCGCATCGGCAGC
>CAYXBW010000161.1:0-3481 GCA_964463305.1 uncultured Christensenella sp. | reverse complement strand
CCTCCACCACTATACGCTGAGCCGCTCTGCCCACCGCGCGCATTGTCATTGATGAGAAAAGGAAGGGCAGCATGGCCCCCACAAACTGGCCTTTTTAGTCTACCGGTAACAATAAACAAAACGAATTTAACCAAAAAATTAACGACTTATTCCAACAATCAGCACCCCTAAAAAGACGAAAAATTTAGCACAATATTCATCACAACAACGAAAAAACTCGCTTATTATGCGGGTCATCGTGGCAGCCGAACTAGGATGGCGCTACGCGCACTCCGCTTCGCTTTGCTAACCCTAAAGCGCCTCCGCGCTTTATAGGTTCGATTTCATTTATAGTTTCCAAAAACAAAAATCACGCCTAAAGGCGTGTTCTTTGTTTTTGGCAGCCGAACTAGGATTCGAACCTAGACGATACGAGTCAGAGTCGTAGGTGCTACCATTACACAATTCGGCTATATATTTAGAAGTCTCCGGGCATTTTAAGCTCTTAACAATAAAATACCCCAAAGTGCCGTAAGCCTTGTATTCTAATACCCGCCTCTCGGCAGGTGGGTATCCTGCTGGCATCCTTAGGCTTCCCGCACGTAACGAGCTTGCACACAGACCACAGACTCAGATTCCCGAAACTAGAATGTGGGTTTAAAATCAAAGCAATACGCACACCCCAGGAAACTTTCTTTTCCGTGTATTATAATACCACAGCCTCGCCCTCTTGTAAACCCTATTTTTGATCCACTCTCATGTAATGAATTTTATACGCAGCCATATTAAAACCACGCCTTTTCGCAATATATTTTATCCATCCGTCATATATGGACATTTTTTGTGCCGTTTTTCCACCAGAGCAAAAATACTTCAAATTGGCTTGTCCGAGCCGCAGATGAATATAGCTTATCATTATGCTGCATCCACACGTAAAATTTTGATTTTTTTGAAATTGCGTCGTATTTTTTGCCTTAATGCTGATATAATATATGTATAAAAGATTTTTATAACAAAGAAAGGGCATATAGTATGGGTCTGAAAGCAAAAAACTCCATGGCGCAGCACAAATTGCTTCTGCTGTATCTTCTCAACACGAATCCTCACCGTCCCGGCGAGCAGGGCGGCCGCGAACTACTCATGCTTACAGAGCTGCAAATAATGCGCATTATGGACGAGCTTGAACTTATGAGCTATTTTGATCTAAAGGAATGTTTGTTTGAGCTTAAGGAAAATAAAGACATAAATACAAGCGCGACTCCTCAGGGCATACTGTACAGTATAACGGACAAGGGCGCAGATATAATAACCGTAATGGAGGACGAGCTGCATCTTTCTTCCCGCAACGCCGTTCGCGATTATTTGATACAAAACAATGAGGAGCTGAAAAAGGAATCTCAGTATATAAGCGAATATATAAAGCTGCGCGAAAACGAATATCGCGTCACTCTAAAGGTGCTGGAGCAAAATTCCACCATATTTGAAATCAATGTTGTGGTATATTCTAAGCAGCAGGCACAGCAAATAAGCGATAAATGGAAAGATTGCGCGGTTGATATTTACCGTGATATGATGCTCAAATTTTCTTGAAAAAATGCATACAAAAAACTCCCGCCGCCATTTTAGGACAGCGAGAGTTTTTTTATTTCACACCGGACAAAGCCCCGTGCAAGCTATTCAATATAAAACCCGCATCCGAATCGTTTATCTAGGCAGCGCCCATATCGGTTTGAGCTATCATGACTTCGCGCCCAACGCATAGGGAGCCAGATAAAAAGAACCGCACACCACAGTCATCCCCCGCTTCTGCTCTGCCAGCTCTCTTGCATATTCAAAGGCATAGGCCGGGTTTTCCATTGCAAAGGCGCTGTCAAAATATTTGGCGTATTCTTTTGCCGGCACGCCGCGCTTTTTGTCCGCGCAGGTGCATATCACCGTATCCGCAAAGCCGGCAATACCATCCGCCACCGCGCGCACGTCCTTATCCTCCATTATAGCGGTCAGCGCCACTATATGCTTTTTGCCAAAGTACTTTTTCACCGTGTTAGAAAGCTCGGCTATTGCCGATGGATTATGCGAAGAATCTATTAGCACACTGCCATTATACTGCACACGCGCAGTCAGCCGTGCCTGCTCCAGACCGGCCTTAATATCTTCCGCCGCCACTCCCAGCTCGTGCGCAGCCATTGCTGCCACCGCCGCATTTTGCACCTGCACGGGCGAAACGGCATTTATGTGTACACCATCCAGAAAAATCTCGCCGTGGCGGAAGGAAAACAGTTGCCCCTCAGTATCAGCATTGCGCACTTTTATTGCGCTCTCATCCAGCACCAGCAGCCTGCAATCCATACGATCTACCGTTCTTTTTATTACCTCCATAGCCTCCGAAAGCTGCGGATGCGTTATTACCGTGCTTCCCCACTTTATTATGCCGCACTTTTCTCTGGCTATCTTGGTTATAGTATTTCCCAGATACTGTGTGTGGTCAAAACTTATAGGCGTAATGATCTGCATCTCAGAATCAATCACGTTTGTTTGATCCTTTTTTCCGCCAAGGCCGGTTTCTATAACGGCATACTCCACACCGCGATCTTTAAACCAGGCCATAGCCGCCTCAAACCACACGCCAAACATAGTCCACACACCGCCCGGCTCGCGCCCATCCAGCGCGGTTTTCATATAGCTGTCATACGCGCCTTGGCTTATCTGCTCGCCGTTTATTACCATCCGCTCGCATGGGCTCATTATATGCGGCGATGTGAAAAGCCCACAGCTTTTGCTCTGCCACAGTATTTCCGCTATATATTGCGCGGTGGAGCCCTTTCCGTTCGTTCCCGCGAGGTGGATCAATCTCATTTTTTTATATTCTCCAAAAAGCCCACACGCTCTGCCAGCTTGGCCTTTATGTCGGTAAACTTTTCCAGCTTGGCGCGTTCCTCTGCCACCAGCGATTCCGGCGCCTTATCCATAAAGCCCTTATTGTTGAGCTTGCCGTGCGCGCGGGCTATCTCCTTGTCGTTCGCTTCAAGTTCCTTTTTAACACGGGCTATCTCCGCGCCTATATCTATCATATCGGCCAGCGGCAAAAAGGCCTCTCCAACAGAGCTTACCGCAGAAACGCTGTTTTCGGGCGCTTCGCTCTGCGCGGATATTGTGCGCACCTCGCTTGCGTAGGCAAGCTTTTTTATGTACTCGGCGCAGGCCGAAACCGCCTCCGCCTGTTCGGTCAAAACGGTAAGCACCACCTTGCGTGAGGGCGGCACGTTCATCTCGGCTCGCAGGTTGCGCACCGCGCGGATCATGTCCATAACCTCCTGCATCATTCCCGCCTCGCGCTCGTGGCCTGTGTATGCGGGCTTTGGCCATGCCGACAGCATTATAGTCTCATCCGCTCCGGGCAGCGAGGTATATATTTCCTCCGTTATGAAGGGCATTAGCGGGTGAAGAAGCTTGAGCGTATTTTTGAGCACGTACACCAGCACGCTGACGGTGGAACGCTTGA
>CAYXBW010000160.1:0-3518 GCA_964463305.1 uncultured Christensenella sp. | reverse complement strand
CAATTATCGTTTACGCAAAATAAAAAACCCCACTGCGTGGAGTTTTTTATTTTGGTAGCGGTGACTGGGCTCGAACCAGTGACCTTCCGGGTATGAACCGAGCGCTCTAGCCAACTGAGCTACACCGCCACAAAATATTAGCAAAAACAATATTATCACAAGTTTATTGCAAAATCAAGTAATACGGTGTGCGGTTTGAAAATTTATTTTCTATATATTGTTTTTTGCATTAAGCAAATTCTTTTAAATACACTATTTCTGGCGTTTAAAGTATTTTATACGCAAAATATGGCGGCAGCGCCCAAGAAATTGACAAAACAAACCTCCAAGAGTAATATATTACATATGATTATTGTACACATTTTGGCTGTGTTTAGGCATTTGTGCCTTGCGCGGCGTGTGTTTTGAAAGGCCTTGTGAGATGGAAAAATTACGTTTCGGAATAATTGGCGGCGGCTTGATGGGCAGAGAATTTGCCAGCGCGGCGGCTAGGTGGAGCCATCTTAAGGGAGGCATACCCGCGCCGGAGATCGTGGGGGTGGCAAGCCCCTCAGAGGCAAGCAGGGGCTGGTTTTCCGCCATACCCACCGTAAAATACTTTGAAGCGGACTATCGTGAGTTGCTGGGCAGGGGAGATATAGACGCAATATATTGTGCCGTTCCGCATGACCTGCATGAGAGCATATATATTGATGTGCTGCGCGCGGGAAAGCATCTCATGGGGGAAAAACCTTTTGGTATAGACCAAAGGGCAAACGCGGCTATTTTGGCGGAGATAGAAAAGCACCCATCTTTATTTGTGCGCTGCGCCAGCCAATTGGCCTATTTTCCCGGCGCACAGCAGGTGGTGAAATGGCTTTACGAGGGCAAATTTGGCAGGATAATAGAAATACGCGCAGGATTTTTGCACTCCAGCGATATGAATCTTGAAAAGCCCATAAACTGGAAGCGGCAGGTGTCAAGAAACGGCGAATACGGCTGCATGGGCGATCTGGGTATGCACATACAATTTATACCCGTACGTGCGGGCTTTGTGCCGCAGCGCGTGTATGCATCGCTTACCAAAATAGTTTCCGAAAGACCGGACGGCAAAGGCGGACGTACTGCCTGCGACACCTGGGACAACGCGGTGCTCTCCTGCGATTGTAAAAATGCGGACGGGAGCGAGTTTCCCATGTTTCTTGAAACAAAACGCATAGAGCCGGGAGCCACAAACGATTTTTATATAGAAGTGAAGGGAATGAAGTGCTCTGCACGTTTTTCCACAAAGGATGCAAATGCATTTTATTATACGCAGGATTGGGGCACAGAGCAGGCCTGGTGCAGGTTGGGGATAGGCTACAGAACGCAATTTCCCACAATATCAGGCAGTATATTCGAATTTGGCTTTTCTGATGCCATACTGCAAATGTGGGCGGCGTTTATGGCGGAATTTTCAGGCAGTGACGTGTTTTTTGGCTGCTGCAGGCCGGAGGAGACCGCATATTCGCACGCAATAGCAACGGCGGCTCTTGCGTCGCACAAAACGCGCGCGGCAGAGCCGCTGAGGTAGCCAAGGCGCAAAGTTGACCGTAATAATCAATTGCGCTATACTTGTTACAATAAAATACGTTAAAATTCTTTGTTTCATTTAAAGATATATCATTAAATAGGAGACAGCTATGAATAATCAGGAAACGGAATCTACTTTCAAATGGGAAAATCTTGGCGATATAGATGCTGGAAGAAAAACGCTTGGAACGGAAATGCCAATAATAGTATACAGGCTGTTTCAGTATACGCTCAAGGACGTGCTGGCGCGTGAATACAGCGAGGAGCGCGCCTGTGATCTTTTGCGTGCTGCCGGGCATCTTGCGGGTGTTTCGCTTGCAAATAATTTGCTTGATCTTTCAGGAGATTTTGATTTTTTCATTTCGAACCTGTCAAACCAGCTTAGAGAGCTGAAAATAGGCATACTAAACATAGAGCGTGCCGATATGGACAGCCTTACGTTCACGCTTACCGTTTCGGAGGATTTGGATTGCTCCGGTCTGCCCGTTTCGGGCACAACAGTCTGCGATTATGACGAGGGATTCATTTCCGGCATACTGGAAGCATACACGGGCAAACCATTCAAAACTAGAGAGGTGGACTGCTGGGCCACGGGCGACCGTACCTGCCGTTTTAGCGTCCAGCCGGAATAAGATAATAGTGGGAGCGGTGTTTTAATGAACGATGCAACAGAAGAGCTGCTCAAAGAAATAGAAGAGCGTTTGGATACACTGCTTGCGGGCGGTTTTCCCGCACCTTTTGAGGCTGCAGAAGATTCTCCGTTTTGCGGAGTGGCCTGCAAACTGAATAAATTGACAGAGCAGCTTTCAGAGGTGGCGCAGCTTTCGGCAGAGCTTGCGCAGGGCAACTTGGGTGGCTCTATACCGCCGCGCCAAAATATGCTGGCGGCCAGCGGAAAACAGCTGCAATCCATGCTGAACGTTATAACGTTCAATGTAAAAGAGCTTTTAAAGGGCAGGGTGGTCAGCAAGCTGGAGGGCGAGGGCAATGAGCTTTTTGCCGCCTTTAACGAGCTTGTAGATAAGGTTTCGCAGGCCTCGCTTGGTTCAGGCCAAGACGATTTTGCCATGTCTGATCCGTCCGCTATGAACAGCTGGCGGTATCATCAAATACTTACCGCCGTGAATATGCTGGACATACAGATAATAGAGGTTGATGACACCGGCAAGGTGGTATATACGAACCCGCCCGCAAGAAAGATGCTAAACGGCATGACCCATCTTGGCACGGGCTTCATAAAAGAGAATACAGAGCCATTGATAGCGCATTTTTGCCATTACAGCTCTACGGATATGTCTTTTCCCGTGGTTCGGGAGATAATAGATGAAGAAAACGCCCGCTGGTTTCGCGCCACGTCAGATACGTTCACGCTGCCAAACGGACAGGTTTTTTTCCTGCACGTAGCGGACGACATAACGGATTGGAAGCTTACCGAGGAAAAGCTCTCTCTTTCAGCAAACTTTGATTCTCTCACAGGAACGCTCAATCGCCGCGCCGGCCTGAATATGCTCAAAATGCTGCACGAAAGCAATAGCGAAGAGCCAAACTGCATAGCCTTTATAGACGTGGATGGGTTAAAGGCGGTGAACGATTCTTACGGGCACGCGGAGGGGGACAACTATCTGCGAATAGTTGCAAACACGCTCACCTCGTCCGTTCGCTCCTCTGAATCGGTTATCCGGTATGGGGGTGACGAGTTTTTTATATTATTCAAAAATTGTACGCTGGAAAATTCACGCAAGGTGATAATGCGCATGGTGGAGAAGCTGGACGCGCTGAACCATAAAAAGCTGAAACCGTATAATATGTCTTTCAGCTATGGCGTAGAGGTTTTTGGAGACGATAATAAAGGTTCGCCGGAGCAGCTTTTGCATAGTGCGGATTCTAAAATGTACAGGCAAAAGGCGGAGAAAAAGCGGAAGTTGCGGTGAGGTCTACCGCAAACCCCACTTCCCCACGCCGCGCTC
>CAYXBW010000159.1:0-3556 GCA_964463305.1 uncultured Christensenella sp. | reverse complement strand
TTTTCTTAGAAATCCACATGATCAGGATCTGGCCCAACACGCTTGTTTTCGTTCATGGCGTCAAAAACTGCCATATCCGCCGCGGACAGCTCAAAATCAAATATGTTCGCGTTTTGGGCTATCCGTTCCTTGTGCACAGACTTAGGGAATACCACTATGCCCTTTTGCAATATCCAGCGCAATATTGCCTGCTGTGCCGATTTACCGTATTTTTCGCCAATTGCGGCCGCCGCATTCATTTTATCCGGTGCAAGTTTACCGCTTCCCAGCGGACTCCACGCCTGAAATACTATGCCCTTTTCACGGCACATATCAAGTATTTCATTGTCCTGCATCTGGGGATTGAATTCCATTTGGTTAGCTGCCGGCATTACTTCGCATATATCAAGTATCTTTTGCAGGTGATGCACGCGGAAGTTGCTCAGCCCTATTGCCTTTGCTTTGCCGGAACGGTAAATCTGCTCCATATCCTTCCAGGCCTGCTCAAACCCATCCACCGGCCAATGTATAAGATATAGATCAACATAGTCCATCTGCAATTTTTCTAAACTATCCTCAAAGGCGCGTGCTGTATTTGCTTCGCGCACATCTTGATTCCACAGCTTTGTGGTTATAAAAAGCTGCTCACGCGGCAATCCACTTTGAATAACGGCGTCTCCCACACTGCGCTCATTGCCATATATAGCGGCCGTATCTATATGCCTATAGCCCTCTTCAAGCGCCCACAGTATTGCCTGCTTTGCTTCTTCTCCATCCTGTGCCTGCCATACACCAAAGCCAAATTGGGGTATTTCATTTCCACTGTTCAGTTTTATCTTAGTATTTATATCTATCACAAAAGCGCTCTCTTTCCCAGCCAAATATTGGCTACATAGTGTCGTTTTCTGCGGCGCTGTCTATAAGCTTTATAAGCTCCAGTTCACTTCTAAACAGACGCTCCTCATCTTTTTCTTTCCAGTGTATCTGCCCCTGCCAAGTGGCATTTTGCCTGTACTGTATCTGAACTATAAAAGTTGCTTTTCCGGCAGGCTCTTCGCCTTGTGCAAACTGATCTTCCGTGTCCGGCATTATATTATCGTTATTTTCGCTCATAATATCTCCATGAAATATTTTGTTATTCGCATATACCTTTATACACGAATAACAAAAAGCCATAGTTTTGTAAAACTATGACTTTGGATTTTTAAGGTTTTAACCTCTTACCAAATAGTTAAGCAAGAGATTCAGATCTTCCGGCTCAGATACAACCAAATCCAGCTCGTCTATCTGCGCATCTTTAAACATCTGAGTTAACGCGATATACTGGCACAGCGTGGACTTAAGATTGAGCCTGTCTCCCTCGGAAGTAACCAGTTCAACTTTACCTTTGCAGTCTTTAAGCACTTCAAAGAACTTCTGAGGTTCGCTTATGTTCTTAATTTTCACTCCTTTTCCCTCCTAACAAAATAAATTGTGGGTTTGGGGTATCATTGGAGCATCCCCAATTAATATACTAACATAATTTCACGCATTGTCAAGTTTCAGACACCTCATACACTTGCGTGAACTGCGGGCGTATCTGCCATACGCTTTCCCCACAATATAGCTATACACCAAAAAGCCGGGTTTAAAACATTTCAGTATAAAATTAGCGTCTGCTTTTTAAGAGAAAAAGCTGTAGCCATTGGCTTTGAGCGCATCCACGGCCTCCTCAAAGCTGCCATCCTTCACCATTAGGTAGTCTGTATCATAGGTGGACAGCGCAGACATGCTTATGCCCGCCTCCGCCAATATGGAGGCAATGCGGGAGAGCAGCCCCGTCACGCTGAAATCTATACTTCCCTTTACGCGGAATATCCGCCAGCCGTCCTCCCTCGTTGTGCAATTTTCCGGGGTTTGTTCTGTTTTGCAAACTAGGGATATCTCCTTATCCGTTACCGACAGGAATGTATAGGGCGCATCCGTTTTTACATTGGAGGTATCGCTTAACTTGCAGAATGTGAAGTCGCCATCTATCACCTCAAGCTCCGTATAGGCATAACCCGGCCTTTTGACCCACACCGAAACAGAGCGTTCGTTCACGAAAAATTCTGCAGTGCCATCCTCACCTATCACCACCGTTTCTGCTCTGTTTCCCGTACAATCATAAAAGCTTTGGCCGGCAAAATGCGTTCCCACATACATTGTTTTACTTCCCTCACCGCCATTTGTGAGCAGCACAGCCATTCCAGAATTTTCGTGCTCCTCATCGCCCTCGCGCGTCCAGCCTATGGTGTTTCCATGATCAAAATAATCGTTTTGCTTTCCATAGGCAAAGTTTAGCCGCGCCCGCAGCAGCGATTCCAGTGATTCTCCCATTGCGTGTATATTGTCGTGCGGTATTCCGTAGTAATCACCGTAGAACACGCAGGGATATCCATCCTGCCTAAGCAGTATAAGCGCGTAGGCAAGCGGCTTGAACCATTCATCCACCCAGGATTGTAGGGCTTGCCCCGGCTGTGTATCGTGGTTGTCCACAAAGGTGACCGCCTTTGTGGGGTTGTCATTAGTCAGCGTTCCGTCAAATATGGTTCGCATATCAAAGTCGTTTCCCTGCGTGGAGGCGGAGTAAAATTTATAGTGCAGCGGCACGTCAAACAGTGAAAACGTACCCTCATTCGTATCTATATAGTGCTTAAGCGTTTCCATGTCTCCGTTCCAGTATTCTCCAACGGAAAAAAGCTCTCCTTTTTCCTCGCGCCGCAGAGTGTCCAGCCAATCGCTGTAAAATGTAAACTTCATGTGCTTTACAGCGTCAAACCTAAACCCGTCCACATCGGTAAGATGTACAAACCATTTTCCCCAGCGTGTCAGCTCGTGCACCACATCTTCGTTATTCAGGTCTACGTTCGCGCCCATAAGATAGTCGAAATTTCCCTTTTCACCATCCGCCTCGCACCAGTTTTTTCCCTCAAAGCGAAAAACACCGCTCTCATCTGTACCCTCGTCCCAATCTATTCCCGTAAAGTGATACCAGTGCCATTCAAAATCCGAATATACACCCTTTCTGCCTGGAAAGGTGAAGTTTGTCCACGCTTGTATTTGCCGTTCTCCGCCCTCGGTTTCATTCCTATTGTCCGGGTTCACCTCTTGCGCCTCCACCGTCTCGCAGCGATCCGCGCCCATTTTATGATCCAGCACCACGTCTGCATATACCTGTATTCCGTTTTCATGAAGCGCACGAATACCCAGCACCAGCTCATCCTTTGTACCATACTTTGTGGGTATAGTTCCCTTTTGGTCAAACTCGCCCAGATCATATATATCGTATACACTATAGCCCACGTCAGACAAGCCCGCCGCTCCTTTATATGCGGGAGGTATCCACAATGCGCTTATACCGTCTGCTTTCAGCCTTGGTGCGTCTTCCGCCATCTGCCGCCAAAGCATCAGCGGAGCCAGATACCATTCAAAATACTGCATCATTGTGCCGTTATCTGCCATCTTATATCCCCTTGAATATTTATTTGTTGCATTATAATACACAGTATATACCATTACTGCGTTTTTCATCAAATAAAAAAATATATTTGTATTT
>CAYXBW010000158.1:0-3600 GCA_964463305.1 uncultured Christensenella sp. | reverse complement strand
AGGCCAAGAACGATTGGCAATCAGCCATAAACGGCATGGCAACGGGCAAGCTGAGTGTGGGCAAATTCATAACCCACCGCTTCCCGCTCTCAGAGTGCAACGCGGCGTTCGACATACTCAAAAACAAGACGGAGTTTGCCAATCGGGTTATGTTTGTGAACGCTTAAAGGTCGCCTCCGGCGGCTTAGAAACTTTTTTGCAAAAAAGTTTCTAAGAACTTCAAAAAACCTTTTACTTTAGGTCAATTATTTAAAGGAGATATATACATGAAAATGACGGCAGCCGTTTTGAACGGCATAGATAAGATGGAGCTTGCGCAGGTGGATGTGCCTGTAATAGATGATGACAGCGTACTTTTGAAGGTGCACGCCTGCGCTGTGTGCGGATCAGACATACGCATACTGCACTCCGGCAACTCGCGGGTAAACTACCCCGCCATAATAGGTCACGAGATCTCCGGCGAGGTGGTGGAAGTGGGCAAAAATGTCACTCGGTTCAAGCTGGGTGACCGCGTTGCCGTGGGCGCGGACGTGCCCTGCGGCGAGTGCGCCTTTTGTCAGGCGGGCATTGGCAACAACTGCCAGATAAACTACGCCATAGGCTATCAGTTCCCCGGCGGCTTCGCCCAATATATGCCGCTGAACCGCACCGTGATAGACTACGGGCCTATACACAAAATTCCGGAGGGCATGAGCTACGCGGAGGCGGCCATGGCAGAGCCTTTGGGCTGCGTATTGAACGCGCTGGAGCTTTCGCCCGTAAAGCTGGGAGACGTTGCCGTAATAATAGGCGCCGGGCCAATAGGCTGCATGATGGCTAATGTTATCAAACGCATGGGCGCGGCCAAGGTGATACTGGTGCAGCGTTCCCGCCCTCGTCTTGAAGCGGCGGAAAAGGTGGTAAACGCTGACGTATTCGTTTGCTCTGCTGAGGAAGACCCGGTTAAGCGCGTGCTTGCCGAAACGGACGGCCTGGGCGCAGACGTTATATTCACCGCCTGCCCCTCCGGTGAGGCGCAGCAGCAGGCGCTTGAGATGGCGAAAAACCGCGCCTTTGTAAACTTCTTCGGCGGCCTGCCCAAAACGGCGGAAAACGTTACGCTGAACACCAACATAATACATTATAAAGAGCTGTTTGTAACGGGCGCGCACGGCGCAATGCCCGTGCATCACGGCAAGGCGCTGGAGCTTATAGCTTCCGGCACAATAGACGTAAAACCCTTTATGACGCATACCTTCCCGCTCAGTCAGGTAAAAGAGGCGTTTGAGATGGCGGAGGGGCACTCCGGCATGAGGGTTATAGTGCAGCCGCAGGAGGATAAAGCATGAAACCGGGAATTTCAGCATCACTTATGTGCATAAACTTTGCCGATACAAAGACAGACCTTGCGGCAATGGAGGCGGCGGGCATAGATTATCTGCACTTTGACATAATGGACGGCGCATTTGTGCCAAACTACGCGCTGGGCGTGTGCATGATAGACAAGCTGCGCGGCAAGACCAGCATTCCGTTTGACATACACCTAATGGTGGAGCGCCCGGAGCTGAAAATACCATATTTCAGCTTCAAAGAGGGCGACGCCGTTTCCGTTCACGCGGAGAGCACGGTGCATCTTGAGCGCGTGCTGCAAACGCTGCGAAGCCTCGGCTGCAAGGCGGGCGTTGCTCTCAACCCCGCCACACCCATAGACGTGCTGGAATACGTTCTTTGCGCAATAGATTTTGTGCTCATAATGACGGTGAACCCCGGATACGCCGGCCAAAAGCTGGTGGAGGCCACCCTGCCCAAAATAACCGCGACACGCAAATATTTGGACAGCCGCGGCAAAACCGACGTGGTGATCCAAGTTGACGGCAACGTGAGCTTTGACAACGCGGAGCGCATGGCAAAGGCGGGCGCGGCCAACTACGTGGTGGGCACGGCGGGCTTTTTCCGCAATGATATGAGCATGCAAGACGCGGCAAAAGAGCTGCGCAAAAGAACAGGAGTATAATAAATGGATCTAAAACTTTGTATAAATTGCGGTTTTGCTATAAACCGCTATGTAGAGCCTGAGGCCTGGGGGCGTATAGTGGGCGAGGAGCTGGGGCTTAGAAGCGTTCAGTTCGTGGCCGACCTTTTGAACCCCTTTTTGCCCCGTGAAATAATCGAAAGCCAGACTAAGCGCATAAAGGAAAGCATGAAGCGCTACGATTTTAATGTGGACAGCATTTTCACCAGCGCATTCACGCGCGTTAACCACCTTGTGCACCCTGACGAAGAGGTGCGCGCAGTATGGCTTGACTGGTTTGAGCGGCTGTTTCGCCTGGGCGCGGAGCTGGGCGCCACAACGGCAGGAAGCCATTTCGGCATACTTACCTTCGATATATATAACGATCCCGAAAAGCGCAAGCGCTACACGGATATAGGCATAGAAAACTGGCAAAAGCTCACATTCGTTGCCAAAGAGCTGGGCTATGAATACCTCATGTTTGAGCCTATGAGCGTGCCGCGCGAGTTTGCCAACACGGTGGCAGAAACGAAGCAGCTAATGGATGCGGTGAACGAAAACTGCGGCATACCCATGCGCGTTTGCCTGGACATCGGTCACGCCCCGCACCCCGATGAGCGCGATTGCTACCCATGGATAGAGCAGCTGGGCGCCTATTCGCCCATGATACACATACAGCAATCCACGCTGGGCAAGAGCAACCACTGGCCGTTTACCAAAGAATATAACGAACAGGGCTATATAGACCCCGCGCGCGTTATAGAAACGCTGGAGAGATCGGGCGCGAAAAAATCTCTGCTCACATTTGAGCTTAGTCACCGCGAGCATTGGGATACTGATTGGAATGTGATATCAGATCACAAGGAATCTGTGGAGTATTGGAAACAGTACGTTTCTGTTTGAACATATTTGCGTAACTGCCTTGGGGATATTTCCCAAGGCAGTTTTTTTATCGTTTCCGCACGATGTGCATTTTGAAATGCGTTTTTCAGCCTGCGGCTAGCGCTCTCGCTCCATTTCCAAAAGAGCGCATTAAAAATATTTGTGATACTCTCCGGCAGGAAAAGTTTTTTCCAACCCCAGTACCATTGGCCACAAACCTGTATCTTCTATCACAAACCCCATTATCATGCCCATGTGGGTGTGCAAGTGTCTGAATTGTGCCAAGATCAAAGTGAACCCGCAATATTCGCAATCTAATGGATATTCCATTAGCTGCTCATCCTTCAACTCGGAAACATATGTCCGTATCTTTTTATCTACGCAATAAAAATACTGATTTATCTGTTCTCTGGTGAGAGCTTTTGCGGAGATAACATCCAGATCGTTTAAATCTTTTTCGTGAATATCCGGCTCCTGAAAACTCTTATCCCTTGGATTGATGTACCATACATCCAAAGAATGCAGCATATGATAGATATGTTTCCAACATGGCATTTCACAATACTCTTTATTCCACAGTGTATCAGGGACGCAATCAATCACATTTTTCACTTCCCACAAGGCTATTTTTGTTTGTTCTTCTATTATTACGGTAAATTGATTTTGCGACACAGTGAATTCTCCGTTCAAATCGGGTATTGCCGTTTGCTTTATGCGCATAGGCATAG
>CAYXBW010000157.1:0-3616 GCA_964463305.1 uncultured Christensenella sp. | reverse complement strand
CCCCATTATCAATGTCTGTTGTTAGCTGGCGCAGCTTTTTGCGAACTTCGGCTTGAGTTTTGCCGTATACAGATTTTTGAATCTGTTTTCCGGTTCCAGGATCACGCCCCACAGTGTAGCGGGCTTCCCAAGTCCCATCTTTACGTTGTCTCATGGAACCGTTGCCCTGCGCCCCACGTTTTGCTTTCCGTGTTTCTTCATTCTTAGTATTTTCAACCATGTTTGTCACTCCCCATACTTCAGCCAATCAAGAAAGGCTTCCGCTGTCATTGTGCCGCTTTCCACTTCTTTTCTCAAAATCTTCGCATCTTGCTTCCACTGCTCAAACTCAGCTTCGGGAAGAGCACCTTTTTTCATTTTCGCAAAATTGTTTTTGTACGTTTGCCTGTACGCTTTTTTCTCGGGTGAGGAATCGAGCGTTTGAGTGTACCTTGCCATAGCGCCTATCTGCCTGCAGGTGTTGCCCTGTTCATCCGTGGTGCGTTCGCAATATATCGTCTTGCTTTGTGCCACAAAATTTCGCCTGCAATGCTTGCATTTCCGTATTACAGCATTTTGTTCAAGTATATCCTTTATGTAGGCTATGATAACGCTTTGCATTGTATCGTTACCACGGTTGTAAAATTCAAAGCTTTGCATTTCCTCATGCTCGGAGATTGTGAGTATTTGGCGGATCTCGGCATCACGCAGAAAGGAATAATCTGTAGGTGCGTCCAACCCTGTATAGCTTTGAGACGGTGCGTTGAAATAGCGGTTCACCTCTTCGTCACGTGTCCCCAACAGCTTGTAAATCAAGTCCATACGCATAGTCGCATCCGCCTTTTGAGAATATATTTTGTCCGAAAAAGCATTCGCGTTCAGCAATATCCTTAGTTGTCCGATGTATGTGGAAATCGTGTGTGCGTCGAGGAATATGTTTTTGAATCCCTCTAAAATGCTTTGCTGATAAAGTTGATCCCACGTAGACTGCGTTAGCACCGCGTCGATTGCGCGTATGCCTTTCTCGCGATATACACAGAAGAGGTCTGGTAGTGCGGTCAAAAGCGGCCTCGTGCGTTCCGCCAAATCATTCAATATTTTTTGCGCCCCTTGGGCTTCGCTCAGATTCATGCATCCGATATACTCTGCGGCAGGCAGGCATATGCTGTCGAATTTCTCTGCGTCTGTCTCGGCAAGCTCTAGCAGCATGGTGCCGTATTCATGCGTTTGGACAATCTCGTTTTTCAAAGCCTCGTATTCGGGATTGGTGTCCTCAACATACCTGAGCACACGTTTTTCTGTGAATTGTGCATAATCAGTTCTGAAAAGCATTTCGGTTAATATTTGCATTATACGATTCCCTCCGACGGACAATATATTATCACGAGTATAATTGCAATTGCATGCTTTGTCAACACTCGCAAAAAACTACGACGACAATGAATGGTCTGCAAACATACTTGACACAAAGGAATAAGCGTGTATAATATAGGTAAAGCGACAATAATAAATATATAAATAAATTGTAAAGGAGGGGGCAGATAAAGAGTACGGCTTGGAACTATGCACATTGAAAATTGAACATAGGAGGAGCGTATGAAACAAACTCAAACGTCGTATGAGGAATTGCCGGTCACATTGACCGCCGATATGGTAGCACGTGTATTGGGAATATCCAGAGCGGGCGCATATGAGCTGATGCACACGAGAGGTTTCCCCACATTGCGAATAGGCAAGAGGCTGGTGGTAGCCAAAGATCAGTTCATAAAATGGATAAACACCAACAGCGGAGTGACGCCCTAGAAGAAATGCCTAAATAGATCAATGTTGCCTAAAGGCAACATAAAAGATACCGACTATATTGTCGCAACATAACGTTCGCGAATATAGTCGGGCAAGCTACGCCGATGTCGCGACACTCCATCGGCGGCTTGCAAAGGGGCTGCCCCTTTGAACCCCTAAAAGGGCAAAACACAAGGAGGAAATCTATGGCAAAACGAAGCAGAAATCATAGCGTGGGCTTCATGGTGGATGACCAAGAAGCCGCTATGCTGAAAAGCAAACAAGAGCAATCCGGCCTGACTCTGCGGGAGTTTATGATGAAGTGCATCCGCCGCCAGCGGATCGTAGTTAAACCGGGCGGGCGCGAGGTCGTGATAGAGCTAAAGCGGATTGGCAATAATCTGAACCAAATAACCCACGCGGTGAACGCGGGTAAGATTTACGATTGCACCCGTCTGCTGGAAGCTGTCTACAGAAAAATCTACGAGGTGAAAAAGCAATGGGAGTAATAAAGGTGTCGGATTCTCGTGCCAGCGTGGGCAACGCGATACGATATATCACCAAAAAAGAGAAAACCGAGGTGCGCCTCATAAGCGGTTACAACTGCAATCCCAAAACGGCTATCCTCGAAATGCAGGACACGAAAAATGCATGGAGAAAGACGGGCGGCAGGCAGTGTAAGCATATAATACAAAGCTTTTCAAAAGACGAAGCCATAACGCCGCAGGAGGCGCACAGCATAGCAGCGGAGCTTGTGCAAACCTGCCCGTTGCTGCAAGGCTTTGAGATATGCTACGCCACGCACAAAGACCGTGAGCATGTGCATACCCATTATATTATAAACTCGGTCAGCTTCGAAACCGGAAAGAAGTTTCATCAATCCAAACGGGATTTGCAGGCATTGAAGGATTTTTCGGACGGCATATTGCTGGCGCATGGCAAGAGTATTTGCGAAAAAAACAGAGAGATAACCGCCTTTAAAATCGATACCTATCGGACGATCGAAAAGGCGGCGCAGGGCACATACAAAAGCTGGATGTATGACATTTTGGCGGCTATTTACGAAACGATGCAGTCGGCTTGCGGCAAGACCGATTTTATCACAAAGCTCAAAGAGAGAGGCATAACGGTAAATTGGCATGATGAGCGAAAATATATCGTTTTCGAGGACGAGTCGGTAAATAAAGTGCGCAACAAAACACTGTCCAAAACGTTCAAAATCAACCTTTATAAGGAGGCACTATTATATGAATTTAGACAAAACGATGGCCGAACGCCAACGGCTGAGAAGCGAGATACAAAACAGGGTGCAGGACGATCTGGCCGCGCTGGACAATTCGTTACTGCTGGAAGCGTTGACGAATTACGACAACGTTATATCGAAATTTCAGGAGCTGGCGGAGCGGATGACCGAAGAGAGTCAGGAGGGAGCGCAAAATCTGCTGGACGAGATAAATTGCCGGGTGTTCGAGCTGCAAACGAGCAACGACCTGCTGAGAGCCGCAATGGCCGAGAAACTGCAAGAATACGGCGGCGCGATGATCGCGAGCGCTGAGGGCTTCACACGCAGGCTGAACACCATTTCGGGCGATTTACAGAGCAAAGCCGAACGCTACATATCAACATTCCAAGACGATATGGAAAAAGCCCATAAGCATAACGAGCGTTACTGCAAAAGCGGTATTTTCCGCAACAGGGGGATCATTGCATATTTGATGGTATCTCCAGCTTTGACAATACTGTTGTTTTTATCATCATTGGGCATATTCTAGATGGCTACTGTGCAGCATAAGGGGCAGGCGGAGACCGTTTCAAAAATTGTGTAAACCTCCAAAGGGATGTAGAATAGAGAACA
>CAYXBW010000156.1:0-3788 GCA_964463305.1 uncultured Christensenella sp. | reverse complement strand
GTGGCCTCCTCCAGCGTGGAGCGAAAAGCCTCTACCAGATTGTGCGGCAAATTGCGTACAAAGCCCACTGTATCTGTCAATACTATCTCCCGCCCGTTTATTTCGGCACGGCGCGTAAGCGGGTCAAGCGTGGCAAAGAGCTTGTCTTCCACGTAGGCACCCGCACCCGTCAATACATTCAGCAGCGTGCTCTTACCCGCATTTGTATAGCCCACCAGCGCAACGGTGGGGACACCCGAACTCTCACGGCGGTCTCTTCGCTGCTGCCGTTGCTTTTCCACCAGCTTCAGCTCTTGCTCCAGCGCGTGTATCCGGTTTCTTATACGCCGCCGGTCAAGCTCCAGCTTTGTTTCGCCCGGCCCGCGTGAGGCTATTCCCAGCCCGCCCGCTGCCGCCGCCTGCCTGCTTAGCGCCATACCCTGTCCAATCAGCCTGGGCAGCATATATTTCATCTGCGCCAGCTCCACCTGCAGGCAGCCTTCTTTAGATTTTGCACGCATAGCAAAAATATCAAGTATCAGTGCTGTTCTGTCCACCACCTTGGCATTCAGCCTTTCCTCCAAATTGCGCTGCTGTATTGGCGTTATTTCCGAATTTATTATAACCAGATCCGCGTCCAGCCGAGCCACTGAGAGTGAAAGCTCTTCCACTTTGCCGCGGCCTATATATGTAACGTTATCAGGCGTTTCACGGTTTTGCACCTCCACCGCCACAACCTTTGCGCCCGCGGTCTCTGCCAGCTCCTCAAGCTCATCCATTCCCTCTTGGGACAGGCCAACCAATACTGCATATTCCTGCGTTTTTTGCAGGTCGTGCATGCGGCTTTTGCCCACCAGCATGTCCGCCGCCAAAATTTCTCCATAAAGCGAAGGCGAACTGAAAGCTTTCATTTTTATAGGACCTATAGTGTTATATTCGCCCTCACGGTCTGTCAAAAACGCGGCATACATATCTACAATACGCCCGTCTGCAACACCTATAGCCGCCATAGAATCAAACTTTGCATCAGCCAGCGTAGCATAATCAACCCCGGAAAGTCTGCCGCTACCACCCGGATGTGTGTGCAGGCAGCGTATGCCGGAAAGCCTGCCGTCTCCACGCCTTGTAGTGATCATGGGCATTGCAGCCCTATCAAACTTGCCCACACTTATGTGTTCTATGTTTCCGTTCCTGGCTATAAGCACGGATATTTCACGATTCATGCTACAGCTGTATTCTGCCAGCACAGTTGCCAGCTCCTCACTCAAAAAAACCTCTCTCGGCAATTTCATATCATACATGCCAAGCATCCTATCCAGCATTGCGTTGCTTACGCCCTCAATATTTCCGTGTATCTTTTTGCCGTCCATAGCAGCCCTCCATCCCGGCTAAGCCTGCGTCAAAGCCGTATCGGCCCCGATTATACTACTTTTGCGCTATATGCGCAACTTACCTTGCAGCATACCTTGCAAATTGCGGTCTAGTGCCTTTGCTAAAACCACATTTGTTTAATAAATCTTTGCTGCGCGTAGCCAAGCACTTATGCCGCTACCGCTCCCCGAAAATCCAAAAACCATCCCGTAACGTCAGTTACCACAAGCGCAAATAAGCTCAAACGAAACGCTTATGTTTAAAGGAAAAAAGACTGCCCCATTTAAACAAGACAGTCCGCCCTAGTATCAATTGTTACTATTATCTGAACATTATGGCTTGTTCGTCTGCATCCATTGAATCCACAATTGCAAGGGATTCCACACGCAGCCCTTTGCCGCGCAGCATAGCTCCCCCCTGCTGAAAGCCCTTCTCAATAACTATGCCTATGCCCACCACGTTAGCCCGCGCCGCCTCAACGATCTGGCAAAGCCCCAGCGCGGCGCAGCCGTTCGCTAAAAAATCATCCACAATCAATATGTTCTCATTGGGAGATAAAAAACGGCTGGCCACTATGACCTCATATTTCCGCTTATGCGTGAAGGACTCTATAGGAGCGGAAAGCATTGTGCCGTCCAGATTTATAGATTGCGCCTTTTTGGCAAAAACCACGGGCACTCCAAAGTATTGCGCCGTAACGGCCGCTATGGCGATTCCTGAAGCCTCTACTGTTAATATCTTATCCACGCGCACATCTTTGAATCGCTCTTTAAATTCTCTGCCTATCTCATTGAAAAGCTCTATATCCATCTGATGGTTCAAAAAACTATCGACCTTCAGAACATTTCCCGGCTTAACTATACCGTCTTTGCGTATACGCTCCTTTAAAAGCTCCATAACAAATTTCCCCTCTTTTTTAAACTATATAAAGCTCTGTAAATTCCTCTATATGCGGCATAAGCTCATGCAAAAACGCTTCTCTCATTGATTTTACGCTCTTTCCGCACATCATATGCTTTTGGAAATACAGCAATGCCACTCCGTAAAAAGCCGTGGAGAGAAAATCCACGCTATGCTCTCCCGCTCTGCCCGCCTTGTTGAAAAGCTCGCTCATGTACATAAGCGGTATTATATAGAGATAATTTGTATACATCCTGCGCATTTCCTCGCTTGCCGCCTGCTCTATAAGCATCAAACGCGCAAACTGCACAAAGCCGTAATTCGCCAGATAACCTTCGGCAAACCCCTTTGCCAGCTCCAAAAAGCGAGCGCGATCCACCGCCTGTTCCCTCTTTAATTCAGACATTAGCTGCTTTATGTTTTCTTTTGCGCCCTGTTCAAATTCCGCCGCAAGGCTGTCCATAAGCGCTTTCTTGTTTCTAAAATAATTGTATAGGCAGGTTTCGCGCCTGTCTATGGACTTAGTAACATCCCTTACAGAAACCGCCTCATATCCCTTGAGCGCAAACATTTTTAGCGCCGCGTTCATGAGCTTTCTCTTAGTATCCATAATGCCGTACCTCCCCTTATACCCAAAGCATACATAACAATCGTTACTGTGTCAATAGCTGTCCTTATAGAAATTGCAAATAATATATTTTTTATCTATTGCGTCAAATTAAGGTATATACGTTATAGTGGAATCATTTAAACCCCGCTTTCAGTATAGCCATTGCGAATTAGAAAAAACAAAAGCAAAGCGCGCATGCCGCAATTTGCAGCACGCGCGCTTTTGAGGAATCAAGCCCCACACCCCAAAGTTGCGATTTTTTCGGGTACGGCAGCTCTTTCAGTATTGGTACACTGTCCCACTCTTTTTTATGTTGGCGCCTTTTCCGCGCCCCCCGCCAATTGTTTTTTCAGCAGGCTCTTTTGCTTTTTCACATCCATGCTGTCCACCGCCTTATTGAGGAACAGCAGACCCAACAGCATTATGCCCCATATCATCTTTTTGGCGTAGGGCGTGAACTGCCACAGCGTGAACGCGCTTTGCAGCACCTGTATGCATATTAGCGCCAGTATTATGCCAAAGATGGTGCCTTTGCCGCCCGATGGGCTTATGCCCGCCAGCACGCATACCAGTATTGCCTGCAGCAGGTAGGTATCGCCATATCCCACCTTAGCCGAATTTACGCGCGCTATTATCATAAGCGCGGCAATGCCCGCCATCAGGCCTGCTATAGCGTAGGCCATCATAGTGTTCTTTTCCGTATCTATAGCGGAAAAGCGAGCGGCCGTGTGGTTTTCGCCTATGAAGTATATCTTCTTGCCGAAGCTTGTCTTTGCCATTATGAACATAAGCACTATGGCAATTATTATGAACAGCCAAAATATATAGGGCAAACCTGCGAAAGTTTCAGAGCCGAACTGCTTGAATGGCTCAGGAAAGCCGTTTATGCCCTGACCGCCCGTTACGGCCATGCTTATGCCGTTGAAGA
>CAYXBW010000155.1:0-3857 GCA_964463305.1 uncultured Christensenella sp. | reverse complement strand
GTGCGAAAGTCTAAAATAATGGCTTGCGGATTGAAGGATGACGACGTGCTGATCTACGCTAAGCCGGACGACAAGGCGCTGCCAAATCTGCTGTTCGTAACATCTGACGGTATGTCTATAAACATAAAAAAAGAGGACGTTTCCGTTATGGGCAGGAGCGGCAAGGGCGTGGGTGCCATAAAACTGGGCCGCAAGGCGGACGTTATACTGGCAGAGCAGATAAGCGGAGAGCTTGACGCCAAGGTGCTCACAATGACGGAAAAGGGCTACGCCAAGCAAACGCCTTTGGCAGAGTTTGAAGAGCAGGGCAGAAACGGCAAGGGGCTAAAGGCATACAACCTTGTGCCCGCAGTGGGCGCAAGGATCGCGGGCGCGCTTATTTTAACTGAGATATCAAAAATCACCGCTGTGCAAAAATCGGGCGAAACGGTGAAGCTCACTACAGATTCCGTACCGCTTGACGCGCGAAACACAAAGGGCGAGCAGGTGGTGCTGGCCATAATGGGTGACGACGTGGTTAAGCTGTATAAAAATATTTTTGACTGAGCAAAAAACCTTTGCATACGCCGGAGGGGTATCAATTCCAAAATGCGGCGCATCTCAAAAGCGCAAGGCGCGCCTTTAATGGCATGCGGCGGGCTGCACTGCTGTGCGGGCCGCCAGTGCCGCTTGACAAATAGGTGTTTTTTATTTGAATTTTGTATTAAACAGTATTTACGTTTATTTTGGCGTGAAAATGTGTTAAAATGTACATATACAGTTTTCTGTTTCTTATCGGCGGCTGTGCTCGCCGTATCCTGTAGACGGCATATTCTTTTATACGAACATAGTGCTTTGTGCGCGCAGGGAAAGGATTTTTTTACCATATGTATAATTCAAAATTGAAATCTGCGGAGATGGACGACCTTTTCAAAGCTGTGCTCTCCCTTGAAAATGAAGAAGAATGCTATATGTTTTTTGATGACCTGTGCACCATTTCAGAGCTAAATGCAATAGCGCAGCGGTATAAAGTGGCTAAAATGTTAAGCAGAAAAACCACCTCACACGCAATAGCGGAAGAGACGGGCGCTTCATCCGCCACCATTTCGCGTGTAAACCGCTGTCTCAATTACGGCGCGGGCGGCTATAAGCTGGCGATAGCGCGCAACGACGGGGAGAAAAAATGATAAAATTGAACGACAAACAACAGCTGGCAGTGGACACCACGGAGGGCGCGGTGCTGGTTCTGGCGGGAGCGGGCAGCGGCAAAACACGTGTTTTAACGCAGCGTGTGGCGCATCTTTTAAATTCTGGCAAGGCGCGGCCGTGGGAAATACTGGCTATAACATTCACAAATAAAGCGGCGGCTGAAATGCGAGACAGGATAGAGGACACCGTGGATTTTGACATCCGCGATATGTGGGTGAGCACCTTCCACGCTATGTGCGTGCGTATGCTGCGCCGTTATGCGGAGGAAATAGGCTATACCTCAAATTTTTTGATATACGATACATTGGATACGCTGCGCGTTATAAAAAATATACTGGAAGCGCTTGATTTAAAAGAAAACAAGGCCTATGGCGAAAAGTATATGCGCAATCTCATAAGCAAATATAAAAACGATGATGAAACGGCAGATTTTGCCACCTACGCGGTGGAGCTGAACCCCTTTATTGCCGAATACGCGGGCGAGATATATTCGCGTTACCAAACGCAGTTAAAACGCCAGAATGCAATGGATTTTGATGATCTGCTGCTGAATACGCTGCAAATGCTGGATGGCAGCGCAGCGGCGCGAGAACATTACCAGAATAAATTCAAGTACATAATGGTGGATGAATATCAGGACACCAATATGACGCAGTACCGCCTGGTGAAGATACTGGCGGCAGGTCATGGCAATATATTCGTGGTGGGCGATGACGACCAGAGCATATACGCCTTTCGCGGCGCGAACATCCGCAATATACTTGAGTTTGAAAAGGATTTCAAGGGAGCGAAGGTCATACGTTTGGAGCAAAACTATCGCTCAGATAAAAAAATACTGGATGTTGCCAATTCCATAATAAAAAACAACGAGGGCAGGAAGGGCAAAACGCTGTGGAGCGAGATAGAGGACGGCCTCAAGCCCTGCCTTTACGCCGCGCAAAACGATGGTGACGAGGCGGCCTGCATAGCCCGCAACATACAGCAGATAACGCAGCAGGGCATAGAATTTTCAGATATCGCCGTGCTGTACCGTATGCACACGCTTTCGCGATTGCTGGAAGAAAAGCTGCGCATGTATTCCATACCCTACAGGGTGTACGGCGGCCAGAGCTTTTACGAACGCAAGGAAATAAAGGACATAGTGGCATACCTCAATATAATTGCCAACCCGGCGGCGGATATACATTTGCTGCGCATAATAAACACGCCCAAGCGCGGCATTGGAGACTCTAAGGTGGCGGCGCTGCGAAATATTGCGAACGAGCACAATATTTCTATAATGGACGTGATATTGAGCGCGGAGGAGCTAATTGCGGACAAGGCGCTAAAGAAAAAGGCGCAGGAGTTTGCAGAGGTGTACAAGGCCATAAGCGAGGATTGGCAGGAGCTTACCGTGCCAGAGGTGCTGGAGCGCGCCTACGAACGCTCGGGCTACAAATATATGCTGGTTGAGGAGGGCACGCCCGAATCGCAAATGCGAATGGAAAACGTGGCAGAGCTTATAAACTCGGCTTACGAGTTTGAGGAAAAAGGCTCTGACGAAGGCTTTGAAGGCTTTTTGCAGAACATAACGCTCATAACAGACCTTGACAGCATGGACGAGCAGGGCGGAGTGACGCTGATGACCATGCATGCGGCCAAGGGGCTGGAGTACGATGTGGTATATATCGCGGGTATGGACGAAAATATTTTCCCCAGCCAGCGCGCAATAGATGAGGACAACATAGAGGAGGAGCGCAGGCTTTGCTATGTGGCGGTAACGCGCGCCAAAAAGAAGCTGTTTATGCTGCATTCGCACAGCCGTATGCTGTACGGGCGCACACAGCCATCCAAGCGTTCGCGTTTTATAGACGAAATAAAGGCGGACATGATAGACGATATAAGCCCGGTGCCCAAGGCGACCGCGGCTTCCAGCGCGGAAAAGAAGAAATTCTTCTCCGGTGGTATGCATACGGAAAAAATAAAGCCAAAAAAGGTTACGGGCGAGTACAATGTGGGTACAGTAGTAGGGCATAAGATGTTTGGACGCGGCGTTGTTAAGCAAATGATGGGCGAGGGGGATTCCCTTGTGGCCGTGGTGGATTTTGAAAAGGGCGGGCAGAAAAAAATGTTCTTGTCCTTTGCGATGCTGGAGATAATGGATGAGTGAAGCAAAGATGCGCGCGTTGGTGGAAAGGCTTACAGACCTTGCTTACCGCTACTACGTGCTGGACGACCCGGCGGTATCGGACGCCGAATATGACAGGCTGTACGATGAACTTACAGCGCTAGAGCAAAAATTTGGCGCGCTTGCCGACTCGCCCACGCGGCGGGTGGGCGGCGCGCTTTTATCCGGCTTTGAGAAACACCGGCACTTAGCGCCGCTGTGGAGCCTTGATAAGGCGCAGAACGAGGCCGAGCTTTTCGCCTGGCGGGACAGAGCGGAAAAGCTGTCCGCCGAATACGGGCTTCCTTCGCCGGAATATACGCTGGAATATAAATTTGACGGACTTACAATAAACCTCACATACGAGGGCGGCCTGCTGGTTGGCGCCGCCACTCGAGGAGACGGGGAGACGGGCGAGGAGATACTTGAGCAGGTAAAAACAATCCGCAGCGTGCCGCTAAGCATAGCTTTCACCGGACGCATGGAGGTGCAGGGCGAGGCCATAATGCGTCTTTCCGTGCTG
>CAYXBW010000154.1:0-4041 GCA_964463305.1 uncultured Christensenella sp. | reverse complement strand
TTTTTGGTCGGGGTGGAGGGACTCGAACCCCCGGCCCCATGCTCCCAAAGCACGTACGCTACCAAACTGCGCTACACCCCGAAGCATGCTCTTTCATTTGCGACGCTTTATAATATACTTTAAATCAAGGTGAATGTCAATAGAAAAAACACATAAATTTTTCAAATTTATTTTAATTGCCTAAATATCACTTTACATCAAAAACCATGCGGCTCTTTGTGCGCTGAATCGCCCTCAGAGCTGCGCCGCGGCCTCAGGCACATCTGGCGTACTGCCTCTCAACAAAGCGCCTCAAATCAATATTCCAGCGTTCTCTGCGCCTATTCCGGTATTTAAATCAGCGCGTACTAAAAAACACGGCTTCCTGCAAATATAGCATAGCCGTGTTTTAAAATTGTACAACTTGATATAGCGCCTATTCCTCAAGCTCAAACTGAGATATGAGGTTTCTCATTACCTCCGCCTGACCGGAAAGCTCCTGACTTGAAGCTGCGCTTTGCTGCGCCGTGGCGGAGTTTGTTTGAACCACGCCCGATATCTGCGCTATTCCCGAGTGTATGCGCTCTATTTCATCAGCCTGCTTCTTTGCGGTAACGGCTATATCTGCAATTGCGGTACTTGAAACCTTTGCCTTACTCATTACCTCCAGCAATGTAGCCGCTGTGTTGTTCGCAAAGCCCACTCCCTTTGAAACTGAGTCTATTGAGCTTCCTATCAATGCGGTGGTTTCTCTGGCGGCGTCTGCGCTCTTTGTGGCAAGGTTTCGCACCTCGTCAGCCACCACGGCAAAGCCCTTTCCTGCCGCGCCCGCTCTGGCTGCCTCCACAGCGGCATTGAGCGCCAGTATATTCGTTTGGAATGAAATATCCTCAATTGTCTTTATTATCTTGGATATCTGCTCAGACGAATTCTCTATCTCTTTCATGGCCTCAAGCATGCTTTGCATCTGCTCATTGCCCTCCATCAGCTTCTCTCTTGCCGCACCAGATGACTTGCTGGCATTCTGTGAGTTTTCCGATGTTTGGTTTATGCTTTGCGTTATCTGATTTATGGAATTCAGCAATTCCTCCACAGCCGCAGTCTGCTCTGTAGCGCCTTGGGCCAGTACCTGAGCCGCGTTGGAAACCTGCCCGCTGTTGCCCGCCACCTGCTCACTTGTGCTGCTTATTTGCCGCATAGTATTGTTTAGAGAATCAAGTATTTTATTTAGAGTATCTTTTATATTGCCAAAATCACCCGGATATTCCACCGCGGGCTTCACCGTCATATCCCCTGCAGACATTTTGCCCAGTACGTTTGATACATCTGAAATTATAGCGTTTATATTGCCCACCATCTTCTTGGTGGAATCTGCCAGCAGCAGTGTTTCGTCATTCGTTTTTATATCCGGCACTGGAGAGGAAAGATCCCCCTCAGCCAGCGCGGTTATCCTGCTTACGCACTGATCTATAGGCCTACCTATTGACCTGCCGAAACGCCTGCCTATAAACAGCACAGCAACTATAACAGCCGCCATTATAATAAGTATTATAGCTATGCCCTGATAGGCCTGCATCATAAATTCGTTTTTATCCAGCGCAATGGCTATGCTCCAGCCATCCGTGCCGCTTATGGGCGCGTAGCCCTGATATTGAGCTACATCCTCATAGGTGTATTCACCATAGCCCGTTTCTCCCGCAACCATCCTGCGTTCAAACTCCGCCAGCTCCGCAAGCTGCTTATCTTCCGGCGCCGCCTTAGCATCGGCCTGCGCGTTGGATTTTTCCAGTACAAGCGAATAATCTGCTGAATAGGCTATAGTGTTGCCCTGATTATCCAGCATGTATGAAGAACCGCTTTCGCCAATTATGCTGGAACTCACAACATCATCTATTACCTTGGTATCCACCGCAAAATACACAGCGCCTGAAACCGCGTCACCATTCATCACAGGTGCCGATACCATTAAATACGCGCCGCTCTTATCATCCTTTATATAGGGTGTTGACATGTATGTATTGCCATTCATTGCCTGCTGGAAGAACGGCTCGCCTGAAATATTTTCTCCGGTTATTATATCCACCCCGTCGCTGCCCGCCATACCGGATGATATCATATAATATTGCTGCGCCTTGCTATCCAAAAACGCCGCCTTGTCCTGCGCTGAGGCATCCGGGTTGGCAAGCAGGCTATTTGTGCTTATTTCCTTTATTACGTAGGTATAATTTGACACTGCGTTTGTGGCCAGCCCCGCCGCCAGCTTTGCGGCCTCCGTTATTGATGCCGAAAGAGCTTTAGCCGTTGATGTGTATGTGGTGTAGACCGAAAAACCCGAAATTGCAACCGATACGATTATGACAATGATAATCGTGAATCTTAAAATTTTTGTCTGTATTTTTCTCATGATGCACCTTTTTTTGCTAAAATATAGAATGTCTTGTATTCTTTTATAATAGTACACGTACAGCGCAAGTGCAATATTATTTTTGACATATCAACCAACATTATTGTGCAACTTACCGCATATAGCGCGCATAAAAAAAGCGGCATAAATGCCGCTTTTTCAAACATTTTTCACTTTATCAAACCGGATGCACCTTTGTTTCCTTGTCGTATATGGTGGAATCCAGCTTGTATTTGTTTGCTCTGCGATACTCAAAGAACTTGGGAGCCACCTGCGGGAACATAGCATAGGTCACTATATCCTCCTCCTGCTCCATCCAGCCCTTAACTTCCTCGCGGTACTGATCCATCTCCGGCTTGAGGAGATCAGCCGGACGGCAGGTGATCACTTCGTCGTCGCCTATGCACTTTTTGCGCACATCTTCGTTCACCTTGCCCGGCAGCCTGCCGTATTCGCCCCTCAAAAGCGCCTTAGACTCTTTTGTGACCATCTTGTACCTCTCGCCGCCTATTACATTGAAAACGGCCTGAGAGCCAACTATCTGGCTTGTGGGGGTAACCAGCGGCGGATAGCCGAAGTCTTCCCTTACGCGCGGAACCTCTTCCAGCACAGCCATGAACTTATCTGAAGCGCCCGCATCCCTAAGCTGGCTTATGAGGTTTGAAAGCATTCCGCCCGGCACCTGATATACCAGTGTGTTTATATCAACACCCAGCACCTTGGGATCAAGGAAGCCGTCATTCTTGAGACGCTGCGCAACCTTTTTAAAGTGCTCCGCCGCGATAACAAGCTTCTTGAGGTCTATTCCGGTATCATATTCCGTGCCCCTCAGCGTAGCCACAAGTGACTCGGTTGTGGGCTGCGAAGTTCCGTTCGCCAGCGGCGATAATGCAGTATCCACAATGTCCGCACCCGCTTCTATGGCCTTTAGATAGGTCATATCGCCCGTGCCGCTTGTGTTATGCGTGTGCATATGTATTGGAACCTTAACGTCCTTCTTTATTGCCTTAACCAGGTCATATGCCTCATAGGGCAGCAGCAGATTGGCCATATCCTTTATGGCTATGGATTTCGCACCCATATCCTCCAGCTCCTTGGCCAGCTTCACGAAATAGTCGAAGCTGTGCACCGGGCTCATGGTGTAGGATATCGCCGGCTCGCACCAGCCGCCGTACCTGTTTGTAGACTCTATTGCCTGCTGAAGATTGCGCGTATCATTTAGCGCATCGAATATACGAATAACGTCTATACCGTTTTCCACCGCTTTTTTCACGAAGAAATCCACCACATCGTCCGCATAGTGCTTATAGCCCAGCAGATTCTGTCCGCGCAGCAGCATTTGCAGCTTAGTATTGGGCATTGCCTTTTTCAGAGCGCGCAGCCTCTCCCACGGATCCTCGTTCAAAAATCTCAGGCAGCTATCAAAAGTGGCGCCGCCCCAGCACTCCAGTGACCAGTAACCGCAGCTATCCAGCACATCGGCTACGGGAAGCATCTCCGAAGTTCTCATACGGGTGGCCGACTGGCTCTGATGCGCATCCCTTAATATTGTATCTGTTATATTAACTTTTGGCATGTTTTCATCCCTTTCTGTATTCTAATTCTAATTATGCCGCGCCAAACAGCGAGAGCAGTACGCCCGCCGCAACAGCGGAGCC
>CAYXBW010000153.1:1362-4102 GCA_964463305.1 uncultured Christensenella sp. | reverse complement strand
TGGAAGCCGCTTCTTTGGGAATCGGGCAGGTTCAGCCCGTTTGTGAGGTCTGCCATTGTATCGCCCTTGCGATAAGTGTAAAAATGATCCGTCTCCGTTCCGTCGGCTGCGGCGAGCTTTACGCGTATCTCATCTCCATCCACCAGCTTGAACGGGTTGAATTCCAGCACGGACACCTGCTTCATAGTGCCGTCCGCGTTTTTTCGTTCCTCATAGGCAACGTGTATGCCCACGGTGTCAGAGCTGGCCATAGAGCCGTTGTCTAAAAGATTCATGCCGTTAAAGGCCGAAGCGCCCGCTATATCGTTTATTTCCCGCTTTAGCTGCTCAAATTCCTTTGAAGCCTGCAGCCTGTCAAAATCTGAAAGGGTGCCCGTGGCGGCCTGCACGGAAAGCTCGTTCATGCGCTGCAATATACTGCAAATTGAATCTATATCTCCCTCCGCCGTCTGCATCATGGATTTCGCGTCCAGCACATTTTGGGCGGCACGGTTCAGCCCGCGTATCTGCGCGCGCATATTTTCGGATATAGCAAGACCGGCCGGATCGTCCGCCGCGCTGTTTATCCTGTAACCAGAGCTAAGACGTTCCATAGCCTTTGCGACCATAGCCATGTTTTGAGTATAATTGCGATGGGCGGTCATCGCCAAAATATTGTTTGCAATCCTCATAGCACAATCTTCCTGAACATACAAACCGGCCTCTTTGCCGACCCGAGAATTAGCCTTTGGGATATCTATTATATATATTTTATATCGAAAATAATCTGCCTGACTTTAATGTGGTTTTAATTATACCATATTTTTCTTGTTTTTACAATATTATTTTGGTAAAAACAAAGCGACGCGTACCGGTCGCGTCGCTCCAAATTGCAGTGAAGTATAAAATTTTGTTTACTTATTATCAGTTATTGCCGCCGCCGAACAGTCCGCCAAAGAAATCGCCTATGCCCTGGAAGAAACCGCCCACCGATTCAAAGAAGCTTGTTGCCCCCTCCTTCATGCTCTCGCCCGTCTGCGCTAGCTGTATGAATGTTTCGGGATCCATACCAAGATCGTTCATCTTCTTTATTAGGCCAAGTATCTGCTCTATCTGGTCTGCGGTAAGCTCCGCATTATATTCGGCTGCCGTGTCCACTATAAGCTGACGTATCTCGCCGTCGCTCATGTTTTTGGTCTGCGCCAGCTTTGCCTTAAGATCGTTCACAAATTCGGGCGAAGCCTCTCCCAGCACGTTTTGCAGGTCGCCCGTAACAACAAGCTCCTCAGCCGCTACTTCTTTGAGGTTTTCGTCTATCTTTTTGCCCGTCATATCCTCATAGGCCTTATATATGCCGGCCAGCGCGCCCGTACCGGAAACCTCTTTGTGCGCCGCAACTATAACGCGCGCATTCTCTATGCCTGCCGTAGCCAGAGCGTTTTTATACATCTGCTCCGTTGCCCAGTTTATGTTGTAGGTCTCAAGATTTATTCCGCCGCTGTTTGCCATCTCTATGTATGTGCAGGAAAGCGCCACATTACCTATTTTTTGTTCCGGAACAAGACCTGACAAATACTTGCGCTCTTCAGCATTGGTGATCTGTATTTCCGGCACATCACCTCTGTTTATGCGGAAAAAACCATAAACCGTAGCCACCTGCTCGTCCGTTAGGTCTGCGCCCAGCGTTACGCGGGAATCCTTAGTGGCCGCCATTGCCGGCACAGCAAACGCCGTAACCATAAAGCATATCATTATCACTGCCGTAATAAATTTTTTAAACATCACATAGTACCATCCTTGCAATTTATTTTATCAATCTATAAAAAACAGATTATATTATTACATTGTTTTTTGTTTTTAGCAACTACACGTTTGCACTTGCCCTCCCTTCTTCACATTTATGACGCGCGCAGCGGCTGGTTCGTTCCATATTTTTATTTTTGTGGTGACATCAGCCGCTTTGATATTAGCATGTATCTGCATATTTTGCTTTACCATAACTCTAGTTTTTTTCTCATGCTTTCGGCTTTTTACAGCGCTTTTTCGCTTGCGCGCGCACGGCATGATAACGTTTTCTCTTTTTAATAAAGACGATGCAGCCCTGACAGCACCATAAGCAATGTGCTTGTTTTTATCAACATTAGTCCAATTGTTCAAATATTTAACCAGCACTCCCAATACTACCCCATAATTTGTGCATATACCCCCTTACATTTTAACTGTGGGTGATTTGCTGATTATGTGATTTTTTTACATTTGCTGATTGACCGAAGTACATGTTGGCAGTATACTTAATAAAAGGGAGTTTACCAACATGATAAACACTGAAGAACGTAAAGATAAATTTTGCTCCGTCAATTCGTTTAACCGATGAGGCATTGTTCGGAGCTTAAAGGGGCAGCGCCCCGTTTCATCGGATAATATGCATTTATTAGGCGCGGTATGCGTCCGGTTTTTTATGCATTTTATCCGTAAACACAAGGCAAAGCAGCGGACAATGTTTGTCCGTTTTTTTATATAAATTTTTAGGAGATGCAAAAATGAAAGAAAATAAATACGATAACGATAAATTTTTTGAACAATACAGCCGTTTTCCCCGCTCTGTTGATGGACTCAGCGCGGCGGGCGAATGGGAGGCACTAAAAAAAATGCTGCCCGATTTTCGCGGCAAGCGCGTACTGGATATAGGCTGCGGCTTTGGCTGGCACTGCATATACGCGGCGGAGCAGGGCGCTGCCAGCGTGGTGGGTACGGATATATC
>CAYXBW010000153.1:0-1262 GCA_964463305.1 uncultured Christensenella sp. | reverse complement strand
GCAGGACTGGCATTACGAGAATGGCGAAAAATGCCACTGGCCGGTAGACAGCTATTTCACCGAGGGCGAGCGCAAAGCCATTTTTCTTGGCGAGGAAGTGGTGAAATACCACAAAACGCTCACAACCTACCTCAATACGCTGCTTCAAACCGGCTTCACAGTCACGGGAATAGTGGAGCCGCAGCCCGCCGAGCATCTGCTGGATGCGGTGGATGGCATGAGAGACGAGCTGCGCAGACCCATGATGCTGCTGGTTTCGGCCAAAAAACTGTGATAGCAAAATGTGCTGCGCAACATTGTGATAAATCGTAATAAGTCGCTTGCACTAGCTGCCGGCAATGGCGTGAAAATAGATTGTTTCGCTTGCGGCTTATGCGATATCGCCATTATAGCTATTTGTCAAAAGATTGGTTACTGGCTTTTGGCGTAAATTCCATATGCTAGCGGTTTACACCATGTTTGGCACAACCTAAATCAAGTTGAACCGCCACAAAAAAACGATCATAGTTTGATCTATATTTTCACAGACGAAAAAGGACTGCTTTGGGAATCCCACAGCAGTCCTTGATTTTAGTTTGCTTATTCTGTGTTGTGCACGTTATATCAGACCCTCTCGGCCTGCCTTCTGCGCAGCTCTTCTTCAAGCATCATATCCTTCACCTTCATCAGGCGGGCAAGGCTGCTTCTTTCGCTCTCGTCCAGCTTCATGGCTATAAAGCGTATGGTGTCCTCGTAATTGGGTATCATGACGTGCTCCAGCGCGTTTACGCGGCGGCGCGTCTTTTCAATTTCGGAGGCTATAAGCTGTATTGCTTTTTCCAGCTCCGCCAAACGCAGCAGGCTGGGCAGCGCGCTCTCCAGCTTGGATATCGCGTCATCCAGATCGCCGCTGGTGAAAGCATAGCCATAGGAATATATGTCCTCCCGATTGGTGTTTTTATATTCCACCTCGTAGGCAGGCACGTTTACGCTCATAATATTTTTTGAGGCTATACTAAGCTGCACATCCTGCTTGGGCAGCATGAGCGCGGAGGTCAAAATTTCGCTTTGCATAACGGAATTTGCCACCGTAAAGCTGTTGTTCGCCTCTGTGAGCTGCATTTCCACGCTTTCGCGCAGCTTTCTGCTCTCCCTCACCAAATCCAGGAATTGGCGCATCAGCTCGTCGCGCTTGTCCTTTAGGAGCCTATGCCCCTTTCGCGCGACCGTAAGCGCTTTTTTGAGCCGCGTCAGCTCCATGCGGGTCGGGTTTACCGCCAACA
>CAYXBW010000152.1:0-4402 GCA_964463305.1 uncultured Christensenella sp. | reverse complement strand
AGGATTTTTCGCGCTGGTATACGGACGTGATAAAAATGGCGGACATGGTGGACTACTCTGATGTTAAGGGCGCCATGGTAATAAAGCAATATGGTTACGGGATTTGGGAGCTTATGCAGTCTGAGATGGATCGCCGCTTCAAAGAGACGGGTCATAAAAACGCTTACTTTCCACTGCTTATACCCAAAAGCCTGCTTGAAAAAGAGGCGGAGCACGTAGAGGGTTTCGCGCCAGAGGTGGCCTGGGTAACGATGGGCGGCGGAGAACAGCTGGCCGAGCCGCTGGCAATTCGCCCCACCTCCGAAACAATAATCTGCTCCATGTACTCAAAATGGATACAGAGCCATCGAGATCTGCCGCTGCTTTTGAATCAGTGGTGCAACGTGCTGCGTTGGGAAAAGAGCACCCGCCCGTTCCTCAGAACATCAGAGTTTTTGTGGCAGGAGGGGCACACAGTGCACGCCACCCAGCAGGAGGCGGAAGAGGAAACGGCGCGTATGTTGGGCGTATACGTGGATTTTGCGGAGAATGTGTTGGCCATACCCGTTATTTCGGGCTGCAAGAGCGAAAAGGAAAAGTTTGCCGGAGCGGAAAATACCTATACTATGGAAGCACTGATGCTGGATGGCAAGGCGCTGCAAATGGGTACTTCCCACTTTTTGGGGCAAAATTTTGCAAAGGCCTACGAAATACAGTTTTTGGATAAGGATGATAAGCTGAAGTTTGCATGGACAACAAGCTGGGGCACCTCCACCCGCATGATAGGCGGGCTGATAATGGTGCACGGGGACGAGCGCGGCCTGAAGCTGCCGCCCAGAGTGGCGCCTGTGCAATGCGTAATAGTGCCCGTTGCGGCACACAAAGAAGGCGTGCTGGAAAAGGCGCAGGAGCTTGCGGCGCAGCTAAAGGCAGCGGGAATACGCGTAGAGCTTGACGACCGCGATCAAAGCCCCGGATGGAAGTTCAACGAATGGGAGCTAAAGGGCGTGCCGGTGAGGCTTGAGATTGGGCCTAGGGATATAGAGGCAGGCGCCTGCATGGTATTCCGAAGAGATACCCTTGAAAAGGAAAGTAAGCAGCTTGATGGCATAGCAGATCAAATAAACGTTATATTGAACGATATACAAAAAAATATGCTTGAGACTGCGCGCAGTTTCCGTGAGGAACGCACATTTGATGCCAAGAACTGGGATGAATTTATGCAGGGAATAGAGCAGGGCAAGGGTTTTGTGCGTGCAATGTGGTGTGAGGATGCGCAGTGCGAGGCGGAAATAAAGGAAAAGACGGGCGTTACCACTCGCTGCAAGCCGTTTGACCAAAAGAATCTCTCAGATGTATGCGTTCATTGCGGCAAGCCTGCCAAGACAATGATGTATTTTGCCAAGGCGTATTGAGCTGGGGCGCAGAGGAACACAAATAAACGATATTTGAAAAACAAAGGGCATACCAACGGCGGTGTGCTCTTTTTTGCCTTTACAGAGGGATTTGTGATCTATTCCACTATCCGTGGACTGTCTGAAAGAAGCGTAGGTTGTTCTCCACAAGCAAAAATGCTATGCTTTGGCTATATAGGAATAATGTGGAAATGGAGATTATTTTATGGATGCGAAAAATGTGGGTGCGCGCATAGCGGCACTTAGAAAAGAACTGGGGCTTACGCAAAAAGAGCTTGCGAACAAACTGCTGGTAACGAACAAGGCTGTGTCAAAGTGGGAAACTGGAGACGGTTTTCCGGATATCACTATATTGCCCACTCTGGCAAAAACGCTCAAAACCAGTGTGGACTTTTTATTGGCAGACGGTTCTGCAAATTATGTGGCGCGCAGCAAGCCAGCAATGCAAATAAGCTTTGCCATACAACTTGCGGTTTTTACTATAGCTATGATCTTTGTGTTTTTGATGGAGGACATAATGAGAAACTATATAGATTCGGCCACCTTCATATTTACATTTGGCGGAAGCTTAGCAGGAGCATTTTTAATGCAAAAACTCAGAAAATCGCCGGATTTTACGAGTAGCCTTATCACCTACGGCTTCCCCATAGGCTGCGTCGTGGGCGAGATTTATTTCGTTTATTATATTTATTATAATAGTATGTTTATATTTGGGTTTGCCATAATGCCAATACTGTATTCCACCATAATGATGTTGATTGTGTATTTGGCAATGCGCAGAAAAGACGCAAAATCAGCATATTTCTATCTACAAAAAGAGAACGACGCTGAAAGCGACTCTGTTTTAGATCAATAAAATATCTGCTCCATATTGAAGCAGATATTTTTTGGACCACGTCATATATTTAACTTTATTTCGACAGGAATCCGCCGTCCACAGGCAGCAGCGCGCCCGTTGTCCAGCCGGCGTGCTCGCCGAGGAAGTAAACAACAGCGTCCGCTATGTTTTCCGGGCTTCCGTAGCAGCCCATGGGCATACGTTCGCACAGCCCGGCTTTTTTATCATCCTGCGCCAAAAATTCACTGTTGTGCTTTGTGGGGATGGGGCCGGGGAGTATGGCGTTTATTGTTATTCCGTATTTTCCCAAGGCATCGGCCGCCATTTCAGTGAAGCCGTTTATAGCGCCCTTTGCCGCGCCGTAATGCACCTGTGTGGCCGAGCCCGAAACGGAGGTGATGGAAGAGAAATTCACCACGCGTCCCTTAACGCCGCACTTCACCATATGCTGGGTTATTTTTTGCGTAAGCAGGAAAACGCTCTTTATATTCACATTGAAAGTGAAATCGTATGTCTCGGTTGTTATGTCAAAGAAATCTTCAAAGAGGCATACTCCGGCGTTGTTCACAAGGCCGTATATCTCGCCGCAGGCAGTCATTTTATTTGCAAGCTCCAGCACCTCACTCTCCTTTGAGAGGTCTGCCTGAAAAGAGTGGAACTCCACGCCCGCAGAGTCGGCTGCCGCTTTGGCCTCCGCTATATCGCCGGAATTGTAGTGTGCTATTATGTTCGCTTTTTCCTGAGCCAGCCGCTTTACTATGCCCAGTCCAAGACCTTTTGAAGCACCGGTAACAACAATTGTTTTTCCCTCTAAGCTCATTGTATAGATCCCCGCTTTCTATTTTGTTTTAGTGATCCAATTATAACGCAAAATTTTAAATATGTCATCCGGCGCGCCGCGAGCATATGAAATACATTCTAACAAAAACAAGAAATTTTCTATTGATTTAAGCATACAAACCTTGTATAATATGAGAGTCGTAAAATTTGGGGGTATAGCTCAGTTGGCTAGAGTACCTGACTGGCAGTCAGGGGGTCGTCGGTTCGAATCCGACTATCTCCACCAAAGCATTGAAAAACCCGCTTATACAGCGGGTTTTATTTTATACATACACGTTTTTTACACGATTTCGTTCAAAACGCTTACTGCTCTTTCCTCTTCTTTGGGGTATAAATGTGAGTAAATATTCCATGTTACCTCAATTTTTGAGTGGCCTAAACGGCGGGCTATCTCCTGGATGTTGATTCCGTTGTTGGCAAGTAGGGAAGCGTGGGAATGACGGAAGTCATGTATCCGTATTTTTTTTATTCCCGCAGCTTTTGCGTATTCTGTATTTCGTTTTTCAACGGTAGTATCACGTAGGCTTTTAGATCCGCCACACACATACAGTTCGTCGGAGTATAAGCCTAACTGCTCGCGCCGCGCTTTATGCTGGCTCAACACTTCAATAAGTGGCTTTGGCATTTGCAGCGTGCGTAGGGATGATTTGTTTTTGGGCGGGGTTACTCTATCTTCTCCTTTGAGCTTTTGAGCAACGCTTCGTTTAACCTGCAGGTAGTCGCCGCTGATATCGCCCCACCTCAAGCCGTGTATTTCGCCCTTGCGCATTCCTGTGTAGAATGCCAATCCAAAGAATACATAATACTCCCATTCAGACAAGAAACCTTTATCTTCTGCGTCCTGCGCCTTCTGGCGGGCTGCAGCAATAAAGCTTAGGAATTCTTCCTTTGTGTAGAAATCCATTTCTTTGGGCTGCGCGTCTGATGATTTGAACGTGCCTAAATGCGACAAGAGATTTTGCGGCATATACCCCATTTTTACAGCAAAGTTTAACAGCGCTGAAAAAGCAGTGTATATAGATTTTTTGCTATTTAGTGACAGCTCCTTTTTCTCAATCGATAGTTTCCACTCAAGCAATACAGACCTCGTTAGCTTACCGAGGCGCTTGTTCTCCAGTAGCGGCATAACGTGGCGCTCTAATATACTACTGGATTTATCTAATGTGGACTCCCTAACTTCGTGCTTTTTCACACTTTTATATTTATCGGATAGCTCGCGTAAAGACATCCGTGAAGCCGGAGACTCATTTTTAATATCGTTGCTGAGCTGATACTCTGGCCTTCCCCCCTGTAAATGATCCAGAAATAGGTTTAGAATAAAAGAGAACCT
>CAYXBW010000151.1:0-4566 GCA_964463305.1 uncultured Christensenella sp. | reverse complement strand
ATAATATAATGAGGTGATAGATATGAAAACGGAAACAAAATGCGTACAATCCGGCTATAAGCCGGAAAACGGACAGGCCAGCGCGCTGCCCATATACCAAAGCACCACCTTCCGCTATGACTCTGCGGAGCACGTGGGAGAGCTTTTCGACCTTAAAGCCGCGGGCTATTTCTACTCCCGCCTCGCCAACCCCACGGTGGGCTATGTGGAGGAAAAGATAGCAGATCTTGAGGGCGGCGTGGGCGCGATGATAACGGCCTCCGGGCAGGCGGCCAACATGATAGCCCTGCTAAACATACTGGGCGCGGGCGACCATTTTATAGCGGCGGCTCAGATATATGGCGGCACCACAAACCTTTTTGGCGTGACCATGAAAAAGATGGGCATAGAGGTGACCTTTGTGGATCAGGAGGCCAGCGAGACAGATATACAAAAGGAGTTCCGCCCAAACACCAAGGCGGTTTTTGGCGAGACTATAGCCAACCCTGCCATAAGCGTGCTGGATATAGAAAAATTCGCGCGGCTGGCGCATGAAAACGGGGTGCCATTCATAGTGGACAACACCTTCGCCACGCCCATACTCTGCCGGCCTATAGAATATGGCGCGGACATAGTGACGCACTCCACAACAAAGTATATGGACGGGCACGGTGTGCAGCTTGGCGGCGTGATAGTGGACAGCGGCAATTTTGATTGGAAGGCCAATGATAAATTTCCCGGTCTTACGCAGCCTGACGAATCTTACCACGGCGTGGTGTATACGGATACCTTTGGCAAAGCGGCATACATCACAAAATCCCGCGTGCAGCTAATGAGAGATATAGGCGCGGCGCCCACAGCGGAAGGGGCATTTCTGCTGAATCTGGGGCTGGAAACGCTGGCGCTGCGCATGGAGCGCCATAGCGAAAACGCGCTAAAGGTGGCGGAATATCTTAACGGAAGCAACAAGGTGAAATCTGTTAGCTATCCGGGGCTGGCTGATGATTTTTATTTTGAACGGGCAAAAAAATATTTGGACGGCGGTGCAAGCGGTGTTATATCCTTTTGCGTTAATGGGGGCAGAGAAGAGGCCGTGCGCTTTATGGACAGCCTGAAGCTGGCGCAAATAGCCGTGCATGTGGCAATGGTGCGCACCTGCGTGCTGCATCCGGCAAGTTCTACACACCGCCAGCTCTCAGACGAGCTTTTAAAGGCGGCTGGCATAAGCGCGGGGCTTATACGCCTTTCCGTGGGCATAGAAGATATAGAAGATATCATAGCGGATATAGAGCAGGCGCTGGCAAAGATATAGACTGATACAAAAATTAAAACGGTGCGCCGGATAATGATGCCGTTACGCATATAAAACAGTAAAGCCCGTGCGTAAAAGCAGGGGCTTTTACTGTTTATTGTATAAAAAAAGTAAAATAAGTTGTTTATTGAGCGGTATTATTTGACAGAACGCTTTTTATGTGCTACAGTATATAGCATATTCAAAGTAATTGATAGACCTCGTATTTGTGGAAACCGAACGAAGTTTACGGTTTGCAGAAATATGAGGTTTTTCTACGCTACGGATAAAAAATATTTTTAGGAGGTACCAACATGAATAGTGGTACAGTAAAATGGTTTAACGCAGAAAAGGGATTTGGCTTCATATCTAACGACAATGGCGGCGAGGATGTTTTTGTACATTTCTCAGCTATCGTTTCGGGCAGTGGATATAAGTCTCTGGAAGAGGGACAGGCAGTTACCTTTGATGTAGAAGCTGACCCCAAAAACAGCAGCAAATTCCGCGCGTCGAATGTGCAGGCCGTATAAGGCGATATCTGCTGATAAATTCGTCCATTTTTTGCAGTAGTTTAGCGAATGATCGCACAGGCGATATTTGTTAAAAAAACTGCTGTGCAGCTTATGTTTTTGTATCTGCGCTAAAGATTGGTTAGCTGAAAAGCAAAATGACAAAATACGGCGCTGGGGCTTTGTTTTTGCAACGCGGCAAAAAGCCGGTTGCATCAGAGCTAAAGCGCTTTATTTTGTTGTATTTTTGCAAAGCGCGTCTTGAGTGATCTTGTTATACAAAAAGTGTATGCGGTATTTATATGGATGTTTTTTTTGAAGCGGGCAGGAGAATAGATGAGTAAAAACAATACGTTTAAAAAATATGGATTGTCACCCAGCGTTTTTAAGGCAATAGTGCGCATGGGTTTTGACAACGCAACTCCGGTGCAGGATCAGACCATAAAACCGTTCCTGGATGGGCTTGATCTTATAGTGCAGGCGCCCACGGGCACGGGAAAAACCTGCGCGTTCGGCATTCCGGTAAGCCAGAATGTAGAGGCCAAAAGCAAGCAGGCTCAAATATTGATATTGAGCCCCACGCGTGAGCTGGCCATGCAGACCTCCAAGGTGATACAAAGGCTTACACAATATAAAGAAAATGTTCGCATAGCCACATTGTATGGCGGCGAAAATATACAAAAGCAATTTGCGGCGCTGCGCCGTCACCCGCAAATTATAATAGCCACGCCGGGCAGGCTGCTAGACCATATAGCGCGCAGAACGGTAAAGCTGGATGCTGTTAAAACGGTGGTGCTGGATGAAGCGGATATTATGCTGGATATGGGTTTTCGCAGGGATCTTGATAAAATATTGAAATCCGTGCCTGAAAAACGCCAAACGGTGCTTTTTTCTGCAACCCTGTCAAAAGATATAATGGCAATAACAAAAAGCTATCAGCACAATGCCAAGCATATTGCCATAAAGCAGGAGGCGCTCACAGTAAAATCTGTGCAGCAATTTTATACCACGGTGGACGGCGGCGCAAAGAAGCCGGAGCTATTGTCGCTTTTGCAAAACGATAAATACGTTACCGCTCTTGTATTTGTAAACACAAAGCGTATGGCAGACAAGCTGTGCGCGGGTTTGAAGAAGGAGAGCTATTGTGTGGATGCTCTGCACGGAGATATGAAGCAGCAGCACAGAGCCAAGGTAATGAACGCGTTTCGTTCGGGCAATGTGAACGTACTGGTTGCCACTGATGTGGCTGCGAGAGGCATAGACGTGAGCAACATAGATATAGTAATAAATTACGATATACCAAACGACAGTAATTGCTACGTTCACAGAATAGGCCGCACGGGCCGCGCAAACCAGCAGGGAGTGGCATATACTCTTATATACAAGCAGGAAATGAACAAGCTTAAAGCGATGATGCGTGACATAAAGGCCGAAATAACACATTCTGCCGCGGTTTGATCTGCGGGAAGTTTTATAAATAGCATTTAAAGCAAAAAAACCACCGAACCCGCGTTCGATGGTTTTTTTTACTTTGCGTAAGAGGAGCAGCCCTGCCTCAGCAGGCCAATGCCGTTTTGCCGCAGCGTTTTTTCTCGCTGGACAGCTGTATCAAAAATATAATAAATGAAATCATAATGCCAACTCTTTTCTGTACATATAAAAATGCGGCTTTGCGGCTCACACTTCATCTGGAGATTTTGGGGGAGCTGGGGTAATGCTTTCATCCGGCGGCGTGTGCGAGTGATGGTGTTCGCCGTGCGAATGGCGGCCCTTGCAAGCGTGCGGATTGCTGTGCTCTCCGGGGGCATACTCATCGAGCCTGCCGTGCTGACCGTTATGCCTGCCGCCGTGTTCCATGCATTTGTGCGGGTGCCCGCCGTGCATATTTTCATTTGGCAGATGGTGATGCCCGTGATGCCCGCCGCGCGGGCCGTCCATAGCCCCAAAGCCGAAACCGAAAACCGCTTCATCTCCGCCCAGCTCAGCGGAAAGACCGTCTATCACCTTTGAAAGCAGCGTGTCAAGCTGCCCCTTGTCATTTTCGCTAAGAAAATTGAAGGCGTTCTCTATATTTTCGCGTTGCTTTTTTGTTTCTTCAACCGCTTTTTTGCCCTCCTCCGTAAGCGAAATGTCAATAGCGCGGCGGTCTGCTTCTGAGGGAGTGCGCGTAATGTAGCCGCTTTTTTCCAGCTTGGATAGCAATTCGCCCACAGATTGTGAACGCATACCCAGCAGATAGGATAGCTCCTTTTGAGAGATACCCGGTTTTATGCCCAGCATGGCCAGCAGCCGCCCCTGCCCGCGGTGCGCGCCGCCGGGATATCCCTCCTGCGCTGCATAACGGTGCTGATATTTGTGAAGCAAACCAAATGTTCGCATAAATTTTTCCAGTAAAAAGTCTTTTTTATCTTCCATAATAATAGCCTCCTTTGTGGCTTTATAGCAGTATAGTTCAAATAAGTAAGGTACCTTTATAAATGTAATTATACAGGTACCTTTCTATTGCGTCAATAGCTTATTGATGAACAAATCATTAATATGGAAATAACGGCAGGGTGTATGAATATAAAAATATACGGCAAAGCGTGGCGCAAAAGTGTTTGATGGAGCGCCCAAAATTTTACCCAATAGCCGTTGCGTTCATATACAAAGCAAGAAATTTTTGCTTAATTAGGCTTGCGGCCTTTACCGCCTTTACGCCTTTGCATAAAACAATGTACGCGGAGCGTAAAATACTGTATAATTAAAAAATCGATTAATACTAATTCCGAATTAAAACATCTGTTT
>CAYXBW010000150.1:0-4578 GCA_964463305.1 uncultured Christensenella sp. | reverse complement strand
AGCCTTTGCCAATTACGCCGCGCGCCCGGAAAATGCCCCCTGCTCCGCAGCGAACCCCCTCAAACAAAAGCCTAAATCAAACACACCCAAGCCAGAACCATAAAACAAAAAACCACGCACCAACCAAAAACCAAAGAACCACCGCCTATCTCAAAACCAGCTATCAATCAAACGCCATTATCAAACCAAAAACCAAAAAACCAGCAATCCACCCACCGCCAAAGCAAACCTCCCGCCAAACGCGCCGGATGTGACGTACATATTTTCCCCGCGCACTGCGCGGGAAAATGCCCCCCTCGCGGCGAGCGAGAAAAAAGCCACACGAAAGCGCGAAAAACCCCAGAAATCTCTTTGAATATACAATAAAACTGTGTTAATATTACTAAATAATATTCAAAAAAAAATCGAGGAAAATATGGCAAGACTTATAATAGCAACAAACAATCAAGGCAAAGTGCGCGAAATAAAATCCATACTGAACGGCTTTTACGAGGAAATACTCTCGCTTAAAGACGCGGGCATAAACGTGGACGTGGTGGAGGACGGAACCACCTTCCACGAAAACGCCGCAAAAAAGGCTGTGGAGATAAGCCGCATAGTGGAGGGCGATGTGCTGGCAGACGATTCCGGCCTGTGCGTGGATGCGCTTTCCGGCGCGCCCGGCATATATTCCGCGCGCTTTTCAGACGGAGGGGACGAGGGCAACAACGCCAAGCTGCTTTCGCTTATGGAAAAGGAAGAAAACAAGGCCGCGCGCTTTGTTTGTGCAATAGTGCTGGCAAACGGTGGTGAGGAGAAGATATATGTGGAGGACTGCGCGGAGGGCGTTATAATAGACAGCCCGCGCGGGCAGGGCGGCTTTGGCTACGATCCGCTGTTTTTGGACGTGGCCAGCGGAAAAACATTTGCGGAGCTTCCCGCCGAAACAAAAAATGTAATAAGCCACAGGGCAAAGGCATTGCAGCAGTTAAAGGAAGAGGTTCGCAGGAGATGGGAAAGTTCAAACGGGCGTTAGTGGTTAGCGACACGCACCGAAACAGCGCCAGCCTTAGGCAGATAGCCGCAGGGTTTGCAGATGTGGATTACTTGTTTCACCTGGGAGACAACGTGGAGGACGCGGCTTATCTGGCAGACAGTATGCGCGGCGTTACAGTGATGAATGTGAAGGGCAACTGCGATTTTATGAGCGAAGCGCCGGAATTTGAAGAGGTTTCGCTTATGGGAAACAAGATCGTGCTCACACACGGCCATACGCTAAAGGTGAAATACTCTTATGACCGCGCGCTGTATCATGCGCGGGAGCGGGAGGCCAAGGCCATACTTTTCGGGCATACGCACACAGCCTATACAGAATATGCGCAGGGCGTATGGCTTATAAACCCCGGCAGCGCGGGCGAGGGTATGCGTTCACCCATGACGGTGGCTATGCTGGTGATAAGCGAGGACGGCGTGGCGCCCAAAATATTGCGGCTGGATGATGTATAATAGGCGGCGGGCTTGCCTGAATGCAGCGGTACGGCAGCGTGCAGCGGTATAGAATAACTAAGTTAAAAGGTTTGAACAACGGACAGGGTTTGGAGTAGAAGAGATTGCAGAACAAAATGGGCAGAAAAAAAGCCACTATGGTGGAGGTGGCAAAGCGTGCAGGGGTAACCATTGGCACTGTTTCGCACGTTATAAATAAAACGGCCAGCATAACGCCGGAAACCACAGAGCGCGTGATGAAGGCCATAGAAGAGCTTGATTACAAGCCAAATTCCATTGCGCGGGCGCTGCGCTCCGGCAGCTCAAACACAATAGGGTTTATGGTGCCGGACGTAACAAACGATTTTTATTCGCCCATAATAAGCGAATTTACAGACTGCGCACATGCAGACGGCTACACAACGCTGCTGGTGAGCTACCAGTACAGCAGTGAGCGTGAGGCGCTTGAGATGGAACGGCTGGCAGATAAAAACGTGGACGCCATAATTCTTTTTAACGGCTTTGGGGACGAGGCGGTGCTTGAGCGCATGAAAAAAAGCGGTATACCGGTTGTGCTGGCAGACAGGGGCGCGGGCGGTATGCATCTGCCCACGGTGAGCTTTGACAACAAAGCTACTGTGGAGAAAATTATAACGCTGTTAAAAAAGAACGGCTACACCAAAATAGGGCTGCTGTCTGAGGCGCTTACGCTGAGCAATATAAACGACCGCTTTGAGGGCTATTTGAAGGGGCTGGAAAAGAACGGGCTGGAATATGAGGCCGGTTTTGTTTTCATAAATAAAAAATTGCAGGTGCACAACCTTAAAAAGAGCTACAAACACATGAAAAAGCTGCTGGAGCAATACAGCAGAGATGAGCTGCCGCAGGTTTTTTTCGCCATGACGGACGTTATGGCAATAGGCGCAATGAAGGCCATAAAGGAGGCGGGCTACCGCGTGCCGGAGGATTTTGGCATAATAGGCTTTGACAATATAGCAATGGCAGACTATGTTGACCCGCCGCTTACCACAGTGATGCAGGATCAGGCAAAGATGGGGCGGGAGGCGTGGAAAATGGTGAAGCTGGTGGTGGAAAATAGCCCGCAGGAGCCGCCGCATGTTGTGCTGCCGCAAAAGCTGGTGCCGAGAGGGTCTGTTTTACTGAGTGGCATAAGCGAAAAGTGAGGGTGGAATGCCTGAGCGCTTTTGATAGGCCGGCCACAAATGTGCAAAATATTGCTATTGCATTGGCATAAAGCAATGTGGTATTGTATAAGCATAGAACGGAAGATAGGTTTTATCCCGCTGGAAAAGTGGATAACGGTGTATGAGGAGACGCAGCCGTTTTTGCAGGCAAACAATTAAATCGTTTTAACGGGCTGGCGCACCACAGGAGCGCGGGCGTTTCACAATTTTATGCCGGAGGGATGGACGCGTTTAACAATTACAAATGTATCAGTAGAAAGGAAAGTATATTATGAGCAAGGAAAAGGTTCAGGCTATGTACGAAATGGCGAAGGAGCGCTTTGCGGAGCTGGGCGTTGATACGGAGCAGGCAATGGCGGCTTTGCAGAGCGCGGAGATATCTGTACAGTGCTGGCAGGGTGACGATATTCACGGCTTTGAAGCCACGCAGCAGGCGCTTTCCGGCGGCATACTTGCCACGGGAGATTATCCGGGCGGCGCGCGCAACGCGGGCGAGCTTCGTGCCGATCTGGAAAAGGCGTTTTCGCTTATGCCGGGAAAACAGCGCGCAAACCTGCACGCCATATATCTGGAGACGGACGGCAAGGCAGTGGAACGCGACGAGCTGGAGATAAAATATTTTGAAAACTGGATGGCGTGGGCAAAGCAGCTAGACATAAAGCTGGATTTCAACACCTCCATGTTTGCTCACCCCAAGGCTGCCGAGGGCTATACTCTTGCCAGCTACGACAAGGGCATACGCGATTTTTGGGTGGAGCACGGCAAGCGCGTGCGCGATATAGCCGCAGAGATGGGCAAGCGCCAAGGCTCTCCCTGCGCGCTGAACCACTGGATGGTGGACGGCAGCAAGGATGTGCCCGCAGACCGTTTTGACCGCAGAAAGCAGTTTGTACAGAGCATGGACAGGATACTTGAAAAGAAGATATCCAAGGATGTTTTGCTGGACAGCATAGAGAGCAAGCTGTTTGGAATAGGGCTGGAGAGCTTCACGGCAGGCTCTGGTGAGCTGGCGCTGGGCTACGCGCTTTCCCGCGATATAATGGTGACGTTTGATCTGGGGCATTTCCATCCCACGGAGAGCGTTGCGGATAAGATTTCCTCCACACTGCTGTTTATGGAAAACATACTGGTGCACACCAGCCGCGCGGTGCGCTGGGACAGCGACCATGTTGTGATCCAGAACGATGAGGTAAATTCGCTTATGCAGGAGATAGTTCGCGCAGACGCGCTTAGCCGCGTGTACCTTGCGCTGGATTATTTTGACGCCAGCATAAACCGTATAGCCGCATGGGTGATAGGCACAAGGGCGACGCAAAAGGCGCTTTTGGCCGCGCTTTTGGAGCCAACCGCCACGCTGCAAAAAATGGAGCGAGAGGGCGACAGAACGGGCAGGCTGGCGCTTATGGAAGAGAGCCGCAACATGCCCGTGAACGCGGTATGGGATCAATTCTGTGTTAAAAATGACGTGCCCGTGGGCATGGCATGGCTGGACGAGGTTCGCAAATACGAGAAGGATGTGCTTTTGAAGCGGGTTTAACGCTGGTTCGCTGATATAGAAAAAGCTGCGGGGTGGGAATGCTCCGCAGCTTTTTCGTTTTTTTTGGCCAGCGGCATGGCTTTTTGCTGTTATTTGGGGGTGTGGGTTTCTGGTTTTTATTGCGTTTATGCCGTATGTAATTTATAGATATGTTTTTTCAGCCTGCGGCTTGGCTTTTTGCTGTTATTTGGGGTGCTGATTTCTGGTTTTTGTTTGGTTTATGCTGTATTTGATTTATATATACGTTTTTCAGCCTGCGGCGGGCTTATATCCGCGCGGGGGCGCGGGTAACAGGGGGAGCGCGTGCGGGAAAGACAGACCCCGACGGAAAACGCGGCAAAACTTCGTTTGTGGGTAAATAAAGTTGCGTTG
>CAYXBW010000149.1:0-4587 GCA_964463305.1 uncultured Christensenella sp. | reverse complement strand
GCGGCTACAGCGTTCATGGCCTCCTGGCGGTTGTAGCCAAGCCCCACCAAAGCGGCGCAGGCATCTGCCGCGGCATCCGCTTCGCCGGCTATTACCGGCATATCCGCATCCGCGCCTATGGCCTCGCCAAAATCCACCTTTTCCTTAAGCTCCAAAACAAGCCGTTGAGCGGTTTTTTTGCCTATGCCCTGAGCTACCGTGAAAGCTTTGTCATCGTTGGAAATTATGGCGGCGGCTATGTCGTTCACGCGCAAAGCGGAAAGTATGGATATGGCGGCCTTAGGCCCCACACCGCTTATGCTTATAAGCTTTTCAAACATGGAGCGCTGTTCTTTTTTGTGAAAGCCGTACAGCGTAAATTCGTCCTCCGCCACCTTGAGATAGGTGTATATTGTGGCTGTTTCGCCCGTTTTTACGGTGTTCAGTGTGAAGCTGTCCGCAAAGACCTTGTAGCCCACGCCACCAACGTCCACCACAAGGTAGTTTGTGTCGCGGTGCGCTATTTTGCCGTTCAAATATTCGTACATTATTTCATCCTCGTATTCAGTATTCCCGCCGTACGCGCACTGTGTGCGTGGCAAATGGCCACTGCCACGGCGTCTGCGGCGTCGTCCGGCTGGGGTATTTCCTTTAGCCCAAGCAGTGTTTTCACCATCACCTGCACCTGATTCTTATCCGCCCTGCCATAGCCCACCACCGCCTGCTTTACCTGCAGCGGCGTGTATTCAAAAAGCTCCTCCGTTTTTAGGCGAGCGGCCACCACCGCCGCGCCGCGCGCCTGTGCCACGTTTATGGCTGTTTTTACATTTTTATTGAAAAACAGCTCCTCAAAGGCTATGCAGTCAGGATTGTATGTGTCTATAAGCTGCTCCATACCCCGCGCTATCTGCACCAGCCGCTTGGGAAGCTCCACACCTGCCGCCGTCAGTATAGTGCCGTAATCTATCAGCTTGAGCCGTACCCGCTCGTCACAATCCACAACGCCGTAGCCTACAGTGGCAAGACCGGGATCTATTCCAAGAACTATCATAGTCAATTATCCATTCTTTAAAAATACTTATACCATCATATATTATACTAGTTCCATATAAAAAACGCTATGCGTTTTTTATAGAGCGCAGCGCGTGTGGAACTGCGTGAGACGTGCCGCGTAGCGGCAGGGCGCAAAGCGCGCCATTCCAAATTAATGATTTTAATTTGGAATTAGCATTAAACGGCAGTATTTATCAATTTAAGTGAGCGCCCTATTGCCGTTGCTATACGCGGTTTTCTGATATATAATCTAACCGTAGCAAAATAATGCTTGCATAATTATGCAGATAGACGTATAATTATAACAAGATTGAATAGGCATTGGGAGGAAATTTTTTATGAAACAGTACAAAAAGGTGGTTTTGGCGTATTCGGGTGGTTTGGACACATCCATAATAATACCCTGGCTGAAAGAAAATTACGGCTGTGAGGTAGTGGCTGTGTGCGGAAACGTGGGTCAGGGCAAGGAGCTTGACGGCCTGTACGAAAAAGCCATAAAAACGGGAGCCAGCGAGGCATATATTGAAGATCTCACAGAAGAATTTATAACGGATTTTGTATACCCAACCATGCAGGCCGGGGCAGAGTATGAGGGAAAATATTTGCTGGGAACCTCCTTTGCGCGCCCGGTAATAGCCAAGCGCATGGTGGAGATAGCGCGCGAGGTGGGCGCGGACGCTGTGGCGCACGGAGCTACCGGCAAGGGGAACGATCAGGTTCGCTTTGAGCTAACGGTGAAGGCGCTTGCGCCCGATCTTGACATAATAGCGCCCTGGCGCATATGGGACATAAAGTCTCGTGAAGAGGAGATAGAATATGCTGCGGAGCGTGGCATACCCGTGCCCGTAACAAAGGAAAACAACTACAGCATGGACGCGAACATATGGCATCTCTCGCACGAGGGGCAGGATCTTGAAGACCCGTGGAACGAGCCTAAGGATTCGCTTTACATGATAAGCAAAACTCCACAGGAGGCGCCGGATAAACCCTGCTATTTTGAGATAGAGTTTGAGATGGGCGTGCCTGTTGCAATAGACGGCAAAAAATACGGTCCGGTGGAAATGATAACAAAGCTGAACGAGCTGGGCGCGCAGAACGGCGTGGGTATAGACGATATGGTGGAGAACCGCCTTGTGGGCATGAAATCCCGCGGCGTATACGAAAATCCGGGCGGACGCATACTGTACACGGCGCATGCCGGGCTGGAAACAATAACGCTGGATAAGGCTACCATGCACTATAAGGCGCTTATATCAAACGAGTATGCAGATCTGGTATACAACGGCATGTGGTACAGCCCGCTGAGGGAGGCTTTGGCTGCTTTTGTTGCAGAGACGCAAAAGACGGTAACGGGAACGGTTCGCATGAAGCTATACAAGGGCAACTGCGTATGCGTTGGCCTAAAATCTCCCTATTCTCTTTACATGGAGGAGTTCGCTACCTTTGGCGAGGACGAGGTATACAATCATGCGGACGCGGAGGGCTTCATAAATCTGTACGGTCTGCCGCTCAAGGTGCGTGCGCTGGCTCTAAAGGGCAAACTTTGATAGGCTTGCTTCAAGAGCAGGAATAGCGGATATTCAATAGAATATGTTATAACCGAATAAACAAACGCCCGCGCGGTGCGCTAAATACTGCCAAAACTGTGTAATATTATTTCATAGAGAGGCTGCGGGAGCGCATTGTGCGGGCATTTTTGTATTTTGGTGATATTCGTACCTTAATAGCCGCAAAATTAGCGAATAGCCCTTTGCTTTTTCATATGTCCATATATATAATGGTAATTGCAGATGTCTGCAAATCATGCCAAATCTATATAAAAAGTATTTACACCTTTTATATAGCGAAGAGCGTTTGGAATGGCATGAGACGCGTTCTGCGCGCTGATTTTGCGCAGAACATGCCGCGCCGCAGGCGCGGTGCTTCCAAAGAAAGCAGATGTTTTCTTTGGAAGAGTATCAATATAAAAAAAAGGAGGGAGAGCGGTAAGGCATTGCCTTATTCGCCCGGTGGTGTGTTGAAGCTTGTTATAGGATGTGACGAAGCGGGTTTTTACCTGAAAGAGGAAGTAAAAAAATTTTTAGAGGATAAGGGTAATGAGGTGGTGGACGTTGGCGTATATGATACCAAACCCACGCTTTACCCAGACGTAGCCGTAGCGGTGGCCGAAAAAATAAGCGCGGGTGAAGCCGGCCGGGGTATACTGATTTGCGGTACGGGAATAGGTATGGCAATAACCGCAAACAAGGTTCCGGGCATACGTGCCGCGGTCTGCCATGACAGTTTTTCTACAGAGCGTTCCGTTCTATCCAACAATGCGCAAATAATGTGCATGGGCGCGCGCGTGATAGGCAGCGAGCTTGCGAAAAACCTTGTGAATATATGGCTTGGTCTCACCTTTAAAGACGGTCCCTCCACAGAGAAGATAGAGCGCATAAATCACTACGACGATCTATATAAAAAATAATTAACGAGGAAAGGTTGTAGCCCGCGCGGTGTTGCGGGCGGTTTCAGTTATGCAGAGAATAATCAAAAACCCCGATATGATAGTAGAAGATATGTTGGTTGGCTTCCTTGACGCAAATTCTCACATGGTCAAGGTTGCGGAAAATCCCCGCGTGGTATGCACGGCTGCTCCCAGTGAAACGCCCAAGGTGGGCGTTATAACGGGCGGCGGCTCCGGCCATGAGCCTGCTTTCCTCGGTTACATAGGCAAAAATATGCTGGACGCTGTAGCGGTGGGAGAAGTTTTTTCCTCACCCACGGCCAAAGCCTTTCATGACGCGGTAGTGGAGGCCGATCAAGGTAAGGGTGTTGCCTGCCTGTACGGTAATTACGCAGGCGACAACATGAATGTTAAAATGGCTGTGCGTTCTGCCGGAAAGCAGGGCATAACGGTGAAAACGGTGGTAGCAAACGATGACGTGGCTTCCGCGCCCAAGAGCGAGAGCGAAAAGCGCAGGGGCGTTGCGGGCGAGATACTTATGTGGAAATGCGGCGGTGCGGCTGCTTCGCTTGGCATGGAGCTGGATGACGTTATTCGCGTGGCGCAAAAGGCTATAGACAACACGAAGAGCATAGGCATGGGGCTTACCTCCTGCACTATACCCGCCGTTGGCCACCCAAACTTCACTATTGAGGATGGCAAAATGGAGATGGGCATAGGTCACCACGGCGAGCCGGGCGTGGACGTTGTGCCGGTTGAAACCGCCGATCTCATGGCAAAGCGGCTCATGGACATTATAAACAGTGACGAATTTTTTGCTGCGGGAGACGAAGTGGTGGTTCTGGTTTCCGGACTGGGCGCAACGCCCGTGATGGAGCAGTACATACTGTACGGCGAGGTTTCGAAGCTCTTAAAGGCGCAGGGGCTGAGCGTGCACAAGGCATATGTTGGAAATCTGTTCACCAGCCTTGAGATGATGGGTGCCACACTAACCATAATGAAGCTTGACGATGAGCTGAAGAAGATGATAGACATGCCCGCCACCTGCGTGGGTCTGGTACAGCTTTAATTTAAGGGGGATAATATGAGTTCTTTCAAAAACAGTGACG
>CAYXBW010000148.1:0-4588 GCA_964463305.1 uncultured Christensenella sp. | reverse complement strand
ACAATAAAAAACGCGCCGCATTATCTGCGGTGCGTTTTTTATATTTTGTGTATCACATTCCATTTTTGCGGCTGCATGAAAAATGCTTACTGATGGTCAGCCGACTATTGTAACGCCTATTATGCTGCCTGCCGTGTTGTAGGCAACCTGCCATATAATGGTGCCGTTAGCGTATTCACTTGTTAAAAGCACGGCGGTTACCTTGCCCAGATCTTTAACCTCTTGTATAACGGAATCCTCCGCAGTGAACTGCTTAAAAGCGCCCAGCTCATCCATTATGGGTTTTACGCTTTCTGTCATCTGCTCTTCAGTTGCGGCTTGCTTTGCGCTATCGTCAAACACGTTGTAAAACGCTGTGTAGTCTCCATTGTTCAGCATTTCTATAACGCTCTTTGCCTGGCTCAGCTGCTCTTCGGTGGCCTTGGCCGGAGCACAGCCCATAAGGAGAGCGGAGAGAAGTAGGGGAACTATTGCTAATGTTAATATCTTTTTCAAAAAACTTTCCTCCGTTGAATTATACAGATATTATATACAGCTTTTTACAAAATCGCAACAGCACAAAAGAACTGTTTCAATTGACGGTTGATATAGTATAATAATGTCATACATAATAAAACCATGAGGAATTGAAATGGAAGCTTTTACATCTGTACTAACTGTGGCCACAACCTGTCTCAATCTTTTTTCAATAATAGTTTTGGTGTGGGGGGTTCTTATTTCCGGAAAAGATTTTATTATTGCCCACCTTAAGGTGAAAAACAGGCTGGATAGATCTGTTTCGCTTTTGGCGGCAAAAAACAGGCTGGGCGGCTATGTGCTGCTGGGGCTGGAGATCCTTATAGTGGCGGATATAATAGAATCCATAATGAAGCCCACCTTTGAGGATATATTAAAATTGGCAGCCATAGTTACCATACGTACCGTAATATCTTATTTTCTCAACAAAGAAATGCGTGAAGCGGGAATAAAGGAACATATAAAAAAACGAATAAGCGATTCTGAGGTTTGATGCGCATTAGCGCCATGCCGCTGTATTTTCAAACAGAAACTATATAAAGCTCGCTCCTTCCACAAAAGCGAGTGTATACATACTTTTTGACTATTATGTACAAAATGCATATTTTTTATGAAAAAATTTATTGAAACCTGTAACTTTTTGCGTCTAAAAACTGTCTTACTTACTGGAAGTTCCCAAAAAACCAAAACAATAATTTCATATTTTGGAAAAAGGAATAAGGGGTGAGTAGTATATGCGGGCTTTGGAAGAAAGCTTTCTTAACAACTTCATAACAAAATGCGAGGCTAAAAATGGTATAATAGAAAAAGCGGATAAGGGTGAACGGAGGGATTCTATGGCGAAGATACTCATTGTTGAGGACGAAAAACCAATCAACGAGCTTATATACAGAAATCTTACGTTGGTGGGGCATGACTGCACGCAGGTATATGATGGCGATACTGCGGAAAGCGAGCTTATGTCTTGCGAATATGATTTGGCGCTTTTGGATGTCATGCTGCCGGGGCGTTCGGGCTTTGAGGTTATAGAAAGTGCCAAAAATACGGCGGTAATATTTTTAACGGCAAAGGACGGCGTGCCAGACAGGATACGCGGGCTGAATTTGGGTGCGGACGATTATATAGTAAAGCCTTTTGACATGATAGAGCTGCTGGCGCGAATAAACGCGGTGCTGCGGCGCACATACAGGCACAACGCCACATTTACGCTGGATGAAACGCGTATAGATTTTGATTCCAGAAAGGTATATTATAAGGATGAGCCGGTAGAGCTTACCCCGCGCGAATACGAGCTTCTGGAGGCGCTGGTGGTAAACAGAAACATAGCCCTCTCGCGTGAAAAGCTGCTGGAAACGGTGTGGGGCTACGACTATATGGGAGACACGCGCACAATAGATGTGCACATACAGAAGCTGCGTAAGAAGCTGGGCTGGGAAAACCGCATAGTGACGGTTTACAAGCTGGGCTACAGGCTGGAGGCAAACAAGTAAATGAAGTTTTGGCACAAGACCTTCCTTGCCACGCTCGCGCTGTTTTTGATAGCATTTGATATTGGCATATTCATGATTGCGGATATCTCCTACAAAAACAGCGTGGAGAGCGAAAAAGTGAAGGACGTGCGGGAGCATTTTTTTATTTCCCGCTCGCTCATGGGTGATATAGGAACTATTTTAGCGCGCGGCGGCGAACAAAACGACGCGCTGCGCGATCTTTTCAGCTCTTACGGAAAATATTACGGAAAGCAGGGCATCCGGCTGGAAATACAGCGAAACGGGCTGCCCGTTTTTTCCAATCTGGACGATATGCAGGCGGGCGCGGACGATCTGGAGCAGGTGGAGGATAGGCGCAGCGTGCTGGTGGACAACGAGTCCGGCATGCTTACGCTCTATGTTTCGGGTGCGCTGGAGGGCGATCTTTCGGATTATACAGTTGTGTACGCGAAGGATCTTTCGGATATCGTTGCCGCGCAGGAGCAGCTCACCGCCTCGCTTTTGGCGGCCAGCGTGGTGATATCGGCGGCGCTTGCCGTGGCGCTGTACTTTTTGCTGCACCAGCTGTCCAAGCCAATACGCAGCCTTATGGCCACCACCAAGCGCATAGCGGAGGGCCAGCACGGCGTGCGGGTGAGCATAAAGGGGAACGATGAATTTGCCCAGCTTGGCGGCAGCTTCAACGATATGGCAGACGAAATAGAAGCGCAGATACAAGAGCTGGAGGAGCAGTCACAGCAAAAGCAGCAGTTTATAGACAATCTGGCGCACGAGCTGCGCACGCCGCTCACCTCTATCTCAGGCTATGCGGACTACATACAAAAGGCGGTCATTTCCGAGGAAGATAAAATAGTGGCGACAGATTATATCATGAACGAAAGCAACCGCCTCAAGGAGGTTGCCTACAAGCTCATGGATATGGCGGTGCTGCGCGAGACCAGCCTTGAGATGGTGGATATAGATATATATGAGATGATAGAAACGGCCACGGCTACGGCGGTGGTGAATGCTGATAAAAAGGGCGTTTCACTTCGCACGAACGTTAAAGAGGTAAAAATAAAGGGCGACGAGATGCTGCTTAGAAGCATGATAATAAATCTTGTGGATAACGCCGTGAAGGCCTGCGATGAGGGCGGAATAGTGCTGGTTCGCACATACTATGACGCGGGAGGCTATGCCTGTATAAGTATAGACGATAACGGCTCGGGGCTAAGCGAGGAGCAGATAAACCAGATAATGGAGCCGTTTTTCCGGGTGGACAAGGCGCGCAGCAGAGAGCAGGGCGGCGCCGGGCTGGGGCTTTCGCTGGTGCGGCAGATAGCCAAAAGCCACAATGCGGATATAAGCTATAGATCAGAGCTGGGCAAGGGCACCACAGTAACGGTGCGCTTTTTCGGCAGCGAGCCGCCAAAGCCGCAAAAAAAGCGCAAGCGCGGAATAGATTTCGACAGCCTCACGCTGGATTGAGAGCTGCGGCACATCTCTTTTATAAGGAAGCAATGAACTTTTTGGAGATGCGTATTGGCACAGGGTATGGATATTTTTACGTTTGGAGGTATATCATGCAGGAAGTTAAGGTGTTTTTTCAAAAGACATGGTGGTTTTTGCTTTTGTCGGCAATGGTGGCAATGTTTGCATTGAAGTGCATTGAGGTGTGATGGGCAGACTTGAACGGCACGCGGCGCGTTCCAACGGGAGGGCGCTGGTAAAAAAATACGGTATATTCATAATAAGCGCGGTTGTGGTGACGCTCTCCACAGTGTTTTTGTATATGTTCATTTCGGGAACCCGTGCAGCGGACGTGGCAAGGCAGGAGCTTATGGAGCCGGTGGCGGAGGAAACGCCGCCCGCACCCGTGCAAACCCCGCAGCCAACGGCGGCGCCCACGCCCAAGCCCACAGCCGAGCGTTTTTTTAATCCGTCTTACACCGTGAACATAATGGAGAGTAGCCAAAGCCCTGATCTGGCGCTGGATTACGGCTTTATGACAATGGATGAGGCAGCTTCGCAGGCCGTGTGGATGGCTTCTGAGTGGATGGGCGTGAACGTTTCTGATGCTTTGGTATTGGCAAGTTTGGGAACGTGGGAAGAGAACGGCGTGATGCGCGGCATGTGGAACATAAACGTGATAGGTGCGGATAAAGAGACGCTGGTGGAAGCTTATTTTAGTGCGGAAGACAGAGCAATCAGTAGTGTTAATATTATTAATAGAAATACGGAATATGCTTTTGAGGGATACGATTACCCGGATGGTTATGGGGATTTCCGGCTGGAGCCGGCTTTTTTGGACAGGGAGGAGTATGTGCAGGCCGTGCGGGAATGCACAAAGATGGCCAAGATATTCACCTTGAAAAACTTAACGGACGAGTCGGGAACAAAGAAAATAAACGTTGGCAACGATTACCGGCACAGCGCTGACGAAGTTTGGGGCGGTAACCGCGTAAGTTTCGAGATATTTTTTAACGATGGCAGAGCCTATAATCTGAATTATATTTGCAGAAAAGGGGAAGAACCCAAACTTATAACAATGTTTGCACTGGAAGACTATGCTTAAATTATTCAGCTTTTTAAAAAAATCATGG
>CAYXBW010000147.1:0-4665 GCA_964463305.1 uncultured Christensenella sp. | reverse complement strand
CCGCTGCGCTGCGCGAACCCAATCGCTGACGCGATTAAGTTCAAATCCCCATGAAAACAACAAAAAAACCGCCATCCATGCTGCGCATGAATAGCGGTTTTTGGCGCGCTCGCGGGGATTCGAACCCAGGGCCTACGGCTTAGAAGGCCGTTGCTCTATCCAGCTGAGCTACGAGCGCATAGATTGGTGCGGCTTTTCGCAAAAAGCACTATTTATTCTAATACAAAACTCATTTTATTGCAACATAATATGTAATAAAAGGTGCCGAAGATATAAAAAAAGTATATTGCCGCACACTTTGCGGCAGTGTATTAGAACTAATATACAATAAAAAAACCTTTGCAAAAAAAGTGTAACTACAGACTTGCATTTTCTTTCGAAGTGAGTTAATATGATAAAAACACATAACAAGCGAGAATAAACGAAAAGAATTACTTGTTATTTATTGTTGTTATAAAGCCAAACAAAGCCATGATATGGCTGAAAAAGCAACCGGTTTGGCAAGCAAAATGTACAATCTGAGTTTAAGCAAATTTTTTTTATAACTTAATATGGCAGGAGGTGCGACATGAAGCAGGCGGAGCTGGTTTCCCCCAAGAAATTTGTTGTTAAAGAAGTGGACATACCCGTGGCAAAGGCAGATCAAGTGCTTATAAAAGTGCATGCCATAGGTATATGCGGAACGGATATACATGCGTATTACGGGAAGCACCCCTTTATTTCCTGTCCTATAGTTTTGGGGCACGAGGCCACGGGCGAGGTGGTGAAAATGGGTGAGGGAGTAACGGGCTTTTCACCGGGAGACCGCGTGGTAATACGTCCGCAGAGCGTGTGCGGGGAATGCCTTTTGTGTGAGGAGGGCAGGCCGAACATATGCAATTCTTTGCGGGTGAACGGCTGCCAGTTTACAGGGACCTCAGGCGAATACTATGCCATAGACGCAAGCCTGGCCTATAAAATACCTGATTCCGCCGCCTATGACGAAGCTACGCTAATAGAGCCGCTGGCGGTGGGCGTTCACGCGGTGCGGCGCGGCGCGGCTGATATCCGCGGCAAAAAGGCGCTGGTGATCGGCGCGGGAGCAATAGGAAACATGGTGGCGCAGAGCGCAAAGGGTATGGGCGCGGCTGCCGTTATGATATCTGATATATCTGATTATAAGCTGGATATAGCAAAAAAATGCGGTGTTGACTATGCCGTGAATATAAAGCAAAGCAGCCTTGCGTCCGAACTTACCGAAAAATTCGGGCGGGACGGCGCAGACGTCATATTTGAGTGCAGCGCCAGCGAGAGCGCGCTGAACGAGGCGCTGAGCGTGGGCAGGAAGGGCATAAACATTGTGATACTGGGCGTTTATGGCAGCCGGATATCTGTAAACATGGCAAACGTTCAAGATAGAGAATATTCGCTTATAGGCTCGCTTATGTATTTGGATGAAGATTACAGGCAGGCAATACAGCTGCTGAGCGAGGGCAGGGTGGATCTAATGTCCGTTATTTCTCACCGCTTTTCGCTGGATGAAATTGCCGCAGCTTACGAATTTATAGATAAAAACAAAGACGATGTGCAAAAGGTGATACTTACGGTAGACTGATGTTTTCGCCAAAAAAGGCGTGCACACTTTGATTTTGGAGTGAAGAATGAGTTATTTGGAAGAATTGTTCGGCATGGACGGAAAACTTGTTATTGTAACGGGCGGAAACAAGGGAATAGGCAGGGGGCTGGCCGCGGGCTTTGCCAGGGCGGGCGCAGATATAGCCATATTGTCTCGTTCGGAAGCAAACGAAGCAATTGCAGAAATAGAAAAGCTGGGGCGCAGGGCATACCACGTGAGCGTGGATGTTTCCGCAGAGGATGAGGTGCGCGCGGCTATAGATGAGGTGCGCAGGCGGAGCGGACGCATAGACGTGGTAATAAACAACGCGGGCGTAACCAGCCACACAAGCATTTTTGATACGGATTCAGCTGAGTTTAAGCGTATTTTGGATACAAACCTGCTGGGCGAATATTATGTGGCGCGCGCGGCGGCCATGGCCATGATAGATATGAAGATCGAGGGCAGCATAATAAATATATCCTCAATATCCGCAAGCATAGTGAACAAGCCAAATTATCAGGTGGCATACAACGCCTCCAAGGCGGCGGTAAACCATATGACGCGCAGCATGGCGCTGGAGCTGATACCCTACGGCATACGTGTAAACAGCATAAGCCCCGGCTATATGGCCACGCCCATGTCTGTTGATGTGCCGGAGGAGCTGAAGCAGGCTTGGTACAAAATGATACCCATGGGGCGCATGGGCACGCCGGAAGAGCTTATGCCGGCGGCGCTTTATCTTGCCAGCAGCGCGGCGCGCTACACCACTGGCTCTGATATATTGGTAGACGGAGGTTATGTTTTGATATAGCTTTTGTTTGTTTGGCATGCGCATAAGGCGGTTTGCAAATTTGAGCGAATTTGAGTGAGTTTTGCTGTATATATGATTTATTTTCAATATACTTGATCAAGTATACACAAATTCACGCAGTGCTGATATAATATAATAGAGCGGTGGCAGAGCTGGGAACGTTTTTTTAGACAGACGCTACGTTATGCCCGCTGAAACAATCGGTTTAGCTTGCAAATTATATATGCGGATGATAAAATAGAAAGCAATCAAAATAATACGTTTACAAACCATACAAATTAAAACACAAACAAAGCTCGCTGAAAACGGAATAAAGGCTGCTGTGCCTGGCAGTGATATGCAATAAGCAAAAAAGTTTTAAATTTTTAATACGCCGTATGTGGAATTTTAAATAATAGCGCACACGCATCACCTGGTTTTTTACAATATGATACGCCCGCGAAAAAGGGGCGCCCGATACGCGAAAAAAAAGTTAAGAACACGGCCGCAAAGGGCTTTTATGAAAAGCGGTGGAAATGGGATATTTTTATATAAAAAGTGATGGGAAACGCTTACATAAATAATATATATAGGTGCAAAGGCAGCGTTTTTTGCAGCTTGAAACAAACAAAACAATCATATTTTACCTCAGCAGAGGTATAAATAAACAATATCCAAGGAGGAAACGAAATGAAAAAATTGATTACAGTGCTTATGGTAGTTGTATTTGCCGTAATGGCAATGGCCGGCTGCTCAACGCCCGCGGTGCAAGATGCGGTTGCAAGCGCAGAGCAAAAGGTGGAAGCCGCCGTTGAAGAGGTAAAGGGCAAGGCTGAGGCCGCAGTTGAATCGGCCAAGGCCGCAGTTGAGGCTCCGGCCGCAGCTCCCGCGTCTGAGGCTCCCGCAGCTTCCGCAGAGCTGCCCAAGGTAAAAATTGGCTGGGCGCCCCCGGCTGTAACAGGCGTTTTCAAGACGGCATTTGAATATATGGAAAAAGCCGCCGCAGAAGCCAAAAATTACGGCATAGAGGTAGAAATAATCACCAAATCCGGCGAAGTTGAGCTGGATGACGCTACGCAGATAGCCAACATAGAGAACCTTGTGCAGTCCGGCTGCGACGTTATAATGATATCTCCCTCCAACACAGCCGCAGTAACACCCGCCATAAACGCCGCTAAGGAAGCGGGCGTGGGCGTTATAGTGGTAAACATGCTTGAGGAGATAGACGGCGCGAACGTTGATGCGTACATCGGTTTCGACAATAAGGTTGCCGGCAAGATATCCGGCTATGCAGCGCTCAACAGCATGGGCGGCCCCGGCGTATTGAACGAAGGCGACGAGAAACCCTCTCCCGAAACATATCTCGACCTCGCATGGTGGGACAATATGTATAAGGATGCCGACCTTTCAAACTTGAAGGGCAAGGTTGCCATAATTGAAGGTATATCCGGAAGTATGTATTCAAACCAGCGCGTTGAGGGCGTAAGAGAAGCCTTGGCTCTGGCTCCGGGAGTTGAAGAGGTTCAGCTGCTGGCTGCTGATTGGGAACGCCAGAAGGCCGTTTCCGCCGCAGAGAACATTCTGCAGGCCAATCCTGAGCTGGACGCTATAGTAGCCGTTTCGGCAGAGATGGAATTTGGCGCTATATCCGCCGTTGAGAGCGCGGGACGTCAGGACGAAGTTAAAGTTATAGGAAACGACGGTACGCCTGAGTCTATAGAAGCCATAAAGGCGGGCAAGCTCACGGCTGAGACATGGCACGGCTTCCCTGAGTGGGGCTGGTACGGCGTGGAAATAGCTGTTAAGCTGGCGTACGGCGAGCAGGTTGAGAAGCTGGTAGACGTTCTGCCCAGAACCGAATACATAGGCAATGCAGACACATTCTACCCGAACCCCGTTTTGAAGCCCATTGACTGGGAAAAAATAATAGCTGACAAAGCTGTATAAAAAAACTTCTGCCAAGGTGCGGCCAAAATACACAGAGGCTGCACACATACGCAACACAATGCAACAAAAATTATAAAACAGGCAATGGAACGAGCCTTATGGGGGCGGATAGCTCCGCCCCGGCCGTTCCTAATGGATTGGGATAAAATATGCGAAGCGCGCCCATTTATCAAGCGGGCGCATGAAGTTAGGAGGAAACTTATATTGGAATCTTCCATATTAAAAATGCAGGGCATCAAAAAGCGTTTTATGGCCACTCAAGCTCTGGGCGGTGTAGATTTTGAGGTGCTGCCCGGCGAGGTGCATATATTGCTGGGTGAAAACGGCGCGG
>CAYXBW010000146.1:0-4767 GCA_964463305.1 uncultured Christensenella sp. | reverse complement strand
GAGCCACCCGTTCGGATCCCTCTCATAGTTCGCCATTCAAAGCGCGGTGTATGGCTTTTTGTTTTTTCCAGAGTTAAAAATCAACTCTTATATATTCGCAGGCAAAACTTTATTTTGTCCTTATGCCATACTTATATTGATACGTTATATAATAAATATTGTGTTTCTGCGCAATATACATTGCGCCCTCTTTCCGGGAAAGCACGGCAGATTTGGCTTTCTCCGCACAATGTGTAATACCGGCTATTATACAATTCATTCAATTTGTGCTGCTTTCCAGCCGTTTCATGGCACGGCCAAAGTGGAACACAAACATGCTTGCAGTGGCTATAACAGCTATGGTATCTGCAACCGGCTCAGCCATAAGTACGGCAGAAACAGGCTCCGGCAATATTGCGGGCAATATAAATATAAGCGGTACCAGCAGCAGTATTTTTCTCAACACCGCTAAAAATACCGATACCTTTGCATTGCCTATGGCTATAAATGTTTGCTGGCAGGCTATTTGTATGCCAAAAAGAAATGATGCCGACATGTATATCCTCATAGCCGCATCCGCAGCACGCATCAGTTCCGCATCCTTTGTAAAAATGGATACCAGCACCTGCGGCGCAAACATAGATATGGCCCATAATGCAGTGGAATATACTAGACTGGATATCACAAGCAGTGAAAACGCGTTTTTTACCCGCGCCGCATTTTTTGCACCAAAATTGTAGCTTACTATGGGCTGCGCCCCCTGCGAAAGACCCAGCAAAGGCAGCATACAAAACTGCATAACGGTTATAAGTATTGCCATAGAGCCAACCGCAATATCCCCGCCATATTTAAAAAGTGATGCGTTGAAGCAAACAGCTATGAGGCTTTCTGTGGCCTGCATAATGAACGGCGACAGCCCCAGTGCAATACACGGCAGTATCACTGCGGCGGAAAGTTTTAGATTTGGCTTTTTTATGCGCAACAGTGTTTTCTTGCCGCTCAAAAATTTTAGCACCCACGCGCAGGATATACCCTGTGAAATTATTGTTGCCAACGCGGCGCCCTTCACACCCATGTTTAAGCCGAATATGAGTATGGGGTCAAGTACTATATTGCACACCGCGCCAATAAGCACCGTGATCATGCTCATTGTGGCAAAGCCCTGCGCTGTAATAAACGCGTTTAGCCCCAGCGCCATCTGCACAAATACCGTGCCTATGGTATATATGAGCATATAATCCCATGCGTAGCCTATTGTATTTTCGCTGGCTCCGAAAGCCAGCAGCATATCTCGTCCAAATGCCAAAAACACGGCCGTAAGCACCACAGACAATATGAGCATAAGTGTGGTGCAATTGCCCAAAATTTTCTCCGCCGCCGGCATATCCTTTTTACCCATCATTATGGAAGCTCTTGGTGCACCGCCCATTCCGGCCAGCGCTGCAAAGGCAGAAATAATCATTATTAGCGGCATGCACACGCCCACACCCGTCAGTGCCTGCGCGCCCACCACATCTATATGACCAATGTACATCCTGTCTACCATGTTGTACAGCACATTCACTATTTGCGCAGTAACTGCGGGCAAGGCCAGTTTGAAAAGCAGTTTTCCCACGCTTTCAGAGCCAAGCATATTTTTATCTGTCTGCATTCCCTTTTCCCCCAAGCAATCCATCTATATCTATAGACAGTCTTTGTATTGCACGCTTTACCGCTGCGCGCTCCTCCTCCTCAACGCTCCCCATCAGCATACTCCAAAAGCGTTTTTGCGCGCACTGCAAGGCTTGTATTGCCGGCTTTGCGCTCTGTGTTACAGACAGCCTGTTCAGCCTTCTGTCCTCACCATCCTGCATTACCATAACATATCCTCGTTCAACTAAAAATTCCACCGCACGGCTCACAAGAGATTTTGATATCCCGCGATATTTAACTATATCCATAGCTGTGTCCATTCCTTTGTTGTTTGCCAAAAAAAGAAGCACATCCATTTCTGCCTGCGTTAAGCCAAAAGGTTCTCCTGCATCCGCGCACACACTGTCGTAAAGCTTTTTCACTTTGTTCATAAGACACAAAACCGTTCTTAACATACCCGCATCCGAAAACATAGCTCCCCCTCCAAATATAGTTTAATATTGAACTGTTTACAATTAAACCATTTTACACCAGTAAATTTTTTGCGTCAATGTTTCACATTCTTCAGATTGCATATTACGCTTCACATATGGCTTTTAAACAAGTCTACGTTAACCATCATTTGCTAAATAAGCCTAATAACAACATTTTTATTTGACTATTTAACTTTGAGATAGTATTATTTAAATAGTAATATATTTTTCTTAACGCGCGGATAATAGTAATCCATATTACTTATTGCTGCTTAGGGAGGCATTGTGGAAAACGAAAAATATTACGCCGAAAAGTTTAGTATAGATTCCGCGCTATTTTACGATGCTATAGTTAAAAGCACAGACGATTATTTATATATCGTCGATATGGCAACGGATATAGCGCTTGTTACAGAAAACATGTATAGGGACTTTGAGCTTCCAGGGCGGATTGTGGAAGGCCTTGTTCCTGTATGGGGCGATCTTATACACGAAAAAGATCAGCCGCCTTACTACGAGTCTATCCAAATAATGTTAGACGGCGAAACAGACGAACATAATGTGGAATATCAGGTGCGCAACCGCAAAAACGAGTATGTGTGGGTAGGCTGCCGCGGCAGGCTTCAGCGTGCGGCGGATGGCACCCCCATAATGTTTGCGGGCGTGGTAACAAACCTTAATACCCGCGGAAAAATAGACCCCATAACCGGTCTTTTCACACAACAGGAATGCGACCGTGCCGTTGTGCGTCTTTTGATGGACGGCGAACTTCCATCCGGCATACTGCTGCTTGGTTTGGATGATTTTACGCGTGTAAACAATCTGCAAAGCCATAGCTTTGGCGATGCCGTACTAAGGCAGTTTGCACAGGATGTGCAGCGTATGCTGCCTTCTCATGCCAGCATTTATCGCTTTGACGGCGACCGCTTTATGGTGATATATCGCGGGGCTACACAAAGCGGCCTACACGAACTGTTTACCAAAATACAAGAGTATTGTTCCAAAAACCATACTTTGGACGGTGTCAAGTATCGCTGCTCCGCATCGGGCGGCAGCGCAATAATAGGTCAAGACAGCGATGATTATCCCACGCTAATAAAATATGCTTCAACTGCGCTTGAGATCTCCAAGAACTCCGGCAAAAATATATTGACGGTATTTACACCCGATTCCATACTTCCCAAGCTTAAAAACCTTGAGATGGCAGAGCTGCTGCAAAACTCGGTTTTTTCTGATATGGAAGGCTTTAGCCTTGTGTTTCAGCCCGTTACAGACTCCAAAACCCTAAAGGTTTGCGGCGCGGAAGCTTTGCTGCGTTGGCAGTGCAATGCTTTGGGCGCGGTATCTCCGGTAGAATTTATTCCCATACTTGAATCAACAGGCCTCATAGTACCCGTGGGAAAATGGGTATTTAGCCGTTCGGTTGAGATATGCAAAAAATGGGTGTCGCTTTACCCCAATTTTACACTTAATATAAATGTTTCCTATCTCCAGCTACTGGACGAAACATTTCTGCCCTTTGTTAGCTCTACCCTTAAAAATGCGGAGCTGGATGCCCACCACATTGTGCTGGAACTTACCGAGAGCAATTTTGTAACCGATCAGGAAACGCTTACGGATAGCTTTCACGCGCTGCGCAGTCAAAATATACGCCTCGCTATGGATGATTTCGGTACAGGGTATTCTTCACTTGGCATGCTGTATCAATCACCTGCAGATATGGTGAAGATAGACCGTTCCTTCATAACACGCATAAGCGATGAAGACCGTGAGTTTAACCGTTCGTTTATTGGCGCGGTCATAGAGCTTTGCCACAGCGTGGGCATAACGGTTTGTGCGGAGGGAGTAGAGGAAATGCCGGAGCTTTCCACAGTACGCGACCTAAACGCCGACCGCGTTCAGGGCTTCTACTTTTCTCAGCCCATCGATCCGGACGAGTTTGAAAAAAGATTTTTGCTGGATAACTCCGACAGTATAACAAAGTGAACCTATATATGTTTTATATTTAATTCGCATATCATACACACCGTTTTTCAGCTTGACTTATAAAAACATATCAAGTATGTTATTATTCTAAATAAAGTTGATCCATTCGAAAGGATATGAACCATGCGCGAAAAAACAAGATGCTCCTGGGCGGGAGATAGCCCCATATATATAGATTACCACGACAATGAGTGGGGGCGGCCGGTTCACGAAGACAAAAAGCTGTTCGAAATGCTTATTTTAGAGGGAATGCAAGCCGGTCTCAACTGGATTACCGTACTAAAAAAAAGAGAGGCTTTCCGCCAAGCTTTTGATGGATTTGATCCACTAAAGGTAGCTCTATATGACGATGCAAAAATACAAGAGTTGCTTGAAAACAAAGGCATAATTAGAAACCGCCTCAAGGTGAACTCTGCTGTGACAAATGCCAGAGCCTTTCTTGATGTACAGAAAAAGTACGGGAGCTTTGATAGATTCATATGGGCGTATGTGAATGATACCCCCATTATAAACCATCGGAATAATATTGATGATATGCCAGCCACCACTCCGCTTTCAGACCAAATAAGCAAGGATCTAAAAAAGTTGGGCTTTAAATTTGTTGGTTCAACAATAGTATATGCATTTATGCAGGCTACAGGTATGGTAAATGACCATATTGTAGATTGCTTTGTGTATAATGAGGTGAACATTTAGT
>CAYXBW010000145.1:0-4912 GCA_964463305.1 uncultured Christensenella sp. | reverse complement strand
CACGCAGCCAGCTTGGAAGGCTGGAGCTCTACCATTGAGCCACACCCGCAAAACATATGCGGCTTTTTTTGAACCGCTCTAATATATTAGCGCATTTACGCGCTTTCGTCAATACCCGAAAATACACCCGCGCCATACAAATGTATACCGGCGTTTGCGCCATGCTGCGGCTCAGCCACTCCCGCCGCCCATCAGCGCAATAAAGCGAAACATCCTGTCCGCCGCGTTTTTTAGCCGCTGCTCCGCGCCAAAAGAGATATCACCGGGCGCGTTTACCGCCTCCACGGCACCCATAACGCTTAGATGCTTCATTTCCAGTATGCGCTCCCAGCCCTCGCCCAAGGCCCCGGCTATCACCGCTACCGGCACGCCCGCCGCCTGGCAGTGCCTTGCTATGCCCACCGGCACCTTGCCAAAATCCACAGATTGGCCGTCCAGCATACCCTCGCCCGTCACCACCAGATCTGCCTCTTTTAGCAGCTCGTCAAAATGTATGGCGTCAAGCACCGTGTCTATACCGTTTTTTATCTCCGCACCGCACACGCCGCCCAGTGCCGCGCCCACACCGCCCGCCGCGCCCGCGCCCGGCGCACTGCGTATATCTCGCCCCAGCCGCCGCTCCAGCACATCGGCATAGTTTTCCATGCCGCGCTCCAGCCGCAGCCCAATATCGCCCACCGCGCCCTTTTGCGGGCCGTATACAAATGTGGCGCCGTTTTTTCCCAAAAGCGGATTGGTGACGTCACAAATAACTGTTATTTTCACTCCGCAGAGCGAATCTGCCAAGCCGGATAAATCGGCGTCATCCACCAGCTCAAGCTCTGCGCCGCAGCCGCGCAGCACACTGCCGCCGCCGCGGAATACCGCGCCCAGCGCGCTCAGCATGCCCATTCCGCCATCATTTATGGCGCTGCCGCCAATGCCCACCAGTATTTTTTTAAAACCGTCCCGCACGGCGCACAGCATAAGCTTTCCCAGCGCAAAGGAGGAAAGCCCCAGCGGATCAAGCCCGCCCCTGCCAAGCTGCGCTATGCCGCACACCTCCGCCATCTCCACCACGGCGGTATCTCCCCAAATAACGCCGTAGCGAACATTTTCGCCGCCCAGCGCGCCCGGCACCGCCGCCGCCCTGTATTCGCCGTTTGCCGCCGTTACAAGCGCCTCTGTAGTGCCCTCGCCGCCGTCTGCCACAGGCGCCTTAATAACGCGGCAGTCTCCCAGCGTACGCGCTATGCTGCCGCTCAGTATATCTATCACCTCTGCAGAGGTGAACGTTCCCTTAAAAGAATCGGGCGCCAATATGATATTCATAAAACTCCTCATATGTTTCTCATGCCGTAAAGCGTATTGCCGGAAACGGGCGAAGCAGCCGCCCTCCCCTCGCGCGAAAGCGCTTTATCTGCATACATGGCTCTGTCCGCAATGTTTATTAGATCATCCAATTTTTGCGCCGCGCTGTTTTTCACCGCAAAGCCCAGCGCTATAGACGGCTCAAAATCAAAATACTTGCTGTTTTTCATGTGCGCTTTTATATCAGAAACCAGCTCCGCTGCGCTTTTGGAGGGAAAGCTTGGTATAAGCGCCAAAAATTCATCTCCGCCCGTGCGCGCCACAAGAGCATTGGGCGGGCAGCGCGTCAAAAGCTTGTTTGCCGCAAAGCGAATAAAAAGATCTCCCATTCTGTGGCCCATTGTATCGTTTATTGTTTTAAGCCCGTTCAGGTCTGCCGCCAGCACGGTTATTGGCAGGTTTGCGGGCGTATCCATAGCAAAGCGAAGCTCCTCAAAACGCCTGCGGTTATATAGCCCTGTAAGCGTATCGTAACCCGCCTTTTTCTCCAGCTTCTCTATAAGCAGGCGGTTTTCAGTAACATCTGTGAAAACCACCAGCTTGCCCATCTCCTTTTGCGTGTTGTCCTTTATGATGCGCTCTATCATGTTCACCACATGTCTTTCTCCGTCCCGTGCGGTTATGTGAAAATCCATGCCTTCATCCTCGTCAGAAAAAACCGCGCTCTCATAAGATTTTTGTTCGATCGCTTTCAATACCTCTGCAAAAGAGCGCTCATATTCATCCATGCCCATCCTGCGCATAAGCTCTTCCGCATTGGGGTTTCTGCTTATAATGCCCCCCTCGGTATCCAGTATGAAAAGCCCGCCGGTGAGGCGGTTAAAAATATCGTTGCGGGCAATGCGCAAAAACTCCACGCCCTGATTGTTTATGGTCAAAATGAACAGCAGCAGCTCTATAACGCTCATTGCCACCAGCGTGGGGTCCATATTCGTAGTAAGCAGCCCGCTTATGTGCAAAATATTGCAGCCTATAGTTACTATCATGCTGTAAACCAGCAGCCGTGAGGTGGAGCGGTAGGCGGGAGGTGTTCTTTTGTGCTCTAAAACCACTATCACCAGCGTCATAACGGTCAAAAAATACCCGTAGGCGGCATGTATCCAATACCATATCCCGCGAGAAGATTCGTAATGGAAGCTGGGGGTGAAAACGGCGGTATAGCTGCGCAGGTAAGAGTGCTGGTTTGTGGTGAGCGCCAGCGCCAGCGTTATAGCGGGCACTATGCACAGCAAAAATATTATGTGGGGCGTTATGTACGCATCCATACTGTAAAAGCGCAAAACAAACACAAGCAGCGCAGCCATTGTGAGCGAAATAAAGGGCAGCTTTAGGTCTGCAAGCAGCCTTTCCGTGCGCGTGCCCTCAAAAAATATGGTGAGTATAAGTATGGTCTGCCACGCCAGCATCATGCTTATCATCACCACCATGCTGGGCGTGAGGCGCTTTTTTCGCAGCTTTATGAGCGAATACGCTATCAGCACCGCAGACATCGCGGCGAAAACTATGTATATTATAAGCTGTCCAACCTTATCCAAAAGAATATCCTCCGGCGTACTTAATATACTGCACTATATAAAAAAGCGAATGCGCCGCATCAGCCCTTGTCTTTGTACATATTGAGATCCGCATCGTCAAACAGGCGGTTCACGTTCATTTCGGGCGAGGTTTTTGTGGCGCAGCCAAATGCCACAGAAGAGCCTGAAAGCAGCGGCCTGCCGGCAATGGCGCGCCGCAGCTCCTCTATAAGCCGCTTTGCGTATTCGCCGTCACGTCCGGGCAGCAGCACCACAAATTCGTCTCCGCCTATTCGCGCCGTATAGCCGTCTTGCGGGCAGCATTCCGCCAGCGCAGACGCCACCTCACGCAACAGCCTGTCTCCATATTCGTGGCCGCTCGTATCGTTCGCGCGCTTCAGCCCGTTAAGATCGCCCATTATTATGCTGAGAGGCAGGTTTTGCGGCGTATCCAGCTCGCCCAGCAGTTTTTGATAAAAATACCTGTTATAAAGCCCTGTGAGCGGGTCTACACCGGCCAGCTCATTGTAGCGTTCTATGGTGAGGCGGTTTTTGGATACGTCTGAAATTATTACTGTGTGCCCCAGCACGCTGCCATCCTTGTCTTTTATGTCATAGCTGCGCATATTGTATACATCGTGGTAGGAGTGCGTGGGCACGTATATATCCGTTCCCACGCCGTCCAGCGCGGGCTTTATTATTATTTGCCCAATGGCCTCAAGCTGCTCTAAAAGCTTGCTCAAAAGCAGATTTTCACCGTCTATATTGTAGGTGGTCAGCGTTTTTTTGGCACGCACGTTCGCATCCATTATTACGCCATCCGTGTTTAAAATGAAAATCTGTTCCGGCAGGTAGTTGAATATTTCCTTGCGCTCAAATGACATATAATCAAGCCGCTCGTTTATTATGTTAACCAAATAAAATATCACGCTGCTCGCGCATATGCAAAACAAAAACAGATCAAGCTCCGGCACCCAGACGTTTACAAAGCTCAGCACCACGCCAAGTACCACAAGCGCCACCAGCACCAAAAGCCAAAAGGGGCCGCGGCGGTAGGCGGACGGCAGCTTTCTGTAGTTCTTTATTGCCAAAGCAAGTGTGGCGGCAGTGAATATGGAATAATATATTATTTGTATGTAATACCAAATGCCGCGCTCATTTTCCACGTTCAAAAGCGGCGAAAGCGCAGTGACCTCAAAGTATGTGCGGTACAGCCCGTGATTCATTGTGGTGAGCGCAAGTATGCCGGATATCAGCGGCACAATGAATATGAGCAGCTTAACCGTTTTGGGAATGCTTTGCTCTATGCGGAAAAAACGCGCAACCAGCAGGAAAAACAGCAGTATGGCAATGCCCATGGGGGTAAACACCATATCATACAAATACCGTATCACCAGCGCATCTTTTACTATAAATATAGCTATATCCATTAGTTCCCACGCTATGAGGGTTATGTAAAATGCTGTCAGCAAAAAGCCCTTGCCCTGCCGCCGATCCATTTTTACAGCACCCGGCAGCATTATAAGCGTAACAACAATGAATATCATATTTATGTAAATACAGAGAGTATTGTCCATTATTCTTCTCCTGTACGTTAAATTATACATTTTTATGCAACATTTAACAAGTCACCTTTTGTATATAGCTCACTATTGTGATAAAATTATAAAAAGCGTTTTTTTTCCGCAGCGGGCACGCCGTTTATTTGGCTTTATAGCGCGGTAAATCGCCTTTATATAAAAAAATTCAAAAAGAATATTGACATATGGGCAATTAATGTTTATAATAAATACTGCGCTGAAAAACATGCGGGAGTGACTCAGTGGTAGAGTGTCGCCTTGCCAAGGCGAATGTCGCGAGTTCGAATCTCGTCTTCCGCTCCAAATGCGCTTAAGGATTGTCCCGTCTTGTGCGGGGCAATTCTTGTTTAAGCGGAATATATGCTTTGCGGGTGTAGCTCAGTGGCAGAGCACCGGCTTCCCAAGCCGGCTATGTGGGTTCGATTCCCATCACCCGCTCCACGAAAAAGCAGACCTCGTAAGAGGTCT
>CAYXBW010000144.1:0-4918 GCA_964463305.1 uncultured Christensenella sp. | reverse complement strand
AGCGGAGGGGCAGGGGGCGTTTCTCCGGGCCTTAGCGCAGCGCGCATCCCCGCACACCAGTGCCTTGCACAAAACCCACCGCGCGCGGAGCGTGAGCGGCGCGCCCATACCCAAGCCTTTGCCAATTACGCCGCGCGCCCGGAAAATGCCCCCTGCTCCGCAGCGATACACACAAACAAAAGCCTACATCAAACCCACCACACCAAAACACGCAAACCAAAAAACCACGCACCAACCAAAAACCAAAGAACAACTGCCATTCCAAAAAACAAGCTAACAATCAATAACCCACATCAAACCAAATCAAAAACCAACCATCCACCCGCCGCCAAAGCAAACCTCCCGCCAAACGCGCCGGATGTGCCGTACAATATTTTCCCCGCGCAGCGCGCGGGAAAATGCCTCCCCCTCTCGCGGCGAGCGAAAAAAAAAGAACACACCTACCAAAAGGTATGCTCTCTACCAAAAAACTCAATATCCCATATCAATAGCCCGCACCAGCACGTCCCCCGCAAGCGGAGTGGCCTCCCGCGATCCAAACCCGGCGCCCTCCAGTATTACCGCTATAGCCAGCGGATGCGCGCTGTCCTGAGAATAACCTACAAACCAAGAATGATTCTTGACCTGCCCATCCTCCACAAACTCAGCCGTACCCGTCTTGCCGTTTATCTGCGCACCGCCAATATCCGCGCTGGTGGCAGTACCATGATCCACCGTACCGCGCATATATTCCGCGATCTGCGCCGACACCGCATTTGACATTATTGTTTTAAAGGGCTTAGCGCTATAGCTGTACGCGCTGCGCTCACCGTAGCGCACATCCATAAGCGTATTGGGCTGCATTATGGTGCCGCCATTTGCCACACCTGCAGATATAAGCGCATTGTGCAGCGGCGTAACAAGATCTTTATATTGCCCCACGCCAGACCAAGCCAGATCTCCCGCACTGTCCGAAACTTCAAAATTGCTTTTGAGCATGTTGAAATCCGGAAAGGTGAAAGCTGTGTTGAAGCCCATCTTGTCGGCAGTATTCAGCATTGCGTTCTTTCCCAGCTTAACAGCCAGCTCCGCATAATATATGTTGCAGGAACGTTCAAACGCAGATTTAAGATCCACGTGCCCATGGCCGCCCTCTTTGGGGCAGGTTATCTTCTGCCCGTCTATTATCTTACTGCCCGTGCAGTCTATCTCGTAATCCGTTATACCGTTTTCTATAGCAGCCGCCGTTGTAACTATCTTCATTGTTGAGCCGGGCGGATAGCGTCCCTGCGTAGCGCGGTTGAGGTATTGCGAACCCTCCTCCTCTTCCTCGCCCGAGCTTTTTATGCTCATTGGGTCAAAGGTAGGCTTGCTCACGCTTGCCAGCACTTCGCCCGTCTGGTAGTTCATAAGAACCACAGCGCCGTTGAAGCCCATGTTGTTGTAAACATACTCACTCAGCTTGGCGTCTATTGTGAGGTAAACGTCTCCGCCCTTCTTATCGCTGCCCGAAATCGCCTCGCCAAACCTGTCTGTCACATTTTTTTCCAGGCCGTAAAGATACTTGGCGAAATACGTCTCCGCGCCGAGAGATTTTCCGTATACATCGCCCACCACGTGCGAAACGGAGCGGCGCATATCTTCATCCTCGGCGTACAGGCGTTCGTTATCCAAAGACCATGCCAGCTTAACGCCGTTGCGGTCAAATATGCTGCCCGCATTGGCTATGTTTTTGGAAGCGTTTATGCGCGGGTTGAAGGGGCTTGCAAACCATTCCTCTCCATAGGTAACTGTGGAATATAATAAGTAGGAGCCAAGCGTGGCGAACAATACCACAAAAACTGCCAGCATCGCTTTCATAGAGCGGTTCATGTTTGGTTTTTTCATTCTATGCCGCCCCCCAGTTCCCTAAGCTCCGCCTCATCCAGCTCAGAATTTTTCACTGCCACACCCTCAATTATGCCCAGTATCATCATAGATGATATCATAGAGCTGCCGCCCAGACTAACAAAGGGCATTGTTATTCCTGTCAGCGGAATAAGCTTTATTACGCCGCCAATTATTATGAAGCTTTGCAGCGCCAGCATGCAGGTGCCGCCGAAAACCAGCAGCTTATCAAATTTGGTGCGCGCATCCATAGCTATAAGTATTCCGCGCACTATGAAAACTATGTAGAAGGCGATTATTGCTATCGCCACAATGTTGCCGAATTCTTCCGCAATCGCGGCGAAAATATAGTCCGTCTCATGCACGGGAATGGATGTGGGCATACCGTTGCCAAGACCGGTGCCCAAAAGACCTCCAGACGCTATAGCCATAAGCCCCTGCACTATTTGATACCCCTTGCCGTCATATGTCGCCCAGGGGTCCTGCCAAACCTCCACACGCGTTTTAACGTGGTCAAACATTTGGTAGCTCAGCACCGCGCCGCCCGCAAAAGCGCCCAGCGAAAGCAGCGTTATTGCCAAATTTCCGGTAGCAATGTAAAAAACTATCAGGAAGGTGCCCGCGAAAAGCAGCGCCGCGCCCAGGTCTTTAGACAGCACCAGCAGCCCCACGCAGGTTATTGTAAACAGAAAATACGGCCACATATCCCTCTTGCGCGTACGCGTAGAGAGAAAATACGCCGTAACGATCAAAAAGAGCACCTTCACAAACTCGCTGGGCTGAAAGGAAAACGGCCCTATCCTGAGCCAGTTGCTGGTGCCCAAACGAGACTGCGAAAGTATTAGCGCAAGCGAAAGCAGTGCTACGCCCAGCCCCATGAATATCCAGTTTGCCTTGCCGAAGTTGCGCGCTCTTTTCACCACAATAAGCGCTATCACCATGGCCGCATTTCCCAGCAATATCCATATAAACTGCCTGTCTCCCGCCTCGGGATTCATTCTATACAGCATCACTATGCCTATTATGCAAAGAAAATCCGCTATCAGCAGCACAAAGCGGTCTATATGGCGGAACACCGCGCCCAGTATGTTGTACTGCAAAATTATTACCGCGGCGAATATTACGCCCGCCAAAAATATTCGCGGGTCAAAAACATCATCTATGAAAGAAAGCAGCAGCATTGCGCTTAATAAAAACAATATCATCAGTGTGAGCACGATACCCGCGCCGTATCTTTTAAGTATCATCGCTCAACCTCGTTCTCTTTATGTATACGGCAAAGTCCACATCGCCAATGGAAAGCGTGTCGCCCGTTTTAAGGCGGTGCGCCGTGGTGGCTCTGCGGCCGTTTATTTGCGTATCAGAGCGGTTTGCGGGAGCCAACACAAGGTCTTCCCCATCCATATAGAGCAACGCGTGGTTTTTCATTACGGTATCGTCCGGCAGCATGATGTCTGATTTGCGCGAGCTTCCTATTGTGTTTTGCACGCGCACGCCAAAACGATCGCCCACAAACTCCTGCGGGCCGCCCACTATTTCAAGATAGCCAAAATAATTGCTCATGGCACCCTTGACGTATTTTTTCTCGCGATAGTCCTTATATGATATATATATCACCGCTATGAGTATACCTATCACAACGAATATGAACCAGTATCTCATTGCGTATGCAACAGCCTCGTACATACTGCAAATCCTTTCATTTGGTGCGTGTCTTGGCAAGCGTTATATTCGTTAGTCGCCGGCTAAGCACGCCCTCCCAGCAGCCTTATGCGCGCGTTTTGGTAATACCAGCCCGCCAGCTTTGTAAACAGCCATTCATAAACCAGGAACACTGCCCCGCCTATCACAGCCAGCAGCCACACCGGCAGCTCGAAGGGTATGGAGCTTATAATAAAGCCCCCGTCAAAGAAATAAATCAATGTCATTCCCACAAAGAAATATACCAGCTTCACAACCACATTGGTTGCACCGTGCAAGCCATCGTCCACAAAAAATTTGAATATTCCGTAATGCCCGAAAAAGAACATAAACGGCAGCATGCCCGCCTTATCGGGCACTATCAAAAAGCCCACGAACAATACCGCGAAAAACGAAACAAATGCCGCTATTATCCTGTGCTCCATCATTATGCCCAGTATGAATATAGAGCTTACAAACAGGCAAAATATCCTGAGCGGCGGCGCTATATTCGCAAGATATACAAAAAAAAGCGTCAATACCGAAAACATCAGTATCAAACTGCCTCTGTTGGATCTGGATTTTCCAAAAGCGCTACTCATATTATAAAAGATTTCCTCTCGGCTTCATGCTACAATTCTGACGGAGCTGGCTCCAGCATTGTTCCCTTTTACGCACAACCGCTATACCGCAGCGCAAACGCCCATAACGCAAAAATGCTTATACTGTGCTGGTTTGTGTGCACATAGTTTTTATGCTTTTTACAGCATATTTACAAATAGCAGCGTATCACATGGGGCAGCAGAACAGCCAAGGCATGAAGAAATTGCTTCCAAGGCAGCCTAAGCAGGCGCAGCAAGCGCAGATCTTGCACATGGGATTGGAAAGGTTCACGTTGCTCTCTCCATCTCCAAAATCCGCGTACATTCCGGCGGACTGGCTCATTGCGCGCATGGCGTTCTCATATTCCTTGTTGCCCGGCTCCATTTGGTAGGCGCGTGTAAAGTGCTGGCCCGCGCCGTCATACCAGCCGCGCCGCAAAAGCACCACGCCCATAAGGTAGTGCCACTCCGCCGGACGCTCTGTCATGCGGTTGAGCATTGCCTCCGCCTCGCCTATTGCTCCGCGCTGGATAGCCGCGCGTATCTCTGTAAACTGGGGCGCGCCGCTCCAGTTGAAATTGCCCTGCTTGATCTTCGTGACCATATCGTAGGCTGCGTTCACCTGCTTCAGCTTTTCCGAGGCGGCAGCCTGTTCGCTGCTTCCATGTGCAAAACGGTCTGGATGATATTTTTTCACCAGCTTTCTATATGCTGTTTTTATCTCCTCGTCCGAAGCGTTCTCGTTAACGCCCAACACCTGATACGGATTC
>CAYXBW010000143.1:0-4985 GCA_964463305.1 uncultured Christensenella sp. | reverse complement strand
AGAAAAGCTCTCCCCAAAACATCACTCCAACATTTCTTGAATTTCACCGGGACGAGTGCTCATCATATTATATAGCTTGTTTTTCGGGAAATTATCAATGAAAGGCACGATGCTGTTGCCGCATTTCAATAGCCCCTTGCAAAACCCCACGTTAGTGATATAGCTAAGCTGATTGTCCGAAATGTTCAATAGCTTCGCAAGTTCGGCACGGTCGGTGGGTGCTTGGTTTAGCATTACAAGATACTCTGAATTGGCAAGCATCGTTCTTGCCGTTAGGGATTTTAAGCAATCCTCCACATTCTGAGTGATGCCCGTTGCAAGAGCGCCGTCTTTTCTGAATTGCTTCCAGCTTTCCGCAAAAAACACAGAAGATAACTCGTTCGCAAAGAATATGTGCATCTCGTCCAAAAAGATATGTGTGCGAATGCCACGTTCTCTGTTTTTTGCCACTCTGTTGCGGATCGCGTCCGTCATCACAAGCATTCCCGGGGTTCGAAGCTGCCTGCCCAAATCACGAATACCGTATGCGATCAGCCTGTTGTGTACATCCACATTGGTTTGGTGTGCAAACATATTAAGATTGCCGCTTGAAACCATCTCAAGAGCAAGCGCCAATTGCTTTGCCTGTGCCTCTTTTTGCTGATTAAGCTCACGGTGCAGATCAACCAAGGTGGGCGGCTGAATACTGTAATTGCTTGCCAAATATTCTCTGTAAATATTGGTCAAGCAGCGGTCAATAATTGATTTGTCCACGGCCTCCAGTTTGTTTGTGCCGCCCATGATCTGCTCAAAGAAAGACAGCAGAAACTCGCTTTTGGCAATCAATGGGTTTTCACTATCGCCGTAACCTAAAGCCAAATCTAGGGCATTTATGTGGTTGGGTGAAGTGGGCGATAGATTTACGCACACACCGCCCAGCGCATTCACAAGCGGATTATACTCACACTGCGGATCACCAATAATGATATCATCGTTGGTATTGAGCAGTAAGAAGATGATTTCACGCTTCGCAAAGAAAGATTTACCACTGCCCGAAACACCCAAAATAAAGCCGTTGCCGTTTATCAGCATCTTACGATTGGCTATTATGAGGTTATTGGAAATAGCATTCAAGCCGCAATAAGTACCGCCATTATCCATAATTTCATGCGCCCGAAACGGTATTAATATTGCCGTTGATTCTGTTGTCAATGTGCGCATTGCATTGATTTTCCGCACCCCGTAGGGCAGGGAGGTATTCATGCCATCCAGCTGCTGATATTTCAACACCGCAAGCTGACACATATGTTTTCTTGCGATGGAAAGCAGCGCCTCAGTATCTCGGTCTAGCTGTTCCTTGCTGTCTGCCGTATGCATCAGCGTCACCAAGCCAAACATCATACGCTGATCTCGTGTGGTCAAATCATCCAAAAACTCTTTGGCTTCTTTCTTCTGTTGCTCCATATCATATGGCACGGTAGCGGAAAAATTGTTGTTTTGGTTTTGCTTTCGCTGCCAATTTGAAATATTTGTTTCCACACCCAGCAGTTTCACTTCCACCTCGCGCACAGCCTCGTCTGTGGGCACGGGAATAATGTCCATAGAATAAAACAAATTGCGGTTTAGATCGCATAATTCAGACACAAAGCTGTCCTTCAAATATGATGCAAAATCTTTCAAAAACAGCACTCGCCCATACTTTTCTCCGATTTTAAAGCAGTCTTTTTCTATTTCGTAAGTGTTGGGGCAGATGTGGTCTCTGAAACTTTCGCCCCTGCGCATTAGGTCTTTCAAGTCTAAATTGTAGCCACTCTCTTCTCCATTTCTAAAAAAGTCATGGAAAATGCGCAATCTTTCCACCGCATCCAGTTCTTCGCAATGTGACGACAATTGCGCCAGGTGCGTGGCCAAATCTGTACCCACACGGGTAAAGTAGCTGCGTGCTTCTTCAATATCTTTGCAGGCGATTGACACTGTAATAAACCGCTCCTGCACGATGCTGTTGCTCGTTTCGGTGACTTTATCCATCAGCATTTCGTTGTACTCTTTGCGATATTCGTTGAACGCATCAGGCTGCATTGGCATAAGAATGGACTTTTCAAACTCGCGTTTGTTCATCGCCCGATTGCACACCGTAATCTTCGTTGTGGCGTTACTATCCAGCGCATTCAAAAGCTCGGAATAATCCAAAAACATGGATTCCTTATCTTCCTTTGATGCAATTGCATAATTAATATCCGAAAACCGCCAGCACTTAGAATATTTGGTGCCCACATAAAAGATGCCATCTTTCCAAATTTGCTTTATGGGGATAATTTGCTGCACCCGTTTAGGCACAACAAACGCTTCTTTATCCTGCTTTAGTATGCGAAATAACGATTTAATCATGCAGTTTACCTCCCTTTATCATACTGAAATATATGTTCTCGCTTTGAAACGTCAGTCGCTTGGGCATAAGAAATTCAGACTTGATGAATGCCGCAATAAACTGCTCGGCGGTCATGCCGTTGTACTTCAAAAATCCCATTGCTCCAAACGGCACAGCACCCAAAATGCACAACCATGACACCGTTTCCGTCCCCCAAACATCTTTAAATCCAAAATATATTGACACCGCCACCAAAACGGCAATCACAGAAAAAAGTAATTGCCTGAGGTTCATACCGAAAAAAACGCTCTCTTGATAATCCCGAATTTCACGGTTAATTCTTACTTCCAAGTGTTACACCTCCATAAAAAATACACCTTTCGGTGCGTTATCATTGTTATTCTTTAAGTGCGCCTCTGTTACAGATTAAAAACTTCATGGCATATTCGGTCCGCCATCTTCACTGCGCCAACCAGCACCAACAGATTGAACACCAACTCGCCCAAATACGCCCAAACGAGTGTGGTGGGGCTTGCGTCCGGTGGAACGGCAGGTGGCGATGCCGCAAATACGCTGAATATAATGCAGGCAAGCACAATTATTGCCCCCTCCAAACATACCGATGCGTAACTTTTCAAAAATCCTTTACCTATGCTGCTCGTCGGTTCGCCCGCAAATCCTGCCAATGGAATGGGCGCAATTGCAGTCATCAGATATAGTTTGAAAAAGCGACCATACACGCTCATAATCATGATGAACGATAGTACGATTATGAACAGACTGCCCAAAAGCGACACCGCCCATGCAGGTATTGCTTCCAAAAAGTTTAGGTTTCTTATCGCCGTATCCATTTCAGGTGGTATGGTGATACCATTTTGAACGCCGCTCCCCGCCGCATTTATTGTGGTGGAAATCACGCCCTGTACAATGCGGAACAGTGCCATCATCAAATCCAGCCCGTAAGTCACCACGGCTTTTGCAATAACAAAACGCACAAACAAACGCAGTGCGTGTTCCGGCCGCTTTATTTCTGTAAAACTCCCGCACGTTTTCACCACGCCAATCAAAAAAAACAGCACCAACAGCGCATAACCTACGGCTTTTAATGCGCCGTTAATGCCTACCACAACGCTCCAAATCTCGCCTCCTTTGAATGTTTCGGGTGATTGCGTTAGCAGCATCATAATTTCTGCAAACTTTGCATTCCACGTGTTTAGAGCATTTACAACGTTGTCAATTATCCAGTTGCCACTTCCCAAGGATTATCCCTCCCTTCGGGTACATTTTCGCAACATAAAAAGCCGCTCATAAAACGGCTTTCAAGGTAATTATTCTTTATATATATTATTTTATCAAATAATGCGAAGCATATGCTTCCTCTATTTTTTCGTTTCCCCTTTTTGAAAATCTCAGTTTACGTGTAGTCTTGCACTCCCATTGTTTGTATACCGTAAAAGACTGCTTCAAGTTATTTTTACTTCCATAGCGCCGCATTTCTTTCATTATTTCAGACAGCTTGTGCAAATTCACTTTACATACACGCTCAAGATAGTCAATTTTACCCAATCTCCAATTAGTATAATCCTCTTTGGATAAAACTCCTATGTCCATAAGCAGGTCAACAGGCGTTGCAAAGCCTCTTTTCTCAAGCTGATTATATATAGAAGAATGGATTTGTCCAGTTAAGTTTTCTTTTTGCATGGCGCACCAACCTTTAAGAATATTTTAGTATATCAAACACAAAAGGGCAAGCCACAACGACTTGCCCCCTAAACTCTATCTGCACGGCTCTTTTTTTATCTTATCCTTAATCACCCCATATTTGTCGTCCACATAGTATCTTTCCACAAAGGGGTTAAAGATCGCCGTACATTTTACCCCGTTATACTCGGCAATATAGCTGTTATCACCAACTTTTTCTATGATATTTACTTCTCCACGTTCGCCGTTTAGCGAATGAATATGTGCTAAAAATTTTCCCATCATGCTCCTGTACCACCTGTGATTAGATCCAAAATCTCCTTGGCAAAAGTAATAACGATGCCGCCCGCGACGGTAAGGAACCCATTCGCGCGTTGTGATGGATCATGGCTCTTAAGCGAAAGCCCTATCTGCACGATACCAAAAGCCAGCAGTATTATACCTATTGCGCGAATGAGCCCGAATATAAAGGTGCTCAAGTTATTAACCACCGCCAGCGGATCGTCCGCCGCCCATGCCGTGGTCGCAGTGCAAAACAGCACTGTAACAATGCAAAACACCGCCGATATAACCTTATTCTTCTTCGTCCAATTCTTCATTATCAAATTCTTCTTCCCATTCCGTTTCCGAATAGATTTCATAATCTTCATATCCTCCAAGTAATATAATATTTTCCGAATCCAGTGCGTTCTTGGTTTTGCCATGAACATAGCTTTTACCACCGCCATCAGTTGTGAATTTGATGTTCGGGTGCTTTAAAATGTCGTATTTGTCGTCGCAAACAGCACGTTCTCCACGAATAAACAGCAGAGCATAGCGGTTATCCAGCATTCGCACCTCGTCCGGCATGAGCAATTCACGCCCGGAAAGCTGATAGTTGGTGGAGTAGTTGCCGTTTTTACCCTCGCTTTTGCCGTATGTGTTTGTATCTATAGTC
>CAYXBW010000142.1:0-5047 GCA_964463305.1 uncultured Christensenella sp. | reverse complement strand
CTGCATAACCACCGCCACAGCTATCATAAGCCCTGCGAACACAAGCAGCCTTTTATCCGCTTTTGGCCTATGCGTCGCGTCCAGCTGGCCGCCCGTCATCACGGGATCGCCCATGTCCTCTATTGCTTTTTGCATCGCCTCTTTCTGCGGCATACCCTCATCCTCGTAGGCCTGCGCCTGCTCCTCCATGTGGCAGGTAAGCTCCGCCGTTATCTCCGGCCGCGCCTGCTTTAAGCGCACCTGCGCGCACACCTCATCAGTATATTCGGAAAAACTCTCATACTGCCGCATAGGTTGCCCCTCCCAACATATCCTTCATAGCACCCGCGTATTTGCCCCATTCTTCGCTCTTTTCTTGAAGCAGCTTTTCGCCCGTGCAAGTAAGATGATAATATTTTCTCGTGCGGCCTGCCGCCTCCTGCTCGTATGTCTCCACCGCGCCCGCCTGCACCAGGCTGTGCAGCAGCGGGTACAGCGTTCCCGCCTTCAGCTCAAAAACATTTTTGGACTGCCTCCGCAGCTCCTCTATCATTTGATAGCCGTACATATCCTCGCTTTGCAGCAGCTTAAGCACAAGTATTTTCGCGCTGCCCGCAATAATGCTTTTATCCATCATGGCCTTCACCTCCATATATCGGCAATCTATATATGGAGTATATATCGACAATCTATATATGTCAATTAAAAAAAAATCCCGCATTGCGAGATCTCTTTCTTTTGGCCGTACGCCGTATAAGGCCTTGCCGCCATACGGTAAGCCTAAAATTCATAACCGCCGTATAGCTTTAATTGCCTTGTTCATTTTTCCTTTTTAGCTTTTCTTTATACATTTCACCATCTGCAAAGCTTATCAGATCATCCAAAGTTTGCGCATCCCGCGGGTACACAGCTTTACCAAAGCTAAAATATATACCTATCACTTCCTCGCCCTCCAGCTTAACGCACCTATCCAGCTTTATATTAAGCTTAACAAAAAAGTTGTCTATTTCTTCATCGCTCACAGGTGCCTTGAAAACCAGTATAAACTCGTCTCCGCCTATTCTGCCAAATATATTTTTTTGGCTCAGCCTGCCCGCCACCACCTGCGCAAATTTTTGCAATACATTGTCGCCCGCCGCATGCCCGTGAGTATCGTTTATTTCCTTGAATCCATTAAGATCCATATAGCAGATCACAAATTCATCACCTGTCGCTATCATGGCAGTGATACATTTAAAAATTCCACGCCTGTTGAAAACGCCCGTAAGCGGATCCATGTATGTAAGCTCCTCAAGCTCTGTTTTTACCCGCTTCAAATCGTAATTGTGCAGGAAAAGGAACGCCACAAGCCAGCTTGTCACCAGCCCCAATAATATCAATATCCACGTTTCCGGGTATTGATACCATTCTTTTATGGGCGACAGCTTAAAATACCATTCCGCATTCAAAATATTAACAGGATGCTCTACATACTGCGTATTTTGGTTGTATCCGTATTCGCTGTTGGCAATTATTTGTTTTTCTTTTGTTTCAGGGCTTATGCGCCAGATCTCGAAAGCAAAGCCATCCCTTTCCAGCATTTTTAGCTCCGCGCCGTCCAGCACCTGAGGGTAATTAAGCGTAACGGAAACTATTCCCCAAAAACTTTTCTCTCCGTTCTTTTCAATATACACAGGCAAACGGCCAACCAGCGCCTGCCCGCCCTGCACCATATCAAACGGTCCGCCCAGCACAAGCTGCTGGGTCTGCTTTGCCAGCATGGCCTCCTGGTTGCCCGCACCTTCAGAAAAAAAATCCAACCCTATCACTGATTCATTTCCCTCCAGGGGGTAAACATTCGAAACCACTCCATCCGGTGCCAGTATCACATTTTTTATTGCTGGGTCATCCACCAATGTGGCCGCAACACTTTCAAAATCCTTTATCTCACCACTATTTTGTATCACAAGAGCGGACAGCGTCTGCGTTTTATACAGTAATTTTGTTATTACATCATTCACCTTGACCGACTTTATGGTGGCCAGCTGCTCCATCTGAGAACGATCAAGCTGGTTTTTATTGCTTATATAAAAATATGTCAGCACAGAAAAGAGAACCATGCATACGGCAAAAACCGCAGCAAACCTCCCCACCCGCCTAGTATTAACAACTTTCATATAACACCCCTATCAATATATTGCCGTAAAACAAAAAAAGCCGACAAACCACATGCTTATCCAACTGGTAAACGATGATGTTATTAAATCATGAATATTGTGAGGTGTATATCAAATCGCCATGAATGGCGTTATGTCCGCAAAACAAAAATCTAGTCCACCCAAAAAATATCCCATTACTGCCCGGCTAAGTTTACTTTCAGATACTTAACTATATTTATAAATGAACGTATTTACCATTCGCCCATAAAACCGCCTTGCCCTGCTTTTCCAGCCCAAAGGCGGCAGACCAAATACTGCCTTCACGATATAAATATAAATTTAATTTTACCCCATCAGTAAACATAAAACAAGTATTTTGCCACCGCGAGGTCGTATTATTTAAAAATCAGACTATACTTATGGTGCTCACCAGTCCCTTTCCTGCTTCACAGAGAAGCTGTATATGGTATGGTGCTTATATTCTTCCCCCGGCCGCAGAACCGCGCTGCCAAACTCCGGTTGGTTTGGTGTATCTGGATATATCTGTGTTTCAAGGCACACGCCGGAAAACGGTCCGTAGCTGCCCCCATTTCGCGCGGGCGTACCTTCCGCTATGCTTTGCCCCGTATATAGCTGTACAGCGGGCTGGTCGGTATGTGCCTCCAAGAGCCTGCCGGAATTTTCATCATATAGAGCAGCAAAGCTGCGCATACCGCTGCCGTTTAAAACGTAGTTGTTGTCGTAGCCGCCGCATATCCTTATTGCGTCGTAATCAGTTTCGCCTATGCGCTCACCAATTTTATGCGCAATACGAAAATCCATAGGGCTGCCCTCCACACTGCGCACCTCGCCCGTGGGTATAAGCTGCTCATCCGTCGGGGTAAAGCTGTCCGCTTTAAGCGTCAGCTCATGTGCCAATATATCCCCGCTGCCCGCAAGATTGAAATAGCTGTGGTTTGTTAGGTTCACCACTGTGGCGGCATCGCTGGTCGCCTCATAGCTTATATCCACCTCGTTATCGTCCGTCAGCTCAAAGGTGACCTTGGCTGTCAGTCTGCCAGGATAGCCCTCTTCCCCATCCTCGCTGATGTATGTAAGCACCAGTGCGCCGCCTTTTATTTTGCCCTGCCATATCTTTTTATCGAACCCCTCTTTGCCGCCGTGGAGCTGGTTGCCGTTCTCATTCTGTGTGAGCTTATATTCCCTGCCGTCCAGCGTAAATTTCGCGCCGCCTATGCGGTTTGCGTAGCGTCCCGCGGTGCATCCAAAGAACGGCGTACCCGCAATATACCGTTCTATATCATCATAGCCCAGCACAACGTCCGCCATGTTCCCCTGCCTGTCCGGCACTTTTATGGAAGTGATGGTTGCTCCGTAATTTGTGATCGTCATGGAAAGCCCGTTTTTGTTTTCAAAACGGTACATGTATATCTCTCCGCCCTCAGTTTTTTTTACCAGCTCAGTTTTTATCATAATTTTCTCCTTGTTTTGGCAATCTCAAGCTATCGCCCTTTAAAATTATGCAAGTCCAACAATGCCATCATTCGACTTGTTTATATAGAAAAACACCCTGATCTATTTTTTGCTCAGCGCCAGCAAATCATTCTCAAACATAGACAAATAATCTATCGTTTCGCTGGTTTCTATGTTTATATGTGTGTATATATGGTGTCGTTTCAACTTCACGCCGTTCAAAAGATGCTCTGCCAATATTTTTGCCGGATAATACCCCTGCACAAATGGCTGCTGACCGATGGCAAATTGCACTGTACCCTCTTTCATTAGCTGTGCCGTATTGCCTATAAAATCTGTACAAACCACCTTCACGCCGCCCGCGCGGTCTGTTTCTCGCAAAAATTTGCATATGCCGTCCAATCCCTCGCCTATGACGAATATTCCCGCAGTGTTAGGGTATCTGCCAAACATATCCCAGCACAGCTTGTATGCCATTTCATCGCTCTCAAAGGTCTCAAAATCCTCCTCCACCACAATGGCCGGATTCAGCTTTGCCATATGCTTTTTAAAATATTCGGCACGCATCACATTGGAGGAAATATTTCGCTTACCTATAGCTATGAGCACACTGCCCTCACTTACGCAGGTATCCATAAGCTGCGCCGCCACCCTGCCGCAGGCCCGGTTGTCCGGACCTACAAAGCAAAGCCTGTCCACCCCTCGTATATCGGAAAGAAAGGTGGAAAGCGGTATCCCGTTTGCTATTATTCTCTTTACTGCCCGCTTTACTGATATGGCGTCCAGCGGGGCAACGGCCACGCCATCATAGCCGCCCTCCTCCACCAGCTCCAGCAGCCTTACCTGCTCTTCTATGCTGTCCTCTTTCATTTCAAGCAGCTCCACCGAAACACCAAAGGCCTCATACTCACGCTGTGCGTTCAGCACTCCGTAAGCCATGCCCTCAAACAGCTTATTTTTTCGCGGCGGCATTATAATTGCTATACGCACATTTTTCTTGGATTTCAGCGCTTTCGCGGCGGCGTTTGGCGTGTAATTCAGTTCTTTTATGACCTGCAAAACGCGCTCGGCTATATCTTTTTTCACGTATGGGCGGTTGTTCAGCACCCTGTCCACCGTACCTCGCGATACGCCCGCACGCTCCGCAATCATTTTTATAGTAGCTTTCGCCATATTTCACCCCAAAGAGTTTATTTCATAACAAATGTAAATCAAAATATGTGTGTTCGAGCACACATATTCACATCATATATCATTGCTTATTTTTAGTCAATGTATTTTTCTTCTACGCTCCATACATACTCTATTAGGCAAGGGCAAATTCCCCAAGCCGAAGCCACTCTCAGATATGCCATATTATTATGAATAATCAAACAAAAAAAATGTAAAATACCTCCTGCATCTTTTTTGCCCTCGCAAATAGTTTTTAAAACTTATTACGCGGGCTTTCATCAAAA
>CAYXBW010000141.1:0-5049 GCA_964463305.1 uncultured Christensenella sp. | reverse complement strand
ATAAACGCTGAAGGCATCTAAGCGTGAAGCCCCCCACAAGATAAGACTTCCCATCTTTTATAGAGTAAGACCCCTTGAAGACTACAAGGTTGATAGGCTGGAGGTGTAAGCGCAGCAATGTGTTAAGCTGACCAGTACTAATAGGTCGAGGGCTTGATCAAAGGATATTCGATAGTTAAACTTTTGATAACTTAAAAAGACATTATGTCTGATTCTTCTGCCTTTTATGCGGTTTTGAATGTGCTTACCAGTACGTTCTACAACTTAATACAGTGTAATGTAGCCAGCGGGTTCGCCTGCAGGCATAACATAAAAATTTCCGGTGGCGATAGCTTAGGGGATCCACCTGTTCCCATTCCGAACACAGAAGTTAAGCCCTAAAACGCCTAAAGTACTTGGCTGGTGACGGCCCGGGAGGATTGGTAGCTGCCGGATTCAAGTTTTAAAACATTTTAACGCGAGGGGTCCTTTTGACACATGTCTTAAGGGCTTTTTGCTTTATACATAGGCGAGATGTGCATTTGTGGTATAAAATAACATTATATGAATAATACGTAAAAAAATATTATATATATTTGGGTTTTTATTGATTCTATATGAAGTATGATTTATACTAAAAAAAGCTTTAGAGATTAGGAGGACGGGGACATCAGCGGAAAGCTATGCGCCATATTGATTGGTATAGGCGCTATAATAATGGTATATGCAACGTACTTATATGCACGTTTGCTAAAGAGAAACAGACAGGAAACTTATACTTCCAAGAACGCGAACAGGGTGCTGGAATACGCTTCTTTGATATTGCAGATAATGTTTATATTTGGATATGCTGCAGTGTTTGTTTATTCGCTTGCAGTTGATCCGCCGCTCACTTTGCTGGTAATTGCGGGTATTTTCTTTTTCGGTGCAGTATTTGTATTGATATCGGTAAAGGCGCAATCTTCTATAACGGGACAGCTTCATGATAAGACGATGGAAGTTATGAGGACATTTGTTAATGCTATAGATATGAAAGATACATATACCAAGGGGCACTCGCAGCATGTATACAGGGTAACCGAGCTTTTTTACGAAGTACTTCCCGAAAATATAAAAAGCGGAATAAACAGATCAATGCTGCTGGATGCGGCGCTGCTTCATGATATTGGCAAGCTCAGCATAAAGGACGAGGTACTCAATAAACCCGGCCCTTTGGATGAAGAGGATTGGGCAACTATGAAAACGCATCCGGAAAACGGTAAAAAGATATTGGATGATACCAGCTTTTCAGGTATAAGTGAATGGGTGCTATATCACCATGAGCGTATGGACGGAAGGGGTTACCTTAAACTGCAGGGGGACCAGATACCAATAGAATCGCGCATAATTGCAATAGCGGATACATATTCGGCGCTCTGTACAGATAGGATATACCGCCCCAGAAAGCAGCATGAAAAGGCTATAGAGATCATGCTAAACGCCACTGTGGATCAGTTGGACGCTGCGCTGGTGGGTTATTTCACGAATATAAGCAAAAAATCATTGGAAAAATTGCTGTATGACTTAGAGCTGGTGGAACCGAAAGAGCCGGGAAATGTAGCTGCATAAGATATCAAAAAGAGCATGGAGACCACACGGTCATCACGCTCTTTTTCAATTTAAATTTATATGCTTTGATGTAATTGGTATTAAAATACTACCTTTTTACCGTAATAAGCGCATTCAAGTATTTTTTCAAGCTCCTCAGGGGTAGTTTGCCTGGGGTTTGAGAGCGTGCAAGGATCGTTGAAGGCGTTCTCTCCAATTTCCTTTTTGAACGTGTTGAACTTGAATTCGTTTACACCGGCCTCTTCAAAGGTGAGAGGCAGATCCAAATTTCTAGCCAGCTGCTTGACTTCGCGTACCAAAGACATAACTAGATATTTATCTCGGTCACCATCGTAACCCATACGGCGGGCTATGTTGGCGTAATACCTAAGCGCGTCCGGCTGCTTCTTGTTATATTCTATAACGTAGGGCAGCAGTATGGAGTTGCACAAGCCATGAGGTATGCCGAAAAGACCGCCGGCCTTGTGCGCTATTGAGTGGCAAATACCAAGCTGCGCGTTTGTGAATGAAATGCCAGCCATGCATGAGGCCACGTGAACCTCCTCACGTGCTTCTATATCACCTGCGTATGAATCCTCTAGGTAAGATACTATTATAGATATAGAGTGTATAGAAAGCGGCCGCGTGAAGCGTGAGCGCTGCTTTGAAACATACGCCTCTATAGAATGCGTAAGCGCATCCATACCCGTATATGCCACCAGTTTGGGCGGCATTGTTGTTGTGAGGTCGCTGTCCAGTATGGCAATATCGGGCGTTATATTGAAATCCGCTATGGGATATTTTACTTTTGTAGCATGGTCGGATATTACGGAGAATGCCGTAACCTCGCTGCCCGTGCCGGATGTTGAGGGTATGGCCACCATTATTGCTTTATTCCGCAGCCGTGGAAGGGGCTTTGAAAGCAGATCTTCAAAGGTGAGCTGCGGGTGCTCATAAAATACCCACATAGCCTTCGCTGCGTCCAAAACAGACCCGCCGCCAATTGCTATTATTATGTCGGAATGTTTTTCCTCCATGGCATCAGCGCCGCGTCTTACAGTTTCTACGGATGGCTCCGCCTCAACGTCTGTAAAGCAGCTTATGTTTTCCATACCCGCCTCTGTGAGTATGCGTATGAGCATATCCATCCAGCCCAGCTTGACCATGGCCTCATCCGCTACTATGAAGGGGCGCTTATAATCGCTGAACTGCCTTAATTGAAGTATGGCGTCCTTACCAAAATATATATCCCGTGGCACCGTAAATCTGTGCAAATCTAACATCTCCCATCAAATAAAATTAATAAAAATTACGTTACTATTATATTAATGGCAATACGGTTTTAATGCAAGTTCAACATGATATTGTAGATTTGATAGCAATAAATGGCGTAAAAGGGGAAAAAAGCCGTGTATAATTGAAATTAATTTCATCAATTTGTACTAAAACAAAGTATTCTATTGAATACTGTTCCATATTAGCGTTTTGGCGAATTGACGCTTGTGTTTTTTTGCGATATTGTGTATATTAGGATTTATTAAAACCCGGTCATATGGTGAGATAAATCCATAAGGATATTAAATTGTATGTTTATACGTCTCCGTTAAGAGGGGCGGGCTGGGGGTTGTTTTGGCAAGGGATATTGAAGGCAAAGAACTAAATCTAATGATCAGCGTTATAAAAAAATACTATGAGCTGGGTATGACTCAAGAGCAGATAGCCAAGGAGGAATTCATATCCAAATCTTCTGTATGCAGGCTTATAAAAAAGGCTGTGGAAAATAATTACGTAAGCTATCAGATCAATTATCCGGTAGAGTCGGTTAGGGCGCTGGAGGACGAATTTAAAAGCAGGTTCGCGCTGGACAAGGTTTTTATAAGCCCCTCCTACTCAGAGGATACGGACGCAAATTTAAAGGATATAATAAAGACTGCGGTAGAGGACATAGTTAAGATGGTGAGGCCGGAGGATGTGCTGAGCATCACCTGGGGAACCACCATGGATATGCTGGCAGGCACGCTTGAAAATATGGGCGGAGCCAGCAGAAAATGCTCTAAGGTAGTGCTTATGAACGGATCGCTGGCAGGGGATATAATTTCCATAAAGTCCAGCCAAAACGTGGTGAGGCTTGCGAAGTTTTTTAATGCGGACGGCTATATATTGCCCGCGCCGCTCATACTTGATACAAAGGAAAACGCGGATCTTCTGAGGGAAGATTCCCACATAAAATTTATAATGGATATGATACGCGTCTCGCGGATATCCGTTATGAGTATAGGCGGGGTATCGCCGCAGACGGTGCTAATGCAGCGAAATGCATACACAAAGGCGGAATATGAGCGTTTTATGGAGATGGGCGCGGTGGGCGATATAGCCGGGCGATATTATAACATAGAGGGCAAGACGGTAAGCCGAACGATATCTGAGCGCACGGTGGGTCTGGATCTTGAGGAGCTAAGAAAAAAGGAGATACGTGTGGGCGTTGCCGTGGGAAACCACAAGGTGCGCGCCATATTGGGAGCGCTAAGGGGAGGCTTCATAAATATGCTGTACACGGGTGAGCATACGGCCAAGGCGGTAATAGACCTGTTGGACGGCAAGTGATGTGTGGGAACAGCGGCGGGACTTTTGTGTATGATGCAAAAATATAACAAACCGCTTGCATATGTAATTTGCGCCATACTTGTGGCAAATTGCTATTAAATAGGTCAAGGAAAACCCCAAAACTTTTAAATTCGAGAGGAGCGTATTTATTGTTATGGAAAAGACATTACTTATGTCGTTGGATCTGGGCACCAGCTTTATAAAGGCGGCCGTATACGATACCGAAAGCAGCTGCATAGCGGTGGCAATGGAGCCGGTGAAGGATGAACGCCCCAGCCCAGGCGTATTTTTGCAAAAGGGCGAGTTTTTCGTGGATTCGGCAATAGCCTGCATGAAAAAGGTATGTGACGAGCTGGGAGATAGGGCGAAGGACGTTGCCGCAATAGCTTTCACAGGCCAAATGTCCGGTTTCATGGGCGTAGATAAGGATTGGAACGATGTTACCACCTGGTCTTGCTCGCTAGACAGCAGGTACATGCCCTATGCCGAAAAGCAGATGCAGCAGCTGAAAAGCAAGTTTTTGCAGATAAGCGGAACAAACTTTCCGCAGATGGCTCCCAAATACGAGTGGTTTAAAAACGAGTTTCCGGAGCAGAGCAAAAAAATAGCTAAGTACCTTATGATAAGCGGCTATCTTATCGGCCAGCTGGGAGATGTGGATATAGAGGATGCGGTCATAGACACCACCTATACCACGTGGACAGGCCTTGCCGATATAAACAAGGGCGCCTGGTCTGACGAGATATGCGGCGCCATAGGTTTGGATCAAAAATATCTGCCCAAGATAGTGAATTCCAATTTCATTTGCGGCAAGCTTTCTGAGAAAACGGCAAAAGCGACCGGCCTGAAGAGCGGAATAGCGCTTGTTTCCGGCGCGGG
>CAYXBW010000140.1:0-5051 GCA_964463305.1 uncultured Christensenella sp. | reverse complement strand
AACGCGCAGGTGCTTTCGGGAGGCGTGGCAATATCCGTTTGCCCCAAAGATATACAAAACCCGCAGCTTTTGGCGGCTCAGGCCGCTGATTCGCTTATAAATATAAGAGGTATAGGCGCGTCGTTCGTGCTGTGCGACGTGGAGGGTACCATAATGATATCCGGGCGTTCGCTGGGCGAGGTGAACGTGCAGCGCATACTGGAAAAGCTGGGCGGGGGAGGCCATGCCACAATAGCCGGAGCGCAAATAAAAAGTAAGGGCATGGACGAAGTGGTGGAAGAGCTAAAGGCTAAGATAAAGGAATATGAAAGCGAGGTAAAGTAAAATGAAAGTGATACTTATGGAGAATGTGGCCGGCAAGGGTAAGGCCGGGGATATAGTGAATGTGGCAGACGGCTACGCGAGGAATTTTCTCTTTCCCAAGAAGCTGGCAAAGGAGGCTACGGCGTCAAACCTAAATGCGGCGCAGCAGACCATAGCCGCCGCAAAGCACAAGAAGGCGGTTGAAAAGGAAAACGCGCAGGATGTTGCCAATGAGATGGCGGGCAAGGTGGTCACCATAAAGGCAAAGCACGGCGAGGGCGGAAGGCTGTTTGGCGCGGTGACGGCCAAGGAGATAGCCGACGCGGTAAAGGAAACCTTTGGCTACGATATAGACAAGAAAAAATATACAGTGCCGCACATAAAGGAAATAGGCGAGTACGAGGTCAGCGTAAAGGTGTACGCTGAGGTAAGCACAAAAATAAAGGTAGTGGTAACGGATGCCTGAGGGAGCGCGGCGGGAGCTTAGAGTTCCCCCAAACAATTTTGAAGCGGAGCAGTCTATACTGGGAAGTATGCTTCTGAATGCGCGCTGTGTGGACGAGGCGCTTGTTTTTTTGCGCCCGGAGGATTTTTACCACCCGCAGCACCGCGACATATTCGCCGCTATGGCCTACCTTATGGAGAGCGGCGTGGCGGTGGATATTGTCACCGTTTCAGAACGCATGGAGCAGGAGGGAAAGATGCACATTGGCGGCATGGAATACCTCTCGCGGCTTACCGAGGCAGTGCCCTCCACCTCAAATTTGGGTCACTATATAAAAATAGTTTCGGAAAAATCCTCTCTGCGCAAGCTCATTGACGCAAACATGCGCATCGCGGACGATTGCTTCACGGGCAGCGAGGACGCGGATATACTGATTGGCCGCGCGGGTGACGAGATATACCGCATAGCCGTGAAGGATGCCAGAAACGACGTTGTGCATATAAAGGACGCGCTCACAGAGAGCTTTGTGAAAATAGGCGAGGCAATGAAGTCTCAGGATGGAATGCTGGGGCTGCCCACCGGTTTTCCGCTTATGGATAAAATGCTGTCAGGGCTGCAGGGCACGCAGCTCATAGTGGTGGCGGGTCGCCCGGGTATGGGCAAGACCAGCTTTGCGCTAAATATAGTGGAGCATATCGGCATGGTGAAGCAGGCGCCCTGTCTTGTGTTTTCGCTGGAAATGGGAGCGGATCAGCTTGCAACGCGCCTGCTGTGCGCAGAAGCGCGGCTGGATTCTCAGCTTACCCGTTCGGGCAACATGAGCCAAAAGGATATCACAAAGCTGGCGGACGCCATGAAACGTCTCTCCGCCGCACCTATATACATAGACGATTCGGCAACAATAAACGTTACCGAAATGCTGGCAAAGGCGCACCGTCTAAAGCGCACGCAGGGGCTGCGGCTCATAGTGATAGACTATTTGCAGCTAATGCAGGGCACGGGCAGAAACGAAAACCGCCAGCAGGAGGTTTCTCAGATGACGCGCTCGCTCAAGGTTATGGCAAAGGAGCTGGATATTCCCATAATACTGCTTTCTCAGCTTTCGCGCGCAAGTGAAAAGAGAGACAAGCAGTCCCGTTACCCCATGCTTTCAGATCTGCGAGAGTCGGGTGCCATAGAGCAGGACGCGGACGTGGTGCTCTTCATACATCGAGAGGATTATTACCGCGACGAGGCGGAGCCTGAGAGCGAGGGGCTTTCGCGCATAATAATAGCCAAGCAGAGAAGCGGACCCACGGGCAGCATAAAGGTGAAGTGGCAGGGTGAGATAACAAAGTTCGAGGAGCTTGACTACATACACGACGAGGAGCCGGAATACTGATGATAACCAATAAATGGATACTTGGCAATGCGGATATAACAGAGGCGCTTGCGCTGCGGCGCGAGGTTTTCAGTGATGAGCAGGGCTTTGACGCGGAGTTAGACCACGACGGGGCGGACGAGCTGGCAATGCACCTCATAATATATGATGGCGAAATGCCTGTAGCCACGGGCAGAGTGTACCACGACGGGAAAACCTTTCGGATTGGCCGCTGCTGCGTGAAAAATAGCGCGCGCGGGCAGGGCGTGGGCGATCTTTTGATAAAGCTGCTGCTTTTAAAGGTGTTTGAGTTTGGCCCCAGTGTGGTGAAAATAAGCGCGCAGGAGCAGGCTGCCGGGTTTTATAAGAAATACGGTTTCTATGTTGACGGAGAGGGATATCTTGAGGAGGACGTGCCGCATCTGCCAATGAGCATAACGAAGGAGAGCTTGGTATTTCCCACACAGTGTGGAAAAGAAAAGCATTTCAGTGATTTTTTTGAGGAAAAGCCCTCTGTAAAGCCGGTGTGAATGGGTGCACAAGCTCTTAAATGTGAGTGCTTTTTGCTGTGTTTCCTGTTAGAAAAGAGCACATTTTACAATCATATAAGTTAAAATATACAAAAAGTTTACAAATCGATAGTGCTTTTTTACAATTTCTGTAGTATAATGAATATAGTCGAACGGGGGATGTTTCATTTTTTGAAAATTTGTAAAATGTGATTTTTGGTTTGGTGAAGCGAGATTGTGTTTAATAATAAACATATTGATGTTCCGTTGTGCGGCTTAAAATTTTTCCGGTGCAAGGAGGTTAGTACATAAGAGAGAAAGGAGGTGCCGGTATGAAGAACAATAGTTACAACATGCATAGAAAGTCCGGCATGGAAAGGCTGTTTGAAATTTCCAAGAAGGACAACATTGAAAAGGCTATCATAATTGAAAACAACCACGTTTATACTTATGGTTATGAAAGAAGTGGCAACCAAAAGGCTCAATAATACCAAATTGAGGTGTAAAAATGATTATGGTGTCAAATTAGCGGGCGATACTGTTAGAAAGTATCGCCTGTTTTTATTTTAAAAACTCCGTATTAAAGGCGTAAAACGTCAATTTTTTTTGCTTTTTTTATATAATCCAATATTTTAAACAATCCCATTAAATGCAATATTATAATAAAAATATTTCATAAAAATAAACATGACACTTGAAATTTCTAAAAATAATGATAAAATGAAATAAATGAAAATAAAAATTTCATTTATGCGCTTGAGGACGTATGCAAAATTTTTTAGAAAGTGAGAAGTAAGGAGATGTTGAATGCGGGAGACACAAGTTTTATAATGATATGCTCGGCGTTTGTATTTTTAATGACGCCGGGGCTTTCCTTTTTTTACGGAGGATTGGCGCGCCGTAAAAATTCGCTTAATACAATGATGTCATCAGTATTTGTGCTGGGGCTGGCGGCAGTTATGTGGGTGCTTTTGGGATATTCGCTGTCATTCAGCGGTAATGTGGGCGGTGTGATAGGCACGCTGGATGCTGTTGCGCTGAACGGCATAGGCAGCGGACCCAGTCCATACGCGCCCACGCTGCCGCAATATGTATTCGTGGCCTTTCAAATGATGTTTGCCATTATAACACCGGCGCTCATAACCGGCGCGGTGGCGGAGCGTATGAAATTTAAGGCACTGGTTATTTTCACTCTGCTGTGGTCGCTTATTGTGTATTATCCGCTGGCGCATATGGTGTGGGGAGAGGGCGGGCTTCTTGCAAAGCTGGGCGCGGTAGATTTTGCGGGAGGCAATGTGGTTCACATAAGCTCCGGTGTGAGCGGCCTTATACTGGTTTTGTTTTTGGGCAAGCGCAGGGGATATCCGGCTATAGACTATAGACCGCACAATATACCGTTTGTGCTGCTGGGTGCATTTTTGCTTTGGTTTGGCTGGTTTGGGTTCAACGCGGGCAGCGCGTTAAAAGCAGACGGATTGGCTGCGCACTCCTTTATGACCACCGCTATATCAGCCGCCTGTGCAATGCTTTCGTGGATGCTGGTGGATGTGCTGCGTACGGGCAAGCCAACGGCGGTTGGCACTGCAACGGGTATGCTGGCAGGCCTTGTGGCAATAACTCCGGGAGCGGGATTTGTGCCTGTATGGGCCGCTATGATAATAGGCGCTGCCGCAAGCCCTATATGCTACTTTATGATAGCGTTTGTAAAAAACCGCTTGAAGTATGATGATGCGCTGGACGCCTTTGGCTGCCATGGTATAGGAGGTATATGGGGCGGTATAGCCACGGGTATTTTTACATTGCGCGAAATAAATCCGGTTGCCCGCTGGAATGGGCTTGCCTTTGGACAGACGGAGCTTTTCAGCGCACAGCTGATAAGCATAGCCGTAACAATAGGCGTGGCGCTGGTGGGAACGCTTATATGTATAGCCATAGTTAGGGTATTTACAAAGCTGCGCGTAAGCGAGCGAGACGAAAAGGTGGGGCTGGATGCATCAGAGCATGGAGAATCCGCATATCCCTCATTTAACGGTATGGATTAATATGATACAGGAGGAAACGGAAATGAAAAAAATTGAAGCTATCATTCGCCCGGAGAGATACGAGGATGTGAAGGAGGCTTTAAGCGCTATAGATATACGGGGAATAACTGTGTACGAGGTTATGGGCTGCGGTTCGCAAAAGGGCTGGGAAGAGGTGGTGCGCGGCAATAAGGTAGACCTAAATATGCTGCCCAAAATAAAGTTTGAAATAGTTGTATCATCGCAGGAATGGGTAGATAAGATAGTTGATATAATAATCAATACGGCGGGTACGCAAAGCATAGGCGATGGCAAAATATTTATATATGATATAGCGGAGGCCATACGCATTCGCACGGGTGAGCGCGGGGTGAAAGCCATATACAGTGAGAAAGAGCATTGAAGGCACGGCC
>CAYXBW010000139.1:0-5267 GCA_964463305.1 uncultured Christensenella sp. | reverse complement strand
CCGGAGTTATTGGCAGTGCTGTGGCAGCCGGTATCTTGTTGGGATTTTTGACGTAGACAAATTAGAGCATAGATGATAGAGATTAAAACCTGATGATACAAAAAAATCAACAGGTTTTAATTGTTATTAGGGACTCCCTCCATTAATTTATGCTGTGAGATATTTTAGAAAAATAACAAGTTAATTACTTTAATATTTATGAATAAACTCTTTTTTGTAATAATGGTCATCACTTTATTAAGTTGTGAAAAGGAAGAAGAGTTCCAATTGAAGTATATTTCCTGCATTAAAGTCGATACTTTGAAAGTCAATAAAAACTCTCCTTTGCAAGTTGGAGATACGCTGTTATTTACTTTTGAATATACTTTTACCGAAAAAGATCCTTATATTGCTCATGGGTTACTTTTACAAAATAGCACCATCGCAAGCCATTTTGTCGTATTCAGTCGGCCTGACGTTGCTCGTTATGAAAATAATGATGATACGGTCAAAATTGTAAATAATGTGGCTTATGGACAAAGTAAAGTCGTGATACAAAGTAAAGGATTTATTATTCCCAATAAAGCATTTCGCATTTTCACTCATGTTGACGGACAGTATAGACCTGTCAAAAATTATCAGTACAAGGAATTTAATTTTCAGTTTTCCGGATTAAAAGATTCTCAGGGAGCGATTGCCATCGTGAGATAGTTTATTAATCATCTTACTATTTTTACGTATGAAAAGTTGGATTCTATCTTCGTTTTTAAAGAAGATTCTATGGATTCTTCTCATTCTATTTTGTTTCTTCAGTTTTAATAATTGTAAGAAAAATAAATCTGATATGGGTGCAAAAGAAGAGCCCAAGATAGAAGACGTGGTTGATGAGCAGACCAAAAAACAAAATCTGGAAAAAATTATACGAGAAGTTTTGCAGCCCAATATTTTAGTATATGAATTTAGCAAGAAAATGGTTAATCCGTTTTCGTTGCGAATTATTCAGGAAAGTGTGGACAGTTTAGTGGCTTGGGGATATAAAAACGATACTCCATATTTATTGGAATTAAGCAAAGAAAAAATCGTACCGGACAAGATATATATTCGTTTTGAGCCCCAAAACATCGAAGAGTTATTGACACTCAATGGAGATGACTCTTTTCCAAAATTTGAATTTCCGATTGACTATACGGCACAGGAAAATGGAATGCCTTATGAAGAGATTCCTGACGGTAATTTCGCCTATCAATATACCGTCATTGAACCCAGCCATCCATTACCCAACGTAAAATACACCATTTTAGACAGTCTCTATTTTCCAAGAGATGAAATGATAGAACTCATGACTATTGCATTACTTTTTAGTGCTAACTTTGATATGAGACCTGCACTTTTAGATGAAATTGTTAAGGAATTATTGCCGGACTATGAAGAAATAATGTTGCTCTATGAATTAGATAAAGCACAGGTAACACAAAAAATCACAAAAGGATTCTTTTCAAAGTTGACAAAAATTTTCACTAAAGTAGTAAAAGCCATTATTAAGGTTGTACAAGTGGCTACTAATGTGGTCGCCACCATCGGAAAGTTGCTGTTACCATGGGGATCTTTTCCGGACGGAAAAGTGATTTTTGAAGGAGATGGAAAACCGTTAGCGAATGTAAAAGTACAATGTTTAAACTTTGGACTCTGGGCAGAATGTAAGACAAACAGTAGAGGGGAATTCGATATGTGGTGGGTTAAATTTATTGTGGGTACGGTATTTTGGGTAGGTTTTGATACCGACAAATGCCACATTAAACAGTGGGACTCAAGAACGGCTGGAACAATAACTACTTCTGTATTAAAATATCCTTTTGCCGCAAAATATAGCCATGGGTGGACAAATATCGGGCAAATGAACAATATGAACATTACAGTAAAAGGAGAGCAAGAATCTTTTTGGTGCTGGCTTTTGAGAGGAGTTGATGAGTATCAACGGTTGGCAGACAGTAATGGGCTGCTTACTTATAATGACAAAATGGTCATTTATGCTCATTATAGTAAAGAGGGAGGAGCATCTTCCGCTCCTTTAACCAAAAGTGTTGCAGAATATGCTTTGTATCCCAATGAAATATTTATGTATTTTTTTCCTGCACTTTCTGTGCTCCACATGTTCGCTGATTTATTTCATACTCCCGATTTAATTATCACAAAAAAAGAGGGAAATATATCAGAAATGTCTGTCAATAATACACTGTTTCACGAATTGGGGCATACTTCGCACTATCGAAAGATTGGAGCAATCTCTTACCGAAAATTATGGTCTGAGATTTTTACTAAAAATGGTTATGGTGAAAAAGACGGATACAATGCCGGATATATTTGCTTGGGAGAGTCATGGGCAGACTTTGTTCAGCATACTTTTATGAATCAAAAATACGGAGATCGTACGGATTATTGGTATCGAGATAACAATGACCCTGAATATAGACCTGATAGACAAAAAACATTGTCAGATAGTTGGATTACTTATGGACTTTTTCACGATTTAATAGACAATCAAGTCGATACATTAAATACAAAATATGAACCTATCGTTGACTATGTGAATCGCTTTAATATCAAACAACTCTATGATGCCTTATCTTCCGGGCAAGATACACCACAAAAATACAGAGACAAGTTGTTTGAAATGTATGGCTATGAACAGGAATGTGCCATTCGGCAACTCTTTTACAGTTATGGTTATGGCGATGACAGTGATGGATGGAATATTGATAATGCCAAAAAAATCCACATTTTAAATTGGAAGCCCTTTCCGCTCAGAGACAAATTTATTGATTCATTTACTCAGCGAGACGAATGCGGCAATGAAACAGTTTTTGAAAATAATGGAAATATTGATTATCTTCCGTATGACCCCATAAAGGGAGAAGTTATTATCTATAAATATACTGCCCCGAATGGCAGCATTATTGAAATTCCTACAAAAACTTTATACACTCAAGATGAAGAAGGATATACTTATAAAATGTTAGATATTACCTATCGTCGTTGTATTTCTAAAGAAATAAGGTGGCTCAACATCGTCATTAGACCTAAAGTGGAAAAAGTGTATTCTATTTCATCGGTAGGACTACGTGAAAACAGTTATTTTGTTATTCCTTAAACTTATTCACTATGAAAATCTTGTATTTTATAATTTTAAGTTTTCTATTATCGGGCTGTTTTTTTTTATTGGGAGAAAAAAATGATTATAAAGATTTACGTGCTATTAGTATTGATACATTGACAAAACACCCTGATGGTCTAATAAGAAAAGGGGACACCTTGCAATTTGTTTTTAACTTTGACCTTTGGAGTTATTCCAAGGATAAAGTTCCCGATGGTGCTATTTTACTATCAACAAACAACGAATCTCATTTTATGACTTCTGATAGCGGAGTGGCTCGTTATTGTGATGATAACAATGATACTATTCGATTCTTCAATAATGTTGGATATGGCGTTACTCAAATGGTTGTGGAAAAAAGTGGAGTAATTAGACCTGTGGATATTGGATTTCAAATTTATGCACTAAAAAATGAGAGATACCACCAATTGGAAAGTTATAATAATACTTTTATATATTTTGAATTAGTATCTTGTAGAAATTTAATTTGTACTTATCCTATTGCTGTAGTACCATAAATGCAAAGTTGTAAACTGATTTTTAGATGCCCATCATTCTACCGATTACAGATTATGTCAACCGTTTTACGATCAAACAACTCTATGATGCCTTATCTTCCGGACAAGATACACCGCAAAAATACAGAGATAAATTGTTTGAAATGTATGGCTATGAACAGGAATGTGCCATTCGGCAACTCTTTTACAGTTACGGCTATGGTGATGACAGCGATGGTTTTAATATGGATAATGCCAAAAAAATCCATATTTTAAATTGGAAGCCCTTTCCGCTCAGAGACAAATTTATAGACTCATTTACCCACCAAGACGAATGCGGCAATGAAACTGTTTTTGAAAATAACGGCAATATTGATTATCTACCTTATGATCCCATAAAGGGAGAAGTTATTATCTATAAATATACTGCACCTAACGGCAGTACCATTCAAATTCCGACCAAAACGTTATACACCCAAGATGACGAAGGATATACTTATAAAATTTTAGACATTACTTATCGCCGTTGTATTTCTAAAGAAATAAAATGGTTGAATATCGTGATTAGGCCCAAAGTAGAAAAGGTATATTCTATCTCATCTGTTGGATTACGTGAAAACAGTTATTTTGTAATCCCTTAAACTTACTCACGATGAAAATATTGTATTTTGTCATTTTAAGTTTGCTGTTATCGGGCTGTTGGTTTGTATGGATGACAAAAAAAAAAGAAGAAATTGTAGTAATGAATGGAATTAAAATTGATACACTAACAAGATCTCCTGATCGACTTATAAGAAGAGGCGACACTTTGCAATTTATTTTTAATTTTAGCACCCTCAATTATTCATTTACTACAATAAATGACGGTGCAATTTTATTATCCACCAATGGTGACTCTCATTTTATGACCTCAGATAACGGAGTAACTCGTTATTGTGACGACAATAATGATACTATTCGGTTTTTCAATAATGTTGGGTATGGAGTTACCCGAATGATTGTAGAAAAAAGCGGAAAAATATATCCTCCTGTGATTGCTTACAAAGCATATATTATGGAAAACGGAAAATATGTACAACTCAAATCTCATGATTTAACCCTTTGGACTATTTCTTTAGAGTCATGTACTGGATATGCAAAACCGACAATTTGCGAGTATAACATCACTGTTGTTCCATAAACATAACTCAAGATGAATATCGTGATTAGACACAAAGTCGAAAAGGTGCATTCTATTTCATCAATAGGTTTACGTGAAAACAATTATTTATTTGGTTATTCTCTACGGGAGTTGTTATCTTGATATATCTATTGTAAATATTTTTTTTGATAAACATGGAAATATAATTTAATAACCCTAATTTTGTGATTTGTATTCGTGAAATAGAGTTTGAGTAATTGCTAAATTCGTCGGTTTTCAGGTAGAGTATACAGCATTGTTTTTGTTGTTAAAAAGTAATGTAACCACCATTATGAGGACATTGTTAGAACAATTTACCTGTTGTATTTTTCCGACAGATCTAATCACATAATCACAAAACTTGGTAGTACTGTTACCTCAAGTATGACATACGGCAGAAAAACATGGGAATATTAGTGGAGATGACAAAAGAATGTACAAAGTAATCTTAGTAAAAAGT
>CAYXBW010000138.1:0-5478 GCA_964463305.1 uncultured Christensenella sp. | reverse complement strand
CGGTCGTCTTCCGCATGGGAAACGCTTTAACCGATAACTACAAGGAGGTCGCCCGTTTGAACGCTCGCGCCCTGGCTGGCGCCAACGCTTTTCACAACGCCGTCGCAGGGTGAGAGTATTTCATTTTCCATCTTCATAGCCTCAAGCACCATCAGCGTATCGCCTGATTTTACGTTCTGTCCAACAGAAACGTTCACGCTGAGGATAGTTCCCGGCATGGGCGCGCTAACAGACTCACCGTCCGCAGGAGCCGCAGCGGCAGGTGCCGGCGCTGCCGCCGGAGCGGGAGCAGGAGCGGGTGCAGCGGCGGGCGCGGGCGCAACTGGTGCCGGAGCCACAGGAGCGGGAGCTGCGCCGCCGGCCAGCTCTTCAACTTCCACTACATAAGAATTACCATTTACATTGATTTGAAATTTACGCATAAATACTTCCTCCGATTAAAACTTATTAAATATTTGAGAGTTTCTACCGGCTTTCCCCCAGGCAGATTCATTATCTATTCTTCTGTAAGAGCGCACCACCAGACCGGTGGTGTTTACCGCATCCCCCGTCATGGCATAGGCCACGGCGGCGGTAAGCACTGCCACCAGCTCGCTGTCATCCGCTTGCGCCGCTTGGGGCACGGGCGGAGCGGGTGCGGCAGGTGCGGGAGCGACCGGAGCAGCCTTAGCAGGCGCATCCTTTTTTCTGTCCCGCAGTATGTAGGACAGCAGATATATTATTACTATTATCAGTGCAAGTGCGGCAAAAACCACCAGCAGACCCAGCCCGGTAGTCATCCAGCCCAGATCCATTTCCTGCCCTATCGTCATAGTTGAACCCATAAGCTCACCTCTTCCTTAAAGCGGCAGCACATTGTGCTTTTTCGCAAGCTTTGAATCACGTTTGGAAACACACATTTCCAGCGCTGCGATCAAAAGCTGTCTGGTCTGCGCGGGTTCAATAACGTCATCCACAACGCCCTGTTCGGCCGCCAGCCACGGATTCGCAAACTCGTCCGCATATTTTTTCACCATTTCCTGCTTGGCCTTTATGCCGTCAGCCGCCTTTGCTATCTCGTCCTCATAGGTTATGATAGCTCCGGTCTCGGCGGGCAGCGCGGTAACAACTGCCTCCGGCCATGCGTAAACGATGTCCGCACCCAATGATTTTGGGCACATCATTGCATAACCGTCTCCAATTGCCTTGCCCGTTATAACGTTCAGCATTGGTACGCCCGCGGAAGCGTAGGAAGCCATAAGCCTTGCTATATTTGATATCAGCATGGGCTTTTGATCTTCAACGGCGGTTCCCGCGCAGTTTGTAAATGTTATTATAGGTATATTGTAAGCATCCATCATAGAAATGAAACGTGCAGCTTTGCGTGCCGCGTGGCCCTCTATCTGAGCGTCCGCCGCGTTTGCCACAAAGCCTACCGTGCTTCCGTTCAGCCTGCCCAGCATCGTTATTATTCCGGGAGAATAATATTGCTGATATTCCAGCACGTCACAGCCATCCGAAACGGCGGCTATAAGCGCCTTGGGGTCATATTCGAAGCCCTCGCCCACGCCCTGCAGCTGACGGTTCAGATCGTCCTCGTTCATCTGGAACGGGCCTTCCTCCAAATTGTTTAGAGGCATGAATGAAAGCAGCTTCTTCACCTGGCCAAAGCACTCGTCCTCGCTGCCCGCCATAAACTGCGATACGCCCGTTATGCCGTTGTGTGCCTCGGCATTGAAGGCCGTTTTTATGTCCACATCGTCTCCCAGAGTGGAAGCGTATATCTGTGGGCCGTGCATAGCTATGAGCGATTCCTCAGCTATCGTGAAGCAAAAATCCGTTGTGGCCGCAATATATGCCGCCGTTCCTATGCAATTGCCCGCCACTATTGACAGTGTGGGAACAACGCCCGAAACATCGTTCAGCATTTTCAGTATGCCCGCATAGCTGTCTATAGCGGCAACGCCCTCAGATATCCTGGCGCCGTCAGAATCCAGTATGCCTATCACAGGAACACCGTTTTTAACCGCCATGTCTATAGTTTTCACTATCTTGCCTGCGTGCGCCGCAGAAAGCGAACCGCTGAGCACGGTGTAATCCTGCGCAAAAACGTATACCGGGCGGCCGTCTATAGTGCCGTATCCGCATACCACGCCCTCTCCCACTGCGCTCGCCGCTTCAAAACCGGGCGTAGCGTAGGCTCGCCTCAAAAACTTGTCCGTCTCCACAAAGCTGGAACCATCCAGCAATGAGGATATACGTTCACGGGCAGTTTTCTTGCCTGCTTTGTGTTGAGCGTCGATCTTCTCCTGACCGCCGGCCAGCAGAGCAGCTTCGTTCTTTTGTCTCAACTCTTCCAGTTTGCTCATTCGTATACCTCCAAAATTAGAATTATGTGAAATATTTATCAAATACAGCCATGAACATACGGTTACCCACACCCGCAAAAAAACCACATACCTTGATATGTGAACCGTCTGATATACGGGCTTTCGCACCACCCCGTTATGCTCGGGAATCTGAATTATGAAATCCTTCCCCAATTTATATTATTCCACACCCAAGCCTTGCATTCCTGCAAGAATGTTAATAATACTTTCTCAGATGTAAAAAATATTCGCTTGCCTCAAAAACTACAGCTTGTTAAGATACTCTACCTCTTCTGCGGTGAGATATCTGTATTGCCCCTTTTTGAGATTGCCCAGCTTTATATCACCCACGCCCACTCTTTTCAAATAGCGCACGTTTTTTCCCACCGCGTCAAACATGCGGCGGATCTGGCGGTTTTTGCCCTCGCGTATCACGCACAGTATTTCGCTGCGCTGCGGCGTGCAGTTCAATATTTTGAAAACTGCGGGCGCCGTCTTTTGCCCGTCGTCAAGCACCACGCCCTTCATAAGCTTTTCTATTTCTTCTTCCGTGATGTCAGACTCTATTACAGCAAGATATTTTTTGTCTACAGAGTGGCGCGGATGCGTCAGCCTGTTAGCCAAATCTCCATCATTTGTTAAAAGCAGCAGCCCCTCGGTGGTGAAATCCAGCCTGCCCACGGGGTAAAGCCGCTTGTCCACATCCTGTACATAGCGCATCACTGTTGGTCTGCCTCGCTCATCCTTGCAGGTGCTCACGCAGCCGGCGGGCTTGTTCAGCATTATGTATATCTTTTTCTTCTCCTGCTTCACCGGGCGGCCCATATATTTTATTCTGTCTGTGGCGGGGTCCACCAAAAAGCCCGGTTCACGAACGGTTTGCCCGTTCACCTCCACCCTGCCCTGTGCTATGTACTCTTCACACTTTCTGCGCGAGGCTATTCCCGCCCCTGCCAGAAACTTTTGCAATCTCATCTATACCTCCAATATGCCGCTTTGGGCAAGAGTGTGTTATCTCCGCGCCCACCTAGGCATTTCCCTCTTCTCCGTCTATATCTTCCAGCATTGTTTGCCGCTCACCTTCCGCGTCAAAATCTATACTTGGCAGCTCCTCTAAAGATGATATCCCAAAGTGCCGCAAAAACTCCTCTGTTGTAGCCAGCAAAACAGGTCTGCCCAGCACATCCTTTCTGCCCGCCTCTCGCACCAGCGCACGTTCCATGAGCGCGGACACCGCATAGTTTGAGTTCACACCGCGTATATCGTTTATTTCAGAACGTGTCACGGGCTGGCGGTAGGCAATTATGCTCAGCGTTTCCAGCATGGCATTTGTTAGCGCTTCGCTCACCGGCGGCGCAAACATAGCATTTATGTGCCGCGCGTATATCTCGTTTGTGCAAAGCTGCACCTTTCCCTCTATGCGCTTTATAAGTATGCCCGAAGCCGATGAGGTAAGCTCTGCCGCCAGATCGTTTATTATTTCCTCAATAACACCGTGTTCCTCGCCCGTAAGCTCTGCAAAAGCCTCTGTATCAACAGCCTCTCCCGCAATAAACAGCGATGCCATAATTGTTCCGGCTATCTCTTTTCTATCCACCCACAGCATCCTCCGCTACATATTTCAGCGTTATATCATTGAACGAGGAGCGCTGGCTCACCGCCACAAAGCCGTTGTGCCAAAGCTCCAGCAAAGCTATAAAGGTGACCGCAAGCTCCATGCGGGTCGCCTCCTCCTCAAACAACATAAAAAAAGACATGCCGCCCCTATGCCTAAGCACATCCAGTATCTTTTTCTTTTGCCTGCGCACGCTGAACGAATCCTTTTTTATATCAACACGCTCATTGCCCTCGTTCACGCTCTCCCGCTTTCGGCTCAAGAGCGACATAAAGGCTCTGTGCAGCGCAGCCGTATCCGCATCCAGCAGCATATATTCCGGCTCGGCATCAAACAGCTCCTCCGGCAGCTTATAGTAGTTTTGAAGCGCGCTGCCCTCAAGCTCCGCCAGCTTGAGGCTGGCCTCCTTGTACCTCTTGTATGCCCGCAGCCGTTCTATTAGCTCCGTTTCCGGGTCTACCCAGTTTTCATCTTCTATTTCTTCCCGCCTGGCGGGCAGCAGCGAACGCGATTTTATATACAGCAGCGTGGCCGCCATATTTAGAAAATCGCTGGCTCTGTCCATATCCAGCTCGCCAATATCGTCCATATACACAAGATACTGCTCCGTTATTTCAGAAACAAATATATCCTGCAATTCAATTTTGGCCTTTTGAATGAGGTGCAGCAGCAGATCCAGCGGCCCCTCAAACTGCGCCAGTTTAAAAACTTGTGTATGTGTAGACATAGGCATTAAGCAATATACCCTTCATATCTGGTGCAAACAGGCTGAAAAAGCTATCATAGCCAATTATTATCCAGTTCATTAGAAAACTGAGTAAATACCCTATCACACCCGTCAATAAAAGCACCAGCACAATTATAAATCCATACCTGTTCAGCACCGAAAGCACCTTGAAGTTTTTACGTGCCACAGTGTTGCTTATTAGCTGAAAACCGTCCAGTGGAGGTATTGGCAGTATGTTGAATATGCCCAGCGTTATATTGAGCGACATTATGGGTATCATTATGCGAATAAATATATCATTGAAAAAACCAAGACCAAAGCAGGCAAACAGTATGCCCGCCACTATAAACGAAAGTATAAAATTCGCTATTATGCCGGAAAGCGATACTATTACATCATCCCTTCGGGGGTGCTTGAAATTGCGAGAGTTTATAGGCACTGGTTTTGCCCAGCCGAATCTGAAAAATATAAGGCAGATCGTACCTATTGGATCCAGATGCTTGGTTGGGTCAAGAGTCATACGCCCAAGGTTTCTCGCCGTGGGATCACCGCATTTATACGCAGAATAGGCATGAGCCGCCTCATGCACAGACAATGCCAGCAGCACTGCCGGCAGGCTGTACAATACGCCCAGCCAATATTGGGGATTTCCCCATTGTGAAAAAAACATATGTGCCCTTTCTTACAAACCACGGCACTGCCGTGTCAAATTTATCATAATAATTTCTCCGCGCCCTCAACGGCAACGGAAGCGCTTCTTGCCATAAGCCCTGTTTAAAGTTTTTATA
>CAYXBW010000137.1:0-5478 GCA_964463305.1 uncultured Christensenella sp. | reverse complement strand
ATACGTTTACTCTAAATTGTGAAAAGTCATAAGAATTTTCACGGATACAATTTGAATATTTGGCAAATATTATTGGGATAATCTGTAGTTTGATTTTATGGTAAAAAGTGGTATAGTGACTGTAATGAATAGTTATGCTGCATGCCAGAATACAAATCATAAATCCGAGAATGCAAGATTTCCTGTGTTTTATATATAATAGAGTAACTTTTTAAAAAGGGTGTTTAGGAAGTGCAAAAATCTACGATGCTTTTCTGCTGAATTAATCGCTAAGAACAGCGGTCATGAGCCCTATTGTTACGAATGTGCATTATGATATAATAAAATCAAATATGGAGGGAGAATATTGCTATGAGCCATTTATTGATTGAAAAAGCTTTCAAATACGAAATACCCGATACACAAGATGACATTTCTCATAACCTTTACGACTCCAATAAGGGATTCTGGGTTAACTCGCAAAACGGTATCGCCAGTATAAATGATTCTGATTTTCGTCCTCCCAGGAGCAAAAAAGCAGATATTGAGACTGGAGAAGATAAAAAAGGTGAATGAAATTGATATATTAATTATTTCTAATCTAAAGGACTTTACAACAGATTATGTTTGCACCGAGCTTCATAGGCGCAACTGTAAATATCTCAGGTTAAATCGTGATTTGTTACATACATACGATGTTGAGTTAGACATGGATTCTATTGAGCTGAAGATACGAATTGAAGGCCGAGAGTATTTGGTGACAAATACTACACTTAAGACTGTGTATTATAGGGCACCCATCTATTTGCATTATATTCCCAAAACAGCACTATCTTACGAAGAACAACTGCATCGTTCCCAGTGGATGGCTTTTGTTAGAAACCTAACATTATTTGAAAATGCTAGATGGATGAACCATCCTACTGCTACATTTAAAAGTGAAAATAAAATGCTTCAATTGAAATATGCGCGGCAAGCCGGATTTAATTGCCCCACAACAAAGCTTGTTAATTCTGTGCGAAGCATAGATCTTGCAGAAAACAAATTATATGTCGCAAAGTCTCTTGATACCGTAATTCTGAGACAGGGATTGCAGGAGGCTTTTTCCTATACCAATGTATTGAGGGGTGAAGAAATAAGGACATCTGATATCCATATAGCCCCTATTGTCATTCAAGAGAATATTGAACCAAAAACTGATATCCGGGTGACAGTAATAGGTGATGATGTGTTCTCCGTAAAAATAGTAGATGATAATGGAAATGGAATAAAAGGCGATTGGCGCAAAGAAAAAAATCAGGCAAGATTTATTCCGGTTGAATTGCCCTCTGGCATTGAACAAGCGTGCATAGAAATAACGAAGACGCTTGGTTTAGCGTTTGGTGGAATTGATTTGGCTTTATCTTTTGACAAATATTATTTCATTGAGATCAACCCAACCGGCGAATGGGCATGGTTGGTTGATTCCGCTAACTTGCCAATAAACAAATCTATTTGTAATTATCTGTGTCAGGAGATATCTTCATGAAGGCTATCAAATATCTATTTCCTTTTTATGAGCTTTATCGTTCAAGCAAAAAGATCAACCAAAAAATTCAATCATTGACAACCGCACCAGAAAAATATGAATTCGAATATGCAACTACAGAGCCCACCGTTGACAAAGACATACTGGCAGAAACTCTTTCCAAGACAATGGGAAATAAAAAAGAATTAGAAGACAAAGCCAAATCTAGCTTGATCGCAATTACGATTTCATCAGCGCTTATTTTTAATATCATGAAAATGCTACAAGATATGCCAACTGAATCAACAGCGATATCGGTGATATTAGCTGTTATAAGTTGCATAAGCCTGTCTTATATGGTAAGCGCTGGGATACTGTCTTTATATACTCTTAGCGAAATCAATAAAGTATGTTTTCCGTTTCCGGAAGATTATTTGATGGATGAGCAAGAGCAAAAAGAAGGACTAGCCCAAGCGATAGAAGAAAATTATCTTTATAATGTCAAGAGAAATAATTTCATGAATACAAGCTACAGGTGTATAATTGTTTCGATTACATTATTTGTTTTAATTTTTATAGTTTCCTCTTTATCAACACTTACAATGGAAAACGATAATGTTTTGGATGACAATCTAACGACAATTGAAAATAGGCTTATGATTGTCGAAGAACAAGCAAATTCATTAGCTAATGCCGATGAAGATCTACATAAACAAATCGTGGAAATTGAGAACAAAATAACATCAATGCTAGAACGCATTACCGAGACGGATAGAAATACTGTTGAGAATAAAAATGAAGTATTGAGAATTGTTGAAAAGCTGGAACAGTTAAAACTATCTGAATAAGATATATACTGAGGAAATGATTTTGGACATTGATCGTAAAAAAGCACAAGAGATATATAGTCAAGTAATCTCTGAATATGAGAATGTGTTGTGCGGATTGACTTTCAGCCGTTTCGATATTGGTCAATGCGAAGCGACCTATTTGATAGAAGATACTTTTATTATATACGTTGGGCTAATCAACTTCTCTTCAAGCGAACAGTTCCCCATGTTCAGTGTGGTTTTTGAAGAATTCAGTTATAATGAACTTTTCAAATTCAATGTCAGCGCTTTCAGCCGCAAATTTGATGTAAATATAATTAAATATCATAAATATACTGGTGCATTGGGAAAACCTTTGCATGCCTTAACAGAATGGAACGGGCATTCTTATGAGGTATCCAGCGTTATCGTGCCAAGCCAGTTTCAAAAAGTCTGTTCACTACTTCCTGATCTGAGGATAGTTGAACGGCATGATGCTTGGGAAGGTTTTCTCTATATTTTTATTGTGTATGAATTAATTGATCATAATAAAACAGGCTATGCTATTTGTTATACAAATACCCCTAACCCGCATACGGTAGCGCAACGAAAAGGAAATGACGTTGAGATGAGTGCGATCATGTATTATCCTTACTATCTAAAGTGCGGCTATGTTGCCGAAGGTCAAGGTCACAATAATGGCGTTGATTGTGATACTTTCATGATAGAGTTGCTAATAAAACGAATAGAAGAAAATAAAGCTGAGGGGTGGGCGAACAGAAAGGTCACACAAGGTTCTCAGAGAATATGTTTGGCAGAAAGAGATTTGAAGTATTTTATTGTACCTACTTATATTAAAGCGAAATCTGACGTATATCCGACAAAGCAGCAGATAATAACTAATGCCCGAAATGGGCTATACGCACATGTTGAGCGGCATGAGTATCTGATTCCTGAGAATAAGTGGAAATCTGAACAGTTGGTTTATGAATTGACGAAAAAACTGTTCAAGCGGAAACATGTAATATATCAACACAGGCCATATTTTTTACGCGGTAACAAAGGACAGCTATCGTATGATGTCTTTGTATGTGGTGAAAACATTGCAATAGAATATCAGGGAAAACAGCACTTTGAACCGGTAGAGATATTTGGTGGGGAAAAACAATTTGAAACCCAGCAAGAAAGAGATCAACTAAAGGCAAGGTTAAGCGAAGAGAATGGCGTAAAATTAGTATATGTGAATTATTGGGAAGATATATCAATTGAATTGCTAAAAGATAAAATCAATGCGTTTGAAAAAGCGCAGGCTGCTTCTGTGAAATCGGGAGAAATTCCTATATAAACCGGGTATGAGTTTAAAATACTAGGCAGCAGGCAAGTTCATGATAATATGGGGGAGACTGTCACCACAATATAAAAGAAAATCTATCCATATAATTTGTAGTTCGAAAAGGAGAACTGACTTCCCTCTAACGTTTATTATAATCACACTATAACCTGCTCTCAACCCGCACATAGCGCAATGTGCGGGTTTTTCAATTGACACGGAGGAAAAATGAAAAATGGAAAGATGAATATAGTTATCGTTGCTTTTATCATGATTGCCGCAGTTTGCGGCATGTTTTTTATCCATGAATATTGCACGGCACAAAAGGAAGTGGCAGAGTATGCGCAGATCCAAGAGGAATATGTAAAACCAAAAACGCTGGAACTGCCCGAAAGTGTGACCGATCCACAAGACAAACCCGCAACGCTGCCATATATGGAAGCAGATTTCCGCGGATTGTTGAGCGTCAACCCGGATACGATTGGATGGCTTTCCATTCCCGATACGCCGATCAACTATCCTGTGGTTCAGGGAACGGACAATGAAACCTATCTGAATCGGTCATTCGAGGGTGAGAAATCCAAGGCGGGCGCAATCTTTATGGATGCGGGAAACACAGTTTTTCCGCATAACTACAACACCGTGCTCTATGGGCATAACATGGGCGGCGGCAGGCAAGATATGTTCGGATCGCTGCTTCACTACAAAGACAAGGCATATTTTGAGAAACACAGATATGTTCAATTCAGCACACTGGAATCAAAACATTCTTGGTGGCGCATATTTGCGGTTCTGAGTCTGAATATTCAGACAGAAGAATGGGACTATCTGCAATTGGATTTTGAAGATGAGGAACAATTTTCAGAGTGGCTCGGTACAGCGAAAATTAAGTCTCTGTATGAAACAGGTGTATTGTCAGTACCATCAGATAACACTTTGACACTGTCCACCTGTGACAGGAGCAAATATGGCGCGGATGGCAGACTGGTCATCATGGCAGTACAAATCTAGCGAAGGGAGGAAGAGAAATGGAACTGAAAACAATTTTAGCGGTCGTTTTGTGTATTGGGATTATCGCGGGCGCGGTATTTCTACATAAGCGAAAGCAGGACAGAAATTGACACAGAACGCACCAAAATGGCGCGGCAATGTGATATACTGTATTCCATGAACTGCAAAAACTGTAAAACACAAATGCATAAGCGTGGATCAAAAGCAAGTCAATCCCATGTACAGGTATATGTTTGCCCGAAATGCGGCACGATTCTGTATGTTTATGATGACGGGGATTTGAAGTGGGAAAAATAGCATTATCTTAGGTGCGTGTGACAGTCATAGAAATATGGCTGTTTTTTTGTACCAATTTTTGAGGAGGGATCAATGAAAATAGGCGATCAAAACCAAGGATATGTTATTGTCGAGCAATTTAGTGTCGGCAACAAAGGTTATGCAATGGGTGTTAGCCCAACCGCGCCCGATCCGTTTGTAACGTGGGAATATAGGGTGGAAACCCCGGATGAATATTATTGGGGACATTATTTCCAAACAAAGGAATCGGCGCTTGAAGATTATCAGCAGAGAATTGAAGAACAGGTCATTGATTGGGCAGATATAACAGGCGAACCGCCGCTGCTGCCGCCAATTTGCCAAACTACCCTGCCGGATACAGGAGACCTTATCAATATCAAACGCGGAGAACAAGGGTACTATGGTTCGACATGGAACAGACCGGGGCAGCCTGATGCAAACCGAAAAACGGCGGACCGCATGAACGAACGCTGGGTGAGGTATTCCCGCTTTAGTGGACAGAAAAAGATACCAATAACAGAGTGAAACTTAGAATAGCTCGATGA
>CAYXBW010000136.1:0-5533 GCA_964463305.1 uncultured Christensenella sp. | reverse complement strand
CAGCGCTTTTCGCTAACGACCCGAACCATATCTTTACGGGCGGGGCAAACATGCTTTCGGGCATAGTGGTGCTTACCATAATGATTCTGCCCACCGTGGTGAACATAAGCATAACGGCCTTAAAGGCGGTGCCGCGCGAATATTCAGAGGCATCTCTCGCAATGGGCGCCACCAAGATACAGACAATTTTTAAGGTGCAGATACCCGCGGCAAAATCAGGCATCGTTACGGGAATAGTGCTGGGCATAGGCCGCGCGCTGGGCGAGGCTATGGCCATAATACTGGTATCCGGCAATGTGGCGAACATGCCCGGTCTGTTTAGCAGCGTACGTTTTCTCACCACGGGCATAGTTTCTGAAATGAGCTACGCATCAGGGCTGCACCGCGAGGCGCTGTTTTCTATAGGGCTGGTGCTGTTTGCATTCATAATGATAATAAACGTGCTGCTGGGCATTGCGTTAAAAAAGGACGGTGCGAAAAATGAAAGCTGACAAACTTACAAACGCAATAAGCATAACGCAAAAAAAGCGCCGTCCGCTGGATCTGTTTTTGAAAATACTCATATACCTTTGCGCGGGTCTTGTGGTGGTGCTGCTTTTTTACATGCTGGGCTACATACTGTTTCGCGGGCTGCCGCAGGTGAATTGGGAGTTTTTATCCACCGCGCCCAGCGCGCTCAAAAAAACGGTGGGCATACTGCCCAGCATAATAAATACGCTTTATATGATAGGCATAACGCTGCTCATAGTTACGCCAATAGGCGTGGGCGCGGCAATATACCTAAACGAATACGCCAAGCGCGGCAAGCTGGTTCGCATAATAGAGTTCACCACGGAGACGCTTTCTGGCATACCCTCTGTGCTGTACGGTCTGTTTGGCGCAATATTCTTTGGGGTCACGCTGAATTTGGGCTATTCCATACTGGCGGGCGCGCTGACGCTGGTGCTTATGATACTTCCCATAATAGTGCGCACCACGCAAGAGGCGCTAAAAACGGTGCCCGCGCAATACCGCGAGGGCGCGCTGGGAATAGGCACCACCAAGTGGTATATGATACGCACTATAATTCTTCCCTCCGCAGTGCCCGGCATAATTACGGCGGTAATACTTAGCATAGGCCGAATAGTGGGCGAGAGCGCCGCGCTCATATTCACCTCAGGCATAGGCACGAACATGCCGCGCGAATTTTTCGGCCACGCCATGGAATCCGGCGCCACGCTTACCGTGCAGCTATACACCTACGCGGCAAAGGGGCAAAACGACACAGCCTTTGGCATAGCGGCGGTGCTGGTGATAATAGTGCTGGTGATAAACCTGCTTACGAATTACATGAGCAAAAAGTACAAAATAAAGGGGTAGACAGCTTGGAAACGAAAATAAAAACGGAAAATCTGGAGCTTTTCTACGGCGCGAACCATGCGCTGAAAAACATAAATCTGGATATAGCGGAGGGCAGCATCACCGCGCTGATAGGCCCGTCCGGCTGCGGAAAATCCACATACCTTAAAACGCTCAATCGCATGAACGACCTTGTGGACGGCGTGAAGATAACAGGCTCCGTGCTGCTTGACGGCGAGGATATATACGGAGCGGGCGTGGATGTTACCATATTGCGCAAAAAGGTGGGCATGGTTTTCCAAAAGCCAAACCCTTTTCCCATGAGCATATATGACAACATAGCCTATGGCCCGCGCGTGCACGGCATAAAGGGCAAGGCGGAGCTGGATGAGATAGTGGAGCGCAGCCTAAAGGGTGCGGCGCTGTGGGAAGAAGCCAAGGACAGGCTGAAAAAGAGCGCGCTTTCGCTCTCCGGCGGGCAGCAGCAGCGCATGTGCATAGCGCGCGCCATTGCCGTGGAGCCTGAGGTGATACTGATGGACGAGCCAACCAGCGCGCTTGACCCCATATCCACCACAAAAATTGAAGACCTAATGAGCGAGCTTAAGGAAAAGTACACCGTGGTGATAGTGACGCACAACATGCAGCAGGCGGTGCGCATAAGCGATATGACGGCATTTTTCCTGCTGGGTGAGATGGTGGAGTATGACGAGACCGAAACGCTCTTTGCGCGGCCTAAGGACAAGCGCACGGAAGATTATATAACAGGAAGGTTTGGTTGAGATGGTTAGAAGTAAGTATGATACGGAGCTTGAGGAGCTAAAGCTTGACCTTATACGCATGGGCTCCATGGCAGAGCAGGCTATAGAGCACACAATGCAGGCGCTTGACAGATGTGATGTGGAGCAGGCGCAGAGCGTGATAGAAAACGATGACGCTGTAGATAATCTGGCGCGGCACATAGAGAGCCGCTCTTTAAAGCTTATAATGCGCCAGCAGCCCGTGGCTAAGGACCTGCGCTCCGTTTCGGCGGCGCTCAAGATGATAACAGATCTGGAGCGCATCTGCGATCAGGCGGCGGACATTGCGGATATCATAACCATACTTTGCCGCGGCGGCAAGGTGGAGCAGCCCGCGCTTATACGCCAGATGGGTACGCTTGCCGTGGAGATGGTGAGCCTGGCGGTGGATTCGTTCGTTAAAAACAGCGTGGAAATAGCGCACAAGGTGATGAGCCTTGACGACAAGCAGGACAAGCTTTTTGACACTGTGAAGCACGAGCTTATGGATATAGTGATGCAAGACAGGAACCATATGGACAGGATAGTGGATTATCTGCTGATTGCAAAATACCTGGAGCGCATAAGCGACCACGCTGAAAACATTGCGGACTGGACGGAGTTTTCTGTTACGGGAGTGCACAAAAGCGAACGCATACTGTAGCCGCGGCAAGGCGCATACTGCTGCCGCCATGCAGCTATATTATGTGAGATGGCTATATGATATAATATAAAGAAAAGCGGACAGCAGAGCGCTTTTGCCGCAAGGGGAGGCAGGGGCGCAAAAAAAGGCTGAAGGTACGCGAGGGGAGAAAATGGGGCACATTTGCATTGTGGAGGACGACGCTTCCGTGAGGGAGCTTATATGCTGTACGCTGCGCTCTGCCGGCTTTGAATACAAGGCCTATGAGGACGGCGAGAGCTTTTTGGCCGATTATGAAACGGAGCGCGCACAGGTGGAGCTGGCGCTGCTGGATATAATGCTGCCGGGCATGGATGGGCTGGAGGTTTTTAGGCTTATGCGAAACATGGAGCCGGCCGCAAGAGCCATATTTTTGACGGCGAAGGATACGGAGATAGACCGCGTTACCGGTCTTGATATGGGCGCGGATGATTATCTTGGGAAACCCTTTGGCGTGCTGGAGCTTATAGCCCGCGTGAAGGCGGTGCTGCGGCGCTCACAAAAGGCGGAGGGCGCGGAGCTTAGGGCGGGAGATATAACAATAGACTCTGCCTCGCGCAAGGTGTATGTTTCGGGCAAGCGGGCGGAGCTTACTTACAAAGAGTTTGAAGTATTGAAGTATCTTATGCTGAACGAGGGCATAGTGCTTTCAAGAGACAGCTTTTTAAGCAATATCTGGGGCGTGGATGTGGAAATAGAAACGCGCACGGTGGATATGCACATAAAAACGCTGCGCGAAAAGCTGGGCGCGGCGGGAAAATATATAAAAACCGTACGCAGCGTGGGCTATGAATTTTTGCCAGATTGATGACTTTGCGCGCGGCGGTGCCTTTTTTGGCAGGCGGCTGCGCATAAAAAAGGGCGCTTTGCTTTTACGGTAATATTAGTGTGAGGGGTTGCGAATTGAAAAAACGTATTAGTATATTGATAATAATTGTGCTCATAGTTGCCCAGCTAGTAACGGTTTCGGCGGCGGTGGGCAGCTTTATGAACACGTACAAGCTGGACGCGTACGAATCTTTGGAGGGCGATATAAACGCCATGGAGCTGGCGATAGCGGGAGATACAGACTATGCCGCCATTGCCCGCGAATACCAGAAGGCCTACGGGCAAAACATACGCATAAGCTTTATAGGTGCGGACGGCAGCGTGCTGGCGGATACAAATGTGAACGGCTCCGTAAACAACCACAGTGATCGCCCGGAGATAGTGCAGGCGGCGGCCGGCGGCACGGGCAGGGATACCAGAAGATCCGCCTCCACCGGCGTGGAGACCATGTATGCGGCAAAGCGTATGGCAAACGGTGACTTTTTGCGCATAGCCATGCCGGTGCAAAACACCTACGCCTTTGTTTTGCAGGCCATGCCCATAATAATAATAGCCTTTATTGTGCTTACCATAATAGCCATAATTTTCTCCAATATAATAGCGCGCGGCGTGCTTTCGCCCATGAACCAGCTATACGCCTCTATAAAGGGATATATTGAGGGGGAGAGCACCAGCATAAACATAAACAGCAAATACGGCGAGCTGGATGATATTTCGCGCGCGTTTGCTGATATTTCGCAGCGGCTGAACAAATACATAGCCCGCGTGAAGCTGGAAAACAAAAAATCTTCGCTCATACTGGAGAACATTCAGGAGGGGCTTATGGTTATGGACAAAGATCAGGATGTGCTGCTTATAAACCCCGCGGCGCGGCGTATACTTGGGGGCGAGGAGGATATCACCAATGTGAACATACTCCACTTCACGCGCAAGCAGGAGATACTGAACCAGATAGACAAGGCCTTTGAGCGCAGGAAAAGCAAGCATTTTGACATAACGGACGAGACTACGGGCAAAACCTACCGCTATCATTTGAGCTTTGTTACAGAGGAGGCTTTCGGCACGGGCGGGGAAGGGCTTTTGGTGCTTATATCTGACGTTACGGATATTGCGGACGCGGAGCGCATGCGAAAGGATTTTGCCGCCAATGTTTCGCACGAGCTTAAAACGCCGCTTACCTCTATAGACGGCTACGCGCAGCTTATAGCAAACGGCATGACGGCGGGCGAGGAGGAGACGCGCGGCTACGCGCAGCGCATAACCACAGAGGCAGACCGCCTAATGGGGCTGTTGAACGATACGCTGGCGCTTTCTGAGCTGGAGCACATAGCGATGGATGAAAAAACGCGGAGCATGGAGCTTTCCAAGATAGCCGAAGAAGCTGCCGCTTCGCTTAAAAAGCAGGCGGAGAAAAAGGGTGTAACGCTTAGCGTGGAGGGCGGCGCCACGCTTACCGCCAACGAAAACCGAATGAAGCAGCTTTTGCTAAATTTGTGCGAAAACGCTATAAAGTACAACAAAGAGGGCGGCAGCGTGGACGTTTTGCTGTCTGAGGACCAGAAAAACGCATATATAGAGGTGAAGGACACGGGCATAGGCATACCGCCTGAGGAGCAGGCGCGCGTGTTTGAACGCTTTTACCGCGCGAAAAATTCGGGCGGGGCAACGGTGCAGGGAACAGGGCTGGGGCTGGCTATTGCAAAGCATATAGCACAGCTTTACGGCGGAAGCATAAGCGTGCACAGCAAGCTGGGAGAGGGCAGCGCGTTTAACGTGACGCTCAAAAAAGCGCCGGGGAAGAGCTGAGGTTTTTGTTTTTTCAGCCTGCGGCTGGGCTTTTTTGCTGTTGCTTGGGGTGTTGAGTTCTGGTTTTTTGTTTGTTTTATGCCGTGTGTGATTTATAGAT
>CAYXBW010000135.1:0-5615 GCA_964463305.1 uncultured Christensenella sp. | reverse complement strand
CAACAGCAAAAAGCCAAGCCGCAGGCGAAAAAAAAACAAAATCAACAACACAAAAAAGAATGAAACTATTCAAATAATCATGAATAAATGTTATAATAAAGCAAATAATAAGCAAAAAATAAAAACACATTTACAATAATGTATAAATACGACCATAATATAACTGGGAAAAATATATTTTCATTATGACTGTTCAAGGCTTGCAGAGTTTTGCATCAAAAGGAGAAATAGCAAATGAAAAAAATCGTGGCAATCATTTTAGTGCTAGTATTGGTATTTTCGGCGCAAAGAGCGGTAACGGCGGGGGAATTCCCGCTTGCTGATATACCGCAGCAGGAAGCGCCGCCAGCAGACATTCCACTTGAGGCGGAAGAACAGGAGCCGCCGCTTGTAGAGGCGGAAGCGGTAGAGTCAGCAGAGGCAATAGAGGAAGCTGCTGAGGCACAGAGCGGGGAAGAAACGGCTTTGGCGGCGGGCGAAATAGGCCATGAGCGAACATTTAAAATAGCAGGCTCCATATTTGCAACGGAGGAGACTGCTGTGCTTGCCGCAAAGAGTGAAAAGGCGCTGGTTTACGTGGTAAAGAGCGACAAGCTTTCCACCTATAAATACTTTTATCCGGACGGGACAAATGAGAATGCGCGGGCAAGTGAAGTTGCACAAAAATTTGAAGAGATGTACCGCCTTGTATCCACGCCGGGAGCCGCAGGCTATTTCGCCCGGCCCTATGATATAAACGGCGACGGGCGCATCATTATACTCCTGTGCGACATCGCATCGGACGGTAAGGAATCCGGCGGCACGGTGGGCGGCTATGTTTCCGGCTTTTTCAACACGGCAGATTTCACCTCATACAACAATGCCGCCATGATATACGCAGACATAGCTCCCAATCAGGGCTACAGCAAGCTGAACGGCGATCCGGACGGTTTTTACCAAACAATAATGCACGAATACGCGCACCTGCTTTCCTTCTCCTGCGTGCACGCAAACAGGCAGGCGGGCAAAAACCCCGCTCTAAAGCATGTTTTTGCAGAGGAGGCCTTTGCGGAGCTGGCGGGGTACCTATATAAAAACAAGTTCGGCTCCGGCAAGCTGAGCGCCTTTTTTACCGGCCAGTTCAAGCCGGGCAACGGCTACCTTAGCTGGCAGTACGGGGTGGACGTGTATGCAAACGCCAGCTTTGGCGCGGCAGCTTTGGCGGGGCTGGCATATTACAACAACGGCGGCAGCATAAACGGTTTCCTTACAGATGCGCGCGGCGGCGGCACTGATACCTTCATAGCCATGGGCGACCATTTTGCAGGCGGCGCACCGTCCGCAAATTTAGACAATTTCAACGCATTTTTCAATACTTTTGCGCTGGACACCTTTGTGAGCGACCCGTCAAAGGCGGGGCCGCACATAAAAAATGTGAGCTTCGATTCATGGAATATGATAGATCTTTATGGGCAGCCCGTTTTGAAGCCGGAGGAGAGCTTTGCGTTTTCCGCGTACAGAGCGCCCTATATGCCGCAGTATTTCGTTATTCCGCGCATGGGAACAAGGCTTTCTGCGGATGAAAACGTTATAAAGGTAACTCTTACAGACGCAGATGCAAAATCTCGCTTTTATGTGGTGTATCCCTCGCAGCCCTTTTCCGGCTTGAGGCGGGCGCCGGCGCGAAAATATGCGGAGCTGACGCCGGGCGGCGAGGTAACCATACCGGTGGGGCAGGGGAACGACTTTGCCGTAGTGGCGGTCAATTTTACATATAGCGGCACAGACGCCGCCATAAAATATACCGCCGCGCTTGACAGGCGCTACCCCTATGAAGAGCTAAGGGTTCCCGAAGCGCAAAATTTAAAGGCAGAGCACGGAAAAAACAATGTGGATATATACTGGGAGGCGCCCGCGCAAATGCCGGAGGCGCTCACGCTAAAGGGCTATGAGCTTTACAGGGACGGCGTGTTGCTGAGCACAATAAACACCTCCTCTGCGACGGCACAGTCACGAAGTGACAGATATACAGATATGGAGGTGGGCAAAAGCTACAATTACATGGTGAAAGTGCTGGCGGCGGTGGCGGGGGATACCACACCGCTAAAAAGCGCGGGCAGCAGCAAAACATTCAAATTACTGCCCATCACAGTTGCGCCGCCCCAGGCGTTTTCGGCAGCCTTCTCGCAGGATGGCAGCAGCATAGAGCTAAGGTGGAACAAAGCAGAGGAGGCTTTTGGAGAGCTGCGCCAGCATGAGCCATCATATTACGAGATATACCGTGACGGAACGCTGTTATACGCGGCAAATTCATACGCAACCGCCTATACAGACAGAAATATATCGCAGAACGGAAGCTATACATACAAGCTGCGCTCAAGGTATTCATCTGGAGAAACGGCAGTATATTCAGACTATACGCAGGAAATAAGGGTGGCAAATACAGCGCTGAATCCGCCGCAAAGGCTTAAGGCGGCGCAGAGAGCCAAAACAGTAGCCCTCACCTGGGAAAAGCCGCCCGCGGGGGTTTCGCCCACGGGGTATGCCGTATACAGAAACGGCGTCAGAATAGCCACGGTGAAAAGCGCGGCCTATAGCGATGCAGCAGCAAAGCCGGGAGCGCAGAGCTATCACGTCACCTCGCTTTCAGGTGAAACAGAATCGGCTGCTTCGGGCACGGTAAGCATAACGGTACTGAGGGTGAACGCCGCCAAGCCAAAAATAGTTGCGCAGCCCAAAAGCAAAACGGTGAGGAGCGGAGCCTCATATACGCTTTCCGTAAAAGCCTCTGCGGCGGCACTGCAGGGCGGCTCCTCAAAGCTCACATATCAGTGGTATAAAAGCAGCAGCAGCAAAAACACGGGCGGCGCAAAAATAGCCGGAGCCACACGCTCAAGCTACAGTGTACCAACAGGCAAAAAGGGAACAGTATATTATTACTGCACGGTGATAAACAGAGATTCCGCGGCAAACGGAACAACGGCTTCAAAAACAACCACCAAAGCGGTCAAGGTAATAGTTAAGTAGGCGGTGGCGGCGCAAAAAGGGAGAAAATCATGGGCAGGGCGGCGTTTTGCAAGGCCGCATAATTGTAGATCCAAACAATTTTTTGCAATACTGGGTTGATACCTTCAAAAATGTGTTTATAATTAAAAAATAAATACAAATCCGGTATAGGCTGTGTAAAGGAGAAAATAATATGGACAATCAAAAGTATCCCAAGAGATTTTGTATCGATTTTCCCGAGAGCGATAAGGCGCTTGAGGCGGCAGAGCAGCTAAAGGTGCCCAAGGTGTACGAAATAGCCAAGGACATCATAAATTCGGGCGGTTATGTTTCTGTAAAAACAGTGTATATAGACGGCAGCGCAGATGAAATGAAAATAGATAAGATGGGCGAATTGAGAGACCTCTTTGGCAAGGTGTGACATTTTAAAATTTGCGGTTTCGCTTTTGCGGAGCCGCTTTTTGTGCTGCGGAAAAACGTAATATGCAAAGATATGGAAACAATTTGCCTTTTTATACCGTCTAATTGATGACGTATACTATAAAATGACGGATGAAAGGAAAGTCTGATATGAAGAAAATAATTTGCGTTGCCGTAATAGCGGCGCTGCTTATATCGCTTACGGCTTGTTCGCCCGCGTTTATCAAAAACATTATGACGGAGCTGGATAAAGACGATTATAACGACAACCCAAGTCTTTCTGAAAAACTGGGCGGGGTGGAGACGGCAGAGCCAAGCCCCCCGGCAGAGCAAACCGCTCAGCAAAGCCCAATGCCCGCGCTGCCTGCAAACGGCGCGGGGCAAAGCGTCACCTTTGCCCAGATGGACCCTCTTGGGCTGCTGGCGGGCAGCCCCATGACGGGCGCGGAGCTTGCAAGCAGTCACGGTTTTGAAAAGCAGGGCGATTTTGATGACGGAGTGAGCCAGATATACAGAAAGGATATAGACGCCCCTGCCTTTGCAGATAAGGCGGGAGAAAACTATGCCGAAACCGTGGAAGAGAACGGAGCCACCGTTTTCGCTTCGTATTATTATGATATAAGCGAAAAAAGTGACGCCGCTTCACTGCTTGATTTCATAAACGCGGTGGAGGACGCGGTTTCCGCTCAGGCGGGAAGCGAAAAAGCCAGCAGCATGATATATTTTGGCGGTGAAGATTTCAATTATGACAGAACGGGCAGGCTTACAGAGCAGGAGGCCGCAAAGCTGACGGGCGGAACCGAGGGCTATGGCTACACGATGTATGGCGGAAGCTGGACGGTGGGCACAGATATGCTGGACGTATATTTTTCCGTTATGAATGACCGCGTGCGCATGAATATAATGCGCGGCTACGGCAGCGGCAATGCAGATGCCGGCATTACCGAAAACGCGGCGGAGCTTCCCTCCACAACGGACGCTGCGGGCGGCTACGAATTTGGTTCGCTAGGGGCAGACAACCCAAGGCCCATTACCACAGCAGAGCAAATAGCTGCCGATCCGGGCGTGAAAACAGGCTCCAGTACTTACAGCCAGTTTACCGAATACACAAAGCCTATGGATATAATGGGCAGGCAGGGTGAAATGTATGTTGTGGCGGAAGGCGAAAAAATTTATACTATTGGCTATAAAATAAACTCTGCCGCAACGGATACGGCCGAGGATATGGCGCGGCTTTTCAGCGATATGACCGCCTTTGCAGAGGATATAGCGGGAAGCGCTCCGGATGAGGCAGTGCGGGAAGGCGGCGGACAGCTTGATTTTGATCAGCTGCTGAACTCGCTTCAAAAAGGTGAAAACGCAGAGTTTAAAGCAAGCTGGCAAATGGACGGGTATACGCTCAACGCTGTGATCACAGTGGAGGGTACTGAAAGTGCCGTGAGTCTGGTATATTATTTCAACTGATTGATTTTATGAAGTAAAGTTCTTTTTTATATCTGATATTTGGAGGATGGAAAATTATGCAAAACGAAAACGATAGCGGCCAGCACAGCCATATGCAAAGCCCTAACGGCAATAGACCGCAGGGTTCAAACAGCAAATGGATAGTAATAAGCATAGCCTGCGTGGCGGCGGGGCTTATTGTGGTTGCTATAGTGCTGGGTATGCGGTTCATGATGTTTCGCAACACCATAAGCGATCTCATTCAGGGCAGGCTGGAAAATACCGGAATAATAAGCCGTTTTATGCCGGGCGGCGTAAACGAAGACCTTGGGGAGAGCATACGCGATGCTATAGACGAGGCAACGGAAAATCGCGGCGGTCTGGGCGAACGCTTTCGCGAGGCGTTCTCAGGCGGCATAAGCGGCAATGTGAACAGAGCAGAGGAAAACGCGCTGCGCCGTTATGTGGAGCGTGAGGGCGGCTCTGCCTATGATATAGAAAATATGCTGCGTTCGGCTGCGTCTGGCTATGAGCTTAGCGGCACCTATATGCAGGCGTTTGGTAACAATATGGTGATATATTTTACGGTGCAGCCCGCAAACGGAAAGTATGCAACTGTGGAGGATGGCTCGTTTGATGATTTCACCAAAAGTATGGAGGCGGCAGAGGCGCAGCGGGTAATGGCGGATATATCCGCTGTTATAAGGCAGGATGTGCAGCAAAAGACGGGCTACACGCCCAGTGTGAGAATGGATTTTTTCTCCGGT
>CAYXBW010000134.1:0-5667 GCA_964463305.1 uncultured Christensenella sp. | reverse complement strand
CGGAGGCGCGCGGCACCATTATGAATATCATGGATATCATAAGGAAGGACATTATGATTATCATGGCATATTGTATATAGGCCATCATATCACCCACCTGCAGGGCGGACTGCTCTATTTGTCCGGCACCTACCCATACTATGAGCAGCGTAACGCCGTTCATAACGAACATCATTACGGGCATCATGAGTGTCATTACCTTATTTATGAAAAGCTGCGTTTTGGCGAGGTCGTCGTTTGCGTTAGCAAAGCGTTTTTCCTCGTGCTTTTGCGTGCCGAATGCGCGTATTACCAGCATACCCGAAAGGCTTTCACGGGAAACCAGGTTCAGCTTGTCTATGAGCTTTTGCATTATTTTGAACTTGGGCATGGCCACCAGGAAAACGCCCACTATGAGCGCCAGTATGCAAATGACCGCCAGCGCTATTACCCAGGCCATAGAGCTGCTCTTCTGCACCGCCATAAATATGCCGCCAATGCCCATTATGGGGGCGAACAGCAGCAGCCTTACACCCATTGAAACGAAGGTCTGTATCTGCGTGATATCGTTTGTTGTGCGCGTTATAAGTGAGGCTGTGGAAAATTTATTGTATTCCGTAAGCGAAAATCCCTCTACCTTGCGGAAAAGGTCGCTCCTCATATTGCGCGCCACGCCGGCCGCCGTACGCGAGGCGAAAAAGCCCACAGCTATTGCCGTCACGCCGCTGGCTCCCGCCAAAAGCAGCATTAGTACGCCCGTAGAGGCGATATAATTTTGCTGATACGCGCCCACGTCTACACCCAGTTCGCTGTAAAAAGCCTTTGCGTAGGCAACGCCCGTTTGATCCCTCATGCTCACATCCATTTGAGACGCCTTGTCATGCGCTTCAGCTATCACCTGCTTTGGTATCTGGGGCAGCATGGGCAGAAGCTGGCTGTATGCGGAGCTGAAATCCAAATTGGTAAGCTCTTGAGAAGCTGCGTCCTTATTATCCGGGTTCAGCGTTTGCATGGTGTTTATCATTGTCCATGCCGCGGTGCCGAATGCCGTGTTAAGGCTTGTTCGCTGATCTTCCGCAAGCGCGGTGCTCTTTACCAGCACATTGCTTGTATCCGTATTTATTTGCGGATAATCTTTGGGGTATTGGGTCACTTCGCTATAGGGTATATAGCTTGATTCCACAAGAGACCTTTCTTCATCTGTCATAAAGCTTTGCATAAGCTTCATTCCGTCTTTTGATATAACATCTGGTGCGGCTGTTTTTATACCGCCTTGCTGTATGCCGGTATTTACAATGTCAGACATATAGTTGGGCAGGCTAAGCTCCGCCCAGGCCTGCACCAATAGCAGCGCCACCATAGCCAGAAGCATCATTGCAAAAGGCTTGAAATATGGTATGATCCTTTTCATATAGATTCCTCCTCTGATCTTGGTTCTCTTATCTTTCCGCCATTTTTCTTTATGTAGTCCTCCATCAGATCGTTCATTTTTGTGAATATCCTAATGAGCTGCTTTGTGTCCTCCTCGCCAAGCTCACCAATTATTTTGACCATGATCTCGTGAAATGCGCAGTGTGCGCGTCTCAAAAGCTCACGGCCGCTCTCTGTCACGCTTACCCGAACTATACGGCGATCCTTTGCATCAGGTGAGCGAACTACCAGTCCCTTTGCCTCTAGGGTGTTCACCATTTGTGTTATTGCAGGCTTGGTAATTTGGTTTTTTCTGCTTAAGGCAGATACGCTGATCCCCTCTCCGTGGTGCTGTACGTCATGTATGGATACAAGCATAAAGTATTCGCCCCTGTTAAGCCCAAAAAAATCCATGCGGTAGTTGCTGAATTTTTTCATTGTGTCCATTGTGGAGAGCAGTTCGCTTATCAACGCTTCGTTAGGCATATTCCATTACCATTCCTTAATATTAGTTAATCAAATTAATAATTAATGCATTAATAATTAACTTACTTAACCATTATAATGCCTTGAATGCAATAGTCAAGAACTTTTTTTACTTTTTTTGGAGAATATTTTGCGGCGCAAAGCTTATGCAAAATGCCGCGAAACCCGCATTTTCAGCAAATTTTGGAGCTGCGACGCAGCCATACAAATTGAGGGTTTTTCACAATTTGGCGTAAAAAAACACCCTCGCCCCAATAAGTGGCGTATATTGACAGTGGATGGGAAAAAATAACATACCCTGCGCGTGCGGCATGATTTTTTGCGCTCATATAGGGCGCAGGGATTTTCAGCTGTGTATACTGCTGTGGCGGGAATGAAAAGGTCAGGTGAGTGTTTGGCGCTTTTTTTTGCGCATATAATACGGTATGCGAAACTTCTTTCCGGGTATGGTGCACCTTTTGGCGGAGCGGTACTTTGTACGCGGCGAAAAATGGGAATACCAGGCCAGAGCCTCCGTTATTTCAGTATTTGCAAGCAGCAGCAGCAGGCTGAGAACCACGCGCCTGTTGTAGCTTTTGCGCGCTGCCAGCACACGCCTTTTTGCCACGCCCAGAGAACGGTACATTTTAACGCTGAGCCTGAGCCGCTCATCTGTAAACATCAGTCCGGCTTTATATATGGCAAACGAAACGACAGCGGCGATCAGTATAAGCAATATTTTGGTAACCATGCCGGTTGAAGGCACGGCCGTACTGCGAGACAAAAGTGCGGAGATATCCACAGCAAAAAACAATATTATAGAAGCTATAAGCGCGTAGGCCGCCAGTTTTTGCAGCATCCCCGCCACGTTTTGCCTTTCCTGTGCCTCATATCTATAATGAAAATATTCTCCGTCTATCCACTGTTTGTATACCACGTCCAAATTATGCGGCAGTGTGGCAGACCAATCGGTTTTGCGGTGTGTAACGGCGGCGTGCTCCGCGAAGCTTATTTCCGCACTGCGCTTCCAGCGCGGCACAGAAAAAAAATAATCTCGTATATTTGATATCTCCATAAAAAATTGAACGCAGAGAAATTGGGAAAGCAGCCTGTAGCGCGTGTATCTTTTGGAGTATCTCTTATTTCCTGTAAAGTTGTATGCCAGCACCGCCAACAATGTCAAAAAAAGGTATGCGGCAAGCTGTATGGTGGAACCTGTGCTGCCTATGCCCAGCGCAAAAATGAAAAAACCAAGCACAGCAAGGGAGAACGCATATATGATCATAGTATAAATCTTTTGAAAATGTGATGCCAGTATGTCTGCCTGTGCCAATAGGCAAAGCAGATCCGCCTCGCTTGACGAAAGCTGTGCCTCGTTTTGGGGCGGCAGGTATACGGCCTTTGCAGCAGCCTCGTTTTTTGATATTAGTGTAGCGTTGTGTGTACAATCCAGATTGAAGCGCTCTATATATGAAAATTCTTTTAGCCTTATGCCCCTTGTGCCAACAATGCGCTCTATGCCGCCGCTGTAGAACTGCGTGCGTATAGGAAGCACTTTAGGTGTGCGCGGAGATCGTATTGCGGGCGTGGTGATGAGTAGTACATTGCCGGAATTTTGCGCGGTGCCGCCGCCTGCCATTTTAGAAAACGGCTGCGCGAGAGCCAGCAGCATGGCATCAAGCGTAAAATCTTCTGCGCTTTCATCTTCCGCTTGTTTTTTTCCATCCCAGCAGGCCAGCAGCAGATGGCAATGCTTTGAAAGATATATGGCGGCCTGCTTGTTGTAATAGGCGGCGGGTATTTTGTATGAAACCTCGCCAAATGTGTTTTCAACAGCCACGGGCGAGGGGGCTTCGCTGTATTCGGGCACGGTGAAGCTGCTTTCGCAGCGGGATAGAAGCTCATTATATTCATCGCGCGCACTGCCCTCAGGGAAGTCTTCCGCGTATAGCTGGGCCTCTTTGGGGAGCGCGGCGCGCAGTGTGCAGCCTGCTGAAAGAGCCGCCCTTGCACATAGCGTGGCCATGCCTGGGGCAAGTGTGGACAAAACTGTTATAGGGGTGTTTTTATATGCCTTTTTAAGCGCAGAAAGCTGAGCGCCCACCGTTTTGATGAGCAGCTCTGTGTATTCTTTCGGCAGGTTTCGCTGAACGGCAAGACCAACCACCAAAGGTATTTTCTGTATTATTCCCACTGTGCGAACAGCCTCCCGCACTATCTTTTGCCGCCTTGTGTAGCGTACAAACAAATATGTTTACAATATATCACAACAGCCCCACGCATTCAAACGCCGAGCGGGCAATATTTCGCATGTATATGATAAAAAAACACGGAAATAAACTGCGCAACATTGTTGCTCTTTGAAATAAGTTCCCGCCAAGCTGCGGCGCCGCTGAAATGTATTGAAATATGTTTCAATGTGTGAATTTAATGTGCCTAAATTGTTGACTTTGTGCGGGCGCGAGAGTATTGTTTAAAGTACGCAATATACTATCGCGGTGCATAAAAATACATATATTGTAAGCGGCGCGGGTTTGAATTATAGCAAGGCGTATGGTATTATAAATGATGTATATTTCAAAAATACCGTTCGTCATTTGGAGGATGTTTTGGATCAGAATGAATTGATGAAAATAGTGCGCAACGAGGTCATTTTGGCGGTGGGAAAGACGCTGGGCAAAGCTTTTGTGCCCGCGGCTGTGTCCAACCGCCATGTGCATCTTTCCAGGGCGGATATAGACCGCCTTTTTGGCGCGGGATATGAGCTGACCCCCATAAAGCCGCTTTCGCAGCCCGGTCAGTTTGCCGCAAAGGAAACAATAACATTGCACGGCCCCAAGGGCAGCATAGCGGGAATACGCGTGCTGGGTCCGGCGCGGCCGGATACGCAAATAGAAATATCCGTTACAGATTCATTCAAGCTGGGCATAAAGCCGGTGGTGCGCATGTCCGGCAAGGTGGAAGGAACGCCGGGCGGCAGGATAGAAACACAATTCGGTTCTGTGGAAATACCCTGCGGTGTTATGGTGTCTGCGCGGCACCTGCATCTTTCTGCGCGGCAGGCGGAGCAGCTGAATTTGAAGGACGGGCAGACCATTGCCTTAAAAAGCATGGGCGAGCGCGCCATAGTGCTTGAAAATGTAATAGTGAGAAGCGGCGACGGGCACGATATGGAAGTGCATCTTGATATGGACGAGGCCAATGCCGCAATAATAAAAAATGGCGATCTGCTGGAGATAGTGGGCGGTGAAGCAGTTTCCGTAAAGCCACAGGCAGCCGTAAGCGAGGTGCAGGCAGCGTCTATAGAGCCGCTTTCGCTTGTTACAGAAGAGGATGTGAAGCTGGCGGCTAAGCGTGGCGGCAGCGTGGCGGCGGCGGCGGGCGCAATAATCACCCCGCTCGCTAAGGACACTGCAAGAGAATTAAACGTAGATATCAAGGTGGGGTAATATATGCAGCTTGCAATGGTAAAGGGCAACGTGGTATCCACCACTAAAGCAGAGAAGCTGAACGGGCTTAAAATGCTTATAGTGAAGCCCATAGATATAGAAACATTTGAAGAAAAGGGTGGCATTATAGTTGCCATAGATGCAATAGGCGCGGGTGTTGGCGAGGTTGTTATGCTGGTGGGCGGAAGCTCTTCACGCCAGACTGCAATAACGGACGGCAAGCCCGTAGATATGTCCATAGTGGCAATAATAGATTCAGTGGATCTCGAGGGCAACAGGGTATTCGAAAAATTTAGGGATGAAAACTGAGGTATAAGCAATGCTGACAGAACAGGAAATCAAAAGAATAGCAAGCGAAACGGTG
>CAYXBW010000133.1:0-5806 GCA_964463305.1 uncultured Christensenella sp. | reverse complement strand
GCCCGCCGCAGGCTGAATAAACATATCTATAAATCACGTATAGCATAAAGCACATAAAACCAGAAATCAGCCCCCACTTTAAAAGCAATGAAGCCAAGCCGCGGGCTGAAAAAATATCTCCAAATTAAATACAGCATAAAAAAGACGCCTCGGCATTGAAGCGTCCCCTTTAGTAAACTAATTCTTGCATGGCAATCAAATACCTGCACACCAAATCTTATCCACAATTGCCAATCAATATGCCGCAAACAGCTCTATCAATTCAATCTCTGGAATCCGCTTTGGCACACCGGCCCTTCCAGCAGGGCGGTAAGGTTTTCCGCCTTAGCCATTGCGGCAAACACAGCCGTAACATCTTCTAAATACCGCGAAACCAAAGCCTCGTCATGCGCGTAGCTGGCGTAGAATGCGGTAGAGGCAAGATAACCTCGCTTTAGCATTTCCTGCGTGAAATATGTTTTGCACACAAGCTGCTGGTCACTTTCCACCGCAAAGTGCGTAAGCGGCGCTATACCACCCGTGTGCACCGTAAGCCCTGCCGCCTTGGCTGCATCTTGCCAGCCTTGTGTCACCGCCTCGCCCACCTTCTTGAGGTGTTGCGCAACATTGTTTTTCTCATAAAAATCCAGCGTGGCAAGAGCGGCCGCAAAGCCCGTGCGCTCCGTCCAAAATGTGCTGGATATAAAGGTGTCCTGCGCGGCAGACATAACCTCCCGCCGTCCCACTATGGCAGAAACGGGAAAGCCGTTGGCAAGCGCCTTGCCGAAAACGGCAATATCCGGCTCCACGCCAAGCGTTAGATGGCTGCCGCCGCAGCACAGCCTAAAGCCCGCTGTTATTTCGTCGAACACCAGCGCTATGCCGTTATTCCGTGTATATTCGCGTATCTCTTCAAGGAATCCCGGAGCGGGCATGTCGTTTCGCACCGGCTCCATTATAACAGCGGCTATGTCGCCCTTTGCCGCCGCGCACTGCGCGCGAAACTCCGCTATATCGTTGTAGCGGAAGGGCAACATTGTTCCACGCAATCCGCTTGGCACGCCCGCAGGCTCCAGACCGGCAAGCAGATGCTCCTTCAGGGAATCACCCTGCCCAAGGTTTGCCGCCAAATACCAGTCCTGCCAACCGTGATAGCCGCAAAACAATATTTTATCCTTACCCGTTGCAGCGCGCGCTATACGCGCCGCCTGTGCCATCGCCTCTCCGCCCGCCTTGGCATAGCGCACCATATCTGCCCAACCGTGCAGCGAGAGCAGCTTTTCGGCCAAATACACCTCCTCCGGCGCATTCAGCGTGCACATGCTGCCATTATCTATTACCGTCTTGACCGCGTTATCCACCTCGTCCACGGCATATCCCAGCACGTTAGCGCCTATGCCCATATAGCAAACATCGGCATATTTATTTCCATCCAGATCCCAAACTTCATAACCCTTGGCCTTCGAATAGTAGCTTGGCCATTTTTCCGGCAAAAACTGCTCCGGCCGCTTAGACAAAAGCTGCGTCCCCCCGGGGATCATACTCTTTGCATGTTTGTAAAGCTCCGTACTCTTACTCATCTCGTTCACCTCTCACAAATCACGGCCGCAACAGGGCAGCCGCAAACTTTTATACAGCGCGTGACCGCGTCGTTTATATTTCAATCACTGCGTGAAACCAAATCAACACAGTTTCAGCCACAAAAAAGCCACTATCAAAACATTGTTTCGCAGCGGCAGATGCTTATCTATTGTGTATACTCGCCATCCTCGGCGAGAGATTTTTTCAAGCCCTCGTTTCGGCCTATTCCCGCGTTAAGCGCACGCACCTGCGGATTCTCATCCAAATAGGCCAGCACCTCCGCCGTATTGAAATCCTCCGGCAGATGCTCGTATATATCTTTTATAAGCGCGTAATCCGCTTCTTCATCCAGCGACCAACGCTCCGCGTTCAGATCTCCCAGCGGGCAGATGAAATCCTGCAATTTAAAGCGTTCCGGGTGATTTCGTATGTATAGCGTAACGTGCTCGCGCTCGCTTTTCAGCTTTGCTTCGTGCCAGGCTTCTTCCAAAGCGGCATAGCGGAAAATCTCTATATCCAGCCCGTCTGCCAGCGTTTCTGTTATCGCTGCCATATAGTCTGCGTCAGCATCCATCCCGTCTATCGCCATATCCAGCAGGCCCGCGTCATATAGCGGGCAATCGCCCGTTATGCGAATTATATATTCGGGCTTGAAATGCTTTGCGCACTGATAATATCTATCCAGCACATCCTCCTCGCTGCCCGCCATAACGCGGTAGCCCAAAGAAGACGCCAGCTTTACCGTGGCGATATCCGCCCGCTCCACAGATGTAACTGCCATCACTTCATCAAGATGCATGCTTTTGGATGCGCGCTCCAAAACGCGCTGCAACACAGGTTTTCCCGCCAGATCCATAAGTATTTTTCCCGGCAGACGCGAGGATCCGAAGCGCGCCTGCACTATGCCCAAATATTTCATTTATACTCTCCGTGCCAAAGGCTTGGCATAATTATTCTGTCATCCACCACGGTGAACTGATCCGCCAGATCCTTCAGCAGTGCGGGATCCACAAAGCTGTCAAAAGCATCCTTAACCTGCTTCATCTGCGCTATGTTGTCCACCCCGAAAACCACCCTGTCTATTTTCTTTTGCGTTTTAACAAAACCCAGCAGCACCTGCATTCTGGAAACATTGTTTCGTTCGCAAAACGCATCCAGTGCGTGCAGATACGGCTTCACGTCCCACAGCTTCTGCGGCACATCTTGCTCATCCATCAATAGCAGCCCCTGCAAAAACGCACTGCGCGCGTGTATCTCCTGCCTGCACTTTTTCAGCAGCCCGTCCAGCCGCCTGTCCAATATATTATACGGTATTTGTATCAGATCCACATAGGGCGAATGCATTGCCGCCTCAAACTCTGACGGTATATATATGGATACGCCCGTTTTTGTTGCCAGCCTGTCCGTTTTCAATTTGGCCAGCGCTTCCAGCGCCGCCTCGTTTTGCGCGTACTCCGCATTGTGGAACAAGCAGGCATCCACATATTCCAGCCCCAGCGTGCGCAGGCTTTCCCTCAGGCTCTGCTTTATTGTCTTGTAATAGTCTTTCGGCTCCGCCGCATACAGCAGCCCCGGACGCAGCTTTGTTATTATGGTCAGCTTTTCACGGCCAAACTTTTGAATAAACCCGCCCACTATCTTTTCTGCCTCACCATAGGCGCTGGCCGTATCTATAGTGGTGATGCCCTGCTCTGCGGCATATTCAAGCATTGCCTCCGCCTCTTCAAGCTGCGGCCTCCCGCCTGATGCTATGCCGTACTGCATACCAAATTGCACCGTTCCAAGACATAATTCCATAATATAAGATTCCCAATCCAATTATTTATACTGCTATCCGTCTAAAAATGTCCTTGAACACATTTAGTTGGACATAGGTATCAATAGAGCTGTAAAACGGCTGTACCAGCGCTGTGCGCTGCTTTGAGATACGCATCCTCCGACTAAACGAAACATTGTTTCGACACCATCATGCCCTGTGCTTGCGCCGCATTGCAAAGGCATAAAACATAGTTGCTGTATACGCTTTAGGTCTGCGTGCCTTGCGGACTCAGGCCTTGCTGTAATGGGCTATCACTTTTTTCACCGCAGCTATCACATCGTCCGTGTCCACATCCGTCATTGCGTAGAACAGGGGCAGCGTTATTATTTCCTCGTAAAGCGCCTCGGCCTGTGGGCATATGCCCCGCCTATAGCCCATTCGCGCATAATAAGGAAAAGTGTACACCGGTATATAGTGCACATTCACGCCTATGTTTTCCGCGCGCAGCGCATCGAACACCTGCTTCCTGCCCGTTTTCAGCATATCCAGATTCAGCCGTATCACAAAGAGATGGCGCACGGTTTCCGAACCCTCATATTCCTCTTGCAGCGTTATTTCGGGCATTTCGGAAAAGGCCTCTATATATTTCTTCGTTATCTCCTGCCGCCGTGCCGCAAAGGCGGGCAGTTTTTTCAGCTGACTTAAAAGCAGAGCACATTGTATATCCGTTATGCGGTAGTTGTTGCCCAGCTCTATTTGCTCATAATACCAGTCTTCGTCCTTGCCTATCGTTTCGGGATCGCGTGTTATGCCATGCTTGGATAGCAAATTCAGCTTTCTGTAAAGCTCGGGCGAATTGGTCATCACCGCGCCGCCCTCGCCGCTGGTGACTGTTTTTACCGGGTGAAAGCTGAACGTGGTCATATCTGCGAAGCTGCCCACCGGCATACCCTTGTAGCTGGTGCCTATGGCGTGAGCCGCGTCCTCTATTAAAATGAGTCCGTTATCCTTGCAAATTTTGCGTATAGCGTCATAGTCGCAGGGCTGACCCGCGTAATCTACCGCTATAACGGCACGGGTACGGGGCGAAATTTTTTCCTTGATAGACTCTGGCGAGATCTGCCAGGTTTTGCTGTCTATATCGGCGAAGATGGGCGTTCCGCCGCAATACAGCACACAGTTTGCCGAAGCGGCAAATGTTATGGGCGTCACTATCACCTCATCGCCACGGCCTATGCCCGCCGCCATACAGGCGGTGTGCAGCGCCGTAGTGCCGTTTGATGTGGCCACGCCGTAGCCCGCGCCCGATATTTCGCACAGCATGCGCTCCACCTCAGGAGCCTTAGGTCCGCAGGTAAGAAAATCGCTGCGCAAAACCTCGGTAACAGCGGCAATATCCGCCTCGTCTATATACTGCCTCCCATAGGAGAGATATGTTTTCCTGGTCGGCTCACCGCCGTGTATTGCTAGTTTGTGCATTGTTTTATATTTGCCTCCGGCGGCTTAGAAACTTTTTTGCAAAAAAGTTTCTAAGAACTTCAAAAAACCTTGTGTTATTTATATTTTATCAGCCGGTGCTCCGCGCAACATTGTTGTAGGAGGGAGGTTTTCCTCCCTCCGGGCTGAAATACGTACAGCTCCGGCCTTGCTTCAGTACATAAGCAAGAAAACGCCGCAGGCGTTTTCCGGGGTCTGGGCGGCGCCCAGTGCCCATTACATTTGACGCAGCAACACCCGCAGCTGTTCCACGGTGAGCCAGTCTTTGTTGGTGCCGGAGCTGTATTCAAAGCCGTCCGCCACCTTTACGCCACCGGGCGTGAAGTGTTTTTCCTCGCTCCACCATTCCATATGCGGAAAAATTATGAAGTGCTCGTCAAACTCATAGGTTTGAAGGGAATCTTCTTTGGCCACCATCACCTCGTGCAGCTTTTCGCCCTCACGTATGCCTATCTGCTCCATCTCGCAGCCGGGCAGCATTGCCTCGGCAAGATCTGTTATGCGGAAGGAGGGTATTTTTGAGATATAGGTCTCCCCACCGCGCGATTCTGCCAGCGCCTTCAGCACAAGCTCCACACCCTGCCGCAGGTCTATCCAAAAGCGCGTCATTCTAAAATCTGTTATGGGCAGGCTGCTTTTCCCCGCCGCTATAAGCTGATTGAAAAACGGTATCACGCTGCCGCGCGAGCCTGCCACGTTACCATAACGCACTATTGAAAATACAGCGCCGTCCGCTCCCGAATATGCGTTTGCAGATATAAATAGCTTATCCGAAACCAGCTTTGTGCCGCCATACAGATTCACCGGATTTACCGCCTTGTCCGTAGAGAGCGCCACCACCTTTTTCACGCCCCTGTCAAGCGCCGCGTCTATTATATTTGTGGCGCCCGTTATATTTGTTTTTATTGCCTCTATGGGGTTATATTCACAGGCGGGCACCTGCTTCATTGCGGCGGCGTGCACAACATAGTCAACACCGTTAAAGGCGCG
>CAYXBW010000132.1:0-5858 GCA_964463305.1 uncultured Christensenella sp. | reverse complement strand
CCCTGCGCACAAGGCCACTAAAATGAGCGCACTTGAGGCTATGAGAAACGGGTGAGGGATATAACTATGTTAAAATCAATATGCGCGCTAATGCTGAGCGCGATCTTAATTCTGCCCCTTCTTTCCTGCCAGCCTACGCCTGAAAAGGATATTGTTGTAAGCAAGAACGACGGTAAGCTGGAGGAAAAGCTGTACGCAACGCCCTCCCCTGTCGCTCCATCCGCAACCGAAACAGCCGCACCCGAGCTCCCACAAAAAAACTATGAAGCACCCGAACATGTAACGGGAAGCTTTGAGGGATATGGCGGGCGTATGGATGTGCAGATAGACGCGCGGGTGACACTTCCGGATGTGGACAGCATACCGGTTTATTCCATAAAAGACCGCGCTCCAACGCAGCAGGAGGTAGACAATATAGTAAAGGTTCTCATGGGAGACCGCCCACTCTATTATCCGGATGACACGCAAACAAAGGCAGATATTGAGCCATACATAATACATCTCAAAAAAGAGCTGGCTGATTTCAAAAACGGTATAGTTGATCCCATATATGATTTTATTGTCACGGAGGAATATTTTATTGAAACTATTGCGCAGGCCGAGGCGGATTACGCCGCTGCGCCCGAAAGCATAGAGGATGTTGAGGTAACAACGGAAGAATACAGCAAAACGGGCAGTTTTGGGGCAAAGGCGAATTTTGAGGACGGCAGAACGGCATATTTGAATATATCCGAACAACAGCCCATCTTTTTCCGCTTTGATGACGAGCAATACTCTACAGGCGGGATATCCTATGAAGCCGGAGAGCTGGATGCCGGCATGTCTAAGGACGCGGCTTTAGCTATGGCTGTTGAAATAGCGAAGAAGCTGGGCGCAACTGATATGCTGCCCGTTGCCATATCAAAAGCCGAAACATGGGCTTGGGAGGGTGAATCTCCAGAGGCGTATGGCGTAAAATTTTCCAAGCAATACAACGGAATAACTATAAACGATATGGAGCTTGATGCAAACTATCCTCAATTGGAGGGTAAGAATCTAAACTATGCGGAATATATATTTTATGAGACGCTCAAAATATACGTGAAGAATGGACGCGTTATAGGTGTGGAATGGAACGCACCCCGGGAGCTTGGAGAACTTGTAAACGAAAACGTGGAGCTGCTTCCCTTTGAGGATATAATGCAGCTTTTCGAGAAACAGATGCAGATATCCAGCTTTTATTCTATGGATGATGATACGGAAAACGCACATAATACCCTCTATGTGCAGGATATAAAGCTGGGGTATCTTCCCATGCACAAAAAGAATGACCTTGATACAATGCTGCTCATACCCGTGTGGTGCTTTTATGGCGGATCAATATATGATGATGGCCGTACAGACGAGGAGATAATATCGGAGTGGATTGAAAATGGCGACAGCCGCGAGGAAATCGAAGCTAATCTGCTTTATTTTAAGGAATACGATAAAACCTACCATGCTATACAGCGAGACCCGAATGTGCAAAAATACCGCCCATTACTGGCGATAAACGCAATAGACGGCAGCAACGTGCCCTGCTGAGCTTGTCGCCAAAAACATATATAGTCTTAACAAAATAAAAGGGTTAAGCTATACTTTACACAAACAGTTTAGGGAGATATAAAAGATCATGAGAAGAAAAGACAGAGAACTAAAAAATATAGACGCAATATTCGAGGTGGTAAAAAATTGCAGCGCGGCTCACGTTGCTATGGTGGACGATGGAAAACCATATGTTGTAGCCTTGAATTTTGGCTACGAGCGCCACGGTGACGAGCTTATACTGTATTTCCACAGTGCATACGAGGGCAAAAAGATGGATATCCTACGCAAAAATGCCTCCGTGTATTTTCAAATGGATTGCGTGAACGAATTTATAGCGGGCAGCGCGGAAAACCCCTGCGAGTATTGCTGGCGGTATGACAGCGTTATGGGGAGCGGCAAAATAGAGTTCATTGAAGATGAAACGAAAAAAACTCACGCGCTGAACTGCATGATACAGCACCTTGGCAAGACTTCGGACAGTTTTGAGTTCCCGAAAAAAATGCTGGAAAAAACCTGCGTTTATATGGTTCGCTCAACTGATTTTACAGGCAAGCACCACGAATAAGTTGTTTTTTACTTTTATATTGAAAATCCCTCCCGCAGCATCTGCCGAGAGGGATATATTTTTATTTCCAAATCTCCGAAGCAATTCGGGATATATTTTGTAAGAACATTACTTATCTTTCACTTTTTAAGCAGACCTTCTATATGCTTGGGTGTGAACATGGTTTTCCTCGCCATATCGGCCACGCTCATTCCGTTTTCTGCAAAACGTTTCACCACCACCCTCATATCCTCGCCCACCTCTATTATGTGCCCGTCAGGATCATAAAAGCGCACCACACGCTGACCCCAGTCATGCTCCTTAAGGTCGTGCACCAGCTCAAGATTCGGGTTTTGCACCATAAAACCGTCTATATCTTCCGTTTCAAAGTATAGCTCTGCGTCCTTGCCGCCAAGGCGTATCTCCTGCGGCTCCGTATCCAAAAACTCCGCCCACATATCCAGCCGCTGCAATGCAAATCCGCCGTTAAAAGCCACGTTCGCGCCAAGATCCATACTCATTTTCTGCCCCAGCACCTCTTTATAAAAGGCTTTAGACGCTTCCATATCTCGCACCGCTATAAGCGCGCAGCTGTATTTCATATTGTCCCCCATCACATGCTGACCAGCGGAAAGTTCACATCCTCTGTGTATATCACCTTGCCGTTTAGGTATTCCAGCATATTTCCCGTACCCGTGAGAAACTCTATTTCCGTTGCCCAAAGCGCCTGATAGCGTATACCCATTTTTTTGTTCAACCGCGCATCACCATAGGTATTGTCGCCCAGTATGGGGTAGCCCACCGCCTCCATATGCGCCCGCTCCTGATTCATGTATTGCGTTACCGGCTCTATTTCCACCAGACTGTATTTTCCGTTGGTGCGCAGCACACGGTAGCGCGTGCAAATGGGTACCGCGCCGTTTATTTTTCCGTCTGCCACGCGGTATTTATCCTTGCCGTCCTTAGCATAAAAATGCTGGAAATGCCCCTCTTTTTCGGGCGGGCAGCCCTTTATTATAGCCTTGAATATGCGCTTTATGCGGCGTTGGTGAAATGCCTCTCTAAGCCCCTCAAACATATCTCCATTCTTGGCAAAGAGCACCAGCCCACCCGTGTATATGTCCAGCTTATAGCAGGGAAAGGGTATATTGCCCGTATCCTCATAATATTCCCCCCTGTCCTTCATATGGTTTATCACATAGCTCATAAGCTCTGGCTGCGGACCGGAAACAGACATGCCCGGCAGCTTGTTTATAATCATAATATTCTTGTCTTCATAGCAAATATCCATAACGGGCGCAATTTCAAACTCCATTGGCATATAGACTTCAACAACATCTCCGTCCTCCACCTCAAAGTCTTTTTTTATAAGGCTGCCGTTCAGCTTTATATCGCCACGCTTTATCATTTTTTTCAAATTGTATTGCTTAAGCTCAGGCAGCAGCTCAGCCACACTCTGAGTGACGCTGTAGCCCCTTTGCCCCGCAGTTATTTCCAGTCTTATCATAGTAAACAGCTCTCCGGATAATTTATAGCATTTTGACAAATTCTATAGTATTTTTTATAGCCGTGCCGCGCGCCTCTAAAGCGTTGGCAGCACATGGCCACTTATAGCCAAAGTACGCAACACATACCTTACTATAATTTTTGCTTACAATAGTATAATGCGCACGCGACCAATTTGCAAATGCTTCCGCACGGTTTTATAATATATTCTATAGTATAAAAAGGAGGCAGAACGATATGGATATTTCCTGCATTTTAAACCGCCGCTCCATACGCGAATACGCAGAGGGCGATATTTCGGCGGAGCAAATAAAAACACTGCTTACCGCAGGCATGTACGCGCCCAGCGCAATGAATTCTCAGCCCTGGGAATTCATAGTGGTGAAAAACCGCGATACGCTGGACAAGCTGGCAGGGGGCGCGCCCTACTGGTCTATGCTGCGTTCGGCTCCGCTGGCTATAGTTGTGCTTGCAGATATTTCAGGCTACAAGGCCACCACTACAGAGTTTTTCAAGCAGGACTGCTCTGCAGCTACACAAAATATACTCTGCGCGGCAGAGGGCTTGGGGCTAGGCGGAGTTTGGCTGGGGCTATACGGCAAAGAAGACCGCATGAGCTATGTGGCCGAAGCGTTGGACATACCGGATGGCATACATCCGTTCAGTCTGCTGTCTATAGGCATTCCAAAAAATCATCCTCAGCCCCACGATTTTTTTCACGAAAACAAAGTGCACTATGATAAATATTGAGGTAAGTTGACAAAAAACAGCCGGTAATTACCCGCTGCCCTTGGCAAATTTGCTTTGAACTAAAAAACATCTCCGCCATTCGCTGTGCGAGGATGTTTTTTTCGTTCTCTTACCGCGTGATTATCAATATGCGCTTAGCGCATTATTTTCCGGCGTTGAACCCGTCCACCACCTTGCGCATTGCCGCAATGTGCGCGGGTGTGGTGCCGCAGCAGCCGCCCACTATATCCGCGCCAGCTGCCAAGAGCGCTTCCAACTGATTCGCCATAAGCTCCGGCGTATCTGGAAAAACATCCGTACCATTTACGTTTTGCGGCAACCCCGCGTTCGCGTGTACCAGCACCTTGGCCTCCGGGTGCGCTGCCTTCATGTGCTTTACTATATCCACCATGCGCTCTATTCCGTTGCCGCAGTTTGTGCCGGTTATATCCGCACCCGCATTTATAGCGGCCTCCATTGCAAAAACCGGATCTATGCCCATAATGGTACGGTAATCGCCCTGCTTTGTTTTGTCGAACGAGAATGTGCATATCACGTCCAGATCGGTATTTTCTTTGGCAGCACGTATTGCAAGCTCCGCTTCTGTAGCGTCTGTCATTGTTTCTATCACTATGGCATCCGCTCCCGCCTCCGCCAAGGCAACTGCCTGCTGCTTGAACGCCTCATAAAGCTGGTTTTCATTCACATCACCCATAAGAAGCATCTTTCCCGTGGGGCCTATAGACCCCAGAACCAGCTTATCGCCGGCCGCTTTTCTGGCAGCTGTTACAGCGGCGCTGTTAAGCTCCTCCACGCTGTCTCCCAGACCGTAGTGCTCCAGCTTGAAAACATTGCCCCCAAAGCTGTTCGTTTCTACCATGTCCGCACCCGCGTCAATATAGCTCTTGGCTATATCAAATATATCATCCGCATGCTCCACGTTCCAAAGCTCAGGGCACTCGCCCGGCTTCATTCCTTTTGATATCATCATTGTGCCCCAGGCACCGTCAGAAACGAGCACCCTGCCCGCGTTAAGCATATCCAGCAATTTTCCCATAAACTCATCCTCCACATCTTTCCCGAAAAATCTGCCGCCAAGCATAGCATTTTTTGCTCATTTTAAAGAAGCGGCAACTTTTGTATAAAAAACACAATATCATAAATCCTGCGCAATATCCAATAAAAAAACCGCCCTCCGATGAGCGGTTTTTCTTTCGTTGGCTCAGTCTTCGTAGTCTCTTCTTGAGTTCCCGCGCTGCTGTTTCCTGGCTTTTCTGCAAGCCGGACATCTTACCGGATCGTTCTCAAAGCCTTTTTCCTTGAAAAACTCCTGTTCGCCCTCGGTGAATACGAATTCATTCCCGCAATCTTTGCAGATAAGGTTCCTGTCAGCCATTGTTACAATGCCTCCTAAAAATAATGTGTGGAAAAGAGACCTTTCAAAAACTGCCCCTAAATGTATTTTTCAGGAGGTTTTTTTAATAATTGAGGTTCTTTTTCTTCTCCGATATTA
>CAYXBW010000131.1:0-6006 GCA_964463305.1 uncultured Christensenella sp. | reverse complement strand
ACCTACGAATGCGGGAGTCAAAGTCCCGTGCCTTACCGCTTGGCTATACCCCAATGCTCATTTTTTTCTGTAAAGCAAAGCGCATTTCAAACTGCCTTCATTGAAGTCGCTTCATCTTCTATAAAGCACATCCCCGCCCAAGCACGGCGGGGCTGTTCATTTTCGGGCATAATATATTCCCAGAAAATAAAAATGGGGTGAGTGATGGGAGTCGAACCCATGACCTCCAGGGCCACAACCTGGCGCTCTAACCTACTGAGCTACACCCACCGCGCATGGTTTTTGCACGGCTTCTCAAAACCGTACCGTCATATTTTATCTTATTTTATCTACCACGTCAACATCATCTTTCCAAGTCAATACAAACCCGGACACTGTAGACCTATCAATATTCCAGTATTTTCTAAAACCATAATATAAAGCAAGCCCGCAATTGTTTTTTGTTGTGTTTTTATCTATTTCGTAAGCAACCGCGCTTGTATTTGAACATAAATTTTTGTATAATATGTTTAAAAAATTATATTTTATTATGGTATGTATATGTTTGCAGAAGAAAGACATCAAAAAATCAAACAAATGATAGTGGAATATCGGCGGGTGGATGTTGCCACTTTGGCCAAGTTCTTTTCTATATCCGAGGTTACCGCGCGCAAGGATCTTATAAAGCTGGAGAAGGACGGTTTTCTTATCCGCACACATGGCGGCGCGGTTGTGAACCAAAAATCGCGCAGCGTAGAAAAATATGCCGAGCCCGAGGGCGGTCCGGATATAGAGCGCAAAGCTAAAATTGGCGGTCTGCTGAACGGGCTTATAAAAAGCGGAGATATGATATTTTTGGGGCCGGGCACCACCTGCACACACGCGGCCAGAATACTACGCTCCAAAGAATCGCTTCACGTTATAACCACAAATATATCTGGCGCTATAGAGCTTTCCAAAAACCCGGATATAATTACCATGCTGGTGGGCGGACACCTTTCCCGCCGCGGCAGCAACTATACCACTATAGATGTGGAGGCTGTAGAATACCTAAAAACAAAATATGCGGACAAGTGCATAATTACGGTGGATGGAATATCCGCAAAGAGCGGTTTTACCGTACACAATGATATGGTTGCACGCACTTACCAGCCTATACTGAAAAATTCTACAGAAAAAATAGTTATTGCCACCAGCGATAAATTCAATAAAAACGCATTTTCCCATCTGGGTGATCTTAGTTCTATAGATATACTCATAACAGACAAAGACGCCCCGCCTGAATCTGTTGAGCTGCTGGAAAAGCATGGTGTGAAGGTTTATATGACAGATTGATCTTTTAACGCTGTACACGCCCTTCTTATTTTTGTTTACAAACAATTTCAATATATTTGGAGGTATTATAATAAATGTTAGCTGCTAGGCTCTACGGTCCAAAAGACCTTCGGCTGGAAGAAATACCCCTACCGCAAATCTCGCATGGCGAATTGCTTATAAAGGTCAAAAAAGCCGCTGTTTGCGGTACAGATGTTCGTATGTATCAAAACGGCGCCGCCTGCGCCACTCCCCAATCTCCGCTCATAATAGGCCACGAGTTTTCCGGCGATATAGCGCAGGTTGGCTCCGGTGTTTCGGGCTGGCAGGAAGGGCAGCGCGTTTTTCTTGCTCCAAACATAGGCTGCGGACACTGCGATGCCTGTGTATCGGGCAATTCTCATCTTTGTGACAATATTATGGCAATAGGCGTAACTGTGGACGGCGCTTTTGCCGAATACATAAAAATACCCGCCCAAGCGCTTACCCACGGCAATGTTTCAGAACTTGGCAAAAACGTCAGCTATGAGGAGGCCGCTGTGAACGAAGCTCTTTCCTGCGTGTATAACGGCTTTACGCATTACAGAGTAAATCCGGGAGATTTTGTGCTGGTAATAGGTGCCGGGCCAATTGGCGTGCTGCACGCGATGCTGGCAAAAATGGCAGGCGCAGCCAAAGTTATGCTTTCAGATCTCTCACCTGCGCGGCTTGAGCAATGCAGAGCAATAGATGAAGATTTTATTCCGCTGCCGTCTGAGGGTCTTAAAGACAGCGTATATGCACTTACGGGCGGCAGGGGGCTGGACGTTTGTGTGACCGCATGCCCCTCCCCTGCTGTGCAGCAGACCTCGCTTGAGCTAATGGGCTTTGGCGGTCGGGTAAACTTCTTCGGCGGGCTTCCCAAAAACGCAGAAATAGTTCCCCTAAACACAAATATGATACACTATAAACAGCTGAACGTATCTGGCGCCACCAAGGCAAATACCGCAATGGTGCGCAAAACGCTATCTTTCATAGACAGCGGAAAACTTGACGTAAAGCGGCTCATAACAGGCCACTATCCCCTCACCCGTATAGAGGACGCACTAAGCGGCGTAGCCGCGGGCGAAGGGCTAAAAACTATAATAGATTTCTAATATTGATTTCAAAGAAAAAACGTTCTTTGAAATATTGCGCTAATGCGCAATGCCCCTATGCGGCGCGTCTCATGCTCTTTCTGACGCGCTGCGCGCTATAAAAAACACATAGTGTTTTTTAAACGAAATTGGTATAGGTGAACGTTATGCGATATGTAATAGGCTCAGACCTCGGTACGCAGGGTACCAAAACCGTTATATATGATGAGACGGGAAAAGCTGTTTGCGAAACCTTTGAGGCCTCAAACATAATAAGGTCAGGCAACAGTATAGAGCAGTCTCCTGAAGAAATGCTCGGGTCCGTGCTGCGCACAGTAAAGCTGGCAGTTGAGCAGCGCGGCATAGCCCCCGGCGACATAGCTGCCTTGGGGCTGGACGGACAAATGGCGGGCATAATTGGTATAGACCTTACCGGCAGCGCAATAACTCCATACGATAGCTGGCTGGACAGGCGCTGCGCAAAATATTTTGATATGCTGCGCGGCTACGGAGAGGAAAACTATATAGCTATAGGAGGCAGCCCTGTAACATATTCGCACGCGCCAAAAATGCTTTGGTGGAAATACGAGCGCCCTCATATATTTGAGGATATATACAAATTTGTTCAGCCTGCCGTATACTGCGTCATGCAGCTTTGCGGGATGGATGCAGACGAGGCCTATATAGATCACACCTATCTTCACTTTGCCGGCTTTGCTTCTGTAGAAAAAAAGGAATGGTCAACCGAATTACTGGATTTTTTCGGCATACCGCTTGCCAAGCTTCCGCGTATCATAAAGCCATGGAACATAGTGGGTCACCTAACACGTGAAATGGCGGAAAGATGCGGATTGCAGGCAGGCATGCCTATAGTTGCCGGCTGCGGCGATACTGCGGCCAGCGCTTTTGGCGCGGGCATAACACATTCAGGCATGATGTATGATGTAGGCGGTACCGCCTCCACTCTTGCAATAGCCGCAGACAGCTTTGCGCCCGATACTGAAAAAAAGATTTTGATGTTTCCCGCCGCCGTGGTGGAGGGGCTATATACACCGCTTGCATATATGAACGGCGCGGGCATGTGCCTGCCCTGGTTCAAAAACGACGTGCTGGGCAGAGATAGTTATGACAGTCTCAATTCACTGGTTACACAAATACAGCCGGGCAGTGAGGGGCTGCTGTTTGTACCCCATTTTTCCGGCAGGGTATGCCCCAACAGCGCACAGCTTCGCGGCAGCTGGCTAAACCTGGGCTGGCAGCACTCTACAGCCCACATGTATCGTTCTATAATGGAAAGTATAGCTTACGAATATAAAATATATTTAAACCGAATAAAAGAGCTGTTGCCCTATCTTGATCTCAGCTACGTGCTAAGTGTGGGCGGAGCCGCAAAAAGTGCTGAATTTCTCAGCATAAAGGCAGATGTATTGGGCATGGAAGTGAAAACAATAAACCGCAGCGATACCGCCACACTGGCCTGCGCAATAATAGCAGGCTACGGAACCAGTCTGTTCCCAGATCTGTGCGAAACAGTTCACCGCTTTATTGAATATAGGGACACCACCGCGCCCCGCACGGAAAACCACGCAAAATACGCCGTCTATGCAAAAGCCTACGAACGTACGCTGGAATATATGGAACACTATTACACGGAAATAAACGAAATACTGAATTGAAACCGCCCTCTTTGGGGCAGATAGATATTTGCCGTGCACAGCTTGGTCAAATAGATATCCTTTAATAGTATAATATTAAAATATTTTATAATGATCCGTTGGAGGAAAACCATGTTAGATGAAAACAAATTAAGGGAGTTAAAGCTGTTTGCCGCAGATATACGCGAAAATCTGCTTGCCAGCATAGCTTCCAAAGGCTCAGGGCACGTGGGAGGTTCTCTGTCAATTGCAGATCTTTTGGCAGTATTGTACGGCAGTGTTATGCGTATAGACCCTCAAAACCCAAAATATGAAGATCGTGATTATTTTGTGCTTTCAAAGGGGCACTGCGGACCGGCCCTCTATGCCACGCTTGCTTTAAAGGGCTACTTTCCCGCAGCAGAGCTGAACACACTAAATGAGAACGGCACCTTGCTTCCCAGCCATGTGGACAGAAATAAAACGCCCGGTGTTGATGCTACTGCAGGATCGCTGGGGCAAGGCATATCGCTTGCCGCAGGTCTGGCATTCAGTGACAAATTGCAGGGAAAAGAACGCCGCACCTACACCGTAGTGGGAGACGGCGAGCTAAATGAAGGGCAGGTATGGGAGTGTGCGCTGTTTGTTGCACACAGAAAGCTCAATAACCTCACACTCTTTATAGACGCGAATGGCAAACAGTTGGACGGCTCCACGGACGATATTTGCGCTCTTGGCAGCATAGAGGCAAAATTCTCCGCTTTTGGGTTCAACGTGATATCTGTAGCGGACGGCAACGATATAGCCTCCATATATGAGGCAATTGAAGATGCTCAAAACGAATGTGAGCTGCCCAGCGCAATAGTGCTGCATACGGTAAAGGGCGCGGGCATAAGTGAGTTTGCCGCAATGGAAAATTGCCATTCCTGCAATGTAAGCGCACAGCAGCTAAAGGCCGCCTGCGCAGAGCTTGAGACATACAGAAAAAAAGTGTGAGGTGTGTGGGAAATATGGATATTGAAATAAACATACAGGAAAAGGAAAGCTCTATGCGCGGCGCTCTTGCGGATGGCCTTATAGAGCAGATGCGGGCAGATAAAAACGTGGTGTACATTGACGCAGATCTTGTTACCGCAATGGATACGGGCAGAGTGTTTGAGCAATGCCCCGCTCAAAGCTTCAACATAGGCATAATGGAGGCAAATATGATGGGAGTGGCGGCAGGCATGTCTATGAACGGCATGATACCGTTCATACATTCTTTCGGCGTATTTTCCTCACGCAGAATGGCAGATCAGATTTTCATATCCGGCTGCTACAACAATGCAAACGTAAAAATATTGGGAAGCGACCCCGGCATAGCCGCAGAAACAAACGGCGGTACGCACATGCCGCTTGAGGATATTGGTGTGCTGCGTTCCTTTCCCGGCTTAAAAATAATGGATGTGGCAGATACCACGCTTATGCGAGAGGTTATGCGTCAGGCTGTGGCAACCTATGGAATGATGTATATACGTTTCCCGCGCAAGGGTGTGCAAAACTATTATACCGCCGATGAAAAATTTGAGCTTGGCCGCGGCAAGCTGCTGCGCAATGGCAGCGATGTAAGCATTATTGCCAGCGGGCTTGAAGTGGTAGAGGCTTTACGTGCCGCCGAGTTGCTCGCATCGGAGGGTATTTCCGCCCGTGTGGTGGATATGTTTACCGTTAAGCCTATAGACGCCGAGCTGGTTGCTGCCTGTGCCCGCGAAACGCGCGCCATAGTTACGGCGGAAAATCACAATTATATAGGCGGGCTTGGCTCTGCCGTATGCGAGGTAGTGTGTGAGACCTGCCCTGTGCCGGTAGTCCGCGTTGGTTCACAAGATCGCTTTGGAGAGGTGGGCAGCAGGGAATTTCTTTCTGAAATATTTGGAATTACCGCCGCTCACATAGCAGCCGCAGCAAAGAACTCCGTAAAAATG
>CAYXBW010000130.1:0-6056 GCA_964463305.1 uncultured Christensenella sp. | reverse complement strand
ATTTTGAGAGCGAGGCAGGGCAGCGCGAATTTGCCGAGTGGAAGAAGCGAAAGGAAAAATAGATATATGCAGAGCGGTCATCGAAAGTTTGATGGCCGCTCTGCTATACAATCACTATTTTCCTCTAATTTCGCTGGAATTGAAACTAGAAAAAATGATGCAAACTTATATTAATATAGCATATATGTATGTCTTTTCAGTGTCTTTTTTATCGTTTAGAAAATTTTGTTATAATTAATTATTATTTGTCTATTTTCTATTGATTATATGCAAAACTTGTGTTATAGTGCATGCAAATACGGAAGCAGCTATTCCGTTATCATGATTGATCGCAATGCTAAAAAATTATTGTAAGGACTTGGCGACAAACTCTAACTTCGTTGTGCGAAGTTTTCTTAAGTGTCTCTTTCATTAATGTACAGAAAAATTTTATGTAGAGAGGCGATACCATTGGGCATAATATATATATAGGATAGCCAATATATACTACACTATTTATGAAATCAGGAGGAAAATATGATGAAGAAAAAAATATCTGCATTTTTAGCAGTAATGGTATTTGCGGTGGCGCTATTTTCCGTACCGACTTTGGCAGCAGACGATTCTGCGGACGTGGGTGCAGTTACAGCAAATGACATTAGCAGATTGGCAGCGGGTGAAACGGTTGTAAAGACGGAAACAGTAGTTGATCCGAATACTGGTGAAATAATAACGTTTACGAGCGAAATGGGGCCGGTTCCTACCGCTGTGGTACAACCAAGAGATATTGGCACTAAGAATGGTTGGTTTTTCCATAAGTATGTTTGGAACAATGGCGCAGGTGGTTACGGTTATAGCCGCGTTGAATTCCAAATTGATGCCGCAAAGACAAAAATAGTGGATTGCAGAGCTACAAGAGAAATTTCATCAGAAAACTACTATGCTAAAGGAGGAACTGGCGGAGTAACTGTATCTGAAATAGACTTCGTTGTCCAAAAGGATATGCTAAACCATAGTATGAAATTCACATATAATGGCTCAAGTACAAAAGCTATAGTATGGGTGTATCTTAAGAATGGCGTTTTTGTGGAAAACCCGGCATTGTTTCCGGCATAAATAATTATTTGATGGTGTAAAAGAGCAAATTATGGGAGGAAAGTAAAATGAAAAAAAAGATATCTATATTTTTAGCAGTAGTAGTATTGATCGTTGCAGTGTTTTCAGTGCCTGCAATGGCGGCAGATGAAGTAATTGAGCCAAGTGCAGTAACGGCAAGTGATATTCAAAAACTTGCTTCCGGTGATACTATAATACGTTCAGAAACATATGTGAATCCGGATACAGGCAATGTTGAAACTTTGATAACAGAAATTGGACCTGCTCCGGAATCAAGCATCAAAGGCAGAGCTATAGGTACACACAATGGCGTATTTTTTCATAAAATCACACGAACAATTGACCCCCAAAATTATGCCTATAGTCGCGTAGAATTCAGTATTGATGCTGCCAAAACAAAAATTACCGGGGCATGGCAGGCAAAGCCTGACCCAGCAGCAGGTTATTATCCTTACGGATCATTAGGTGGGGTCAGTATAGTAGAAATAGCCTACAATAATCCAGATAATGTATTAAGTCACAATGCAACATTTGCGTACCAAGGCGGAAAAGTCAAATTCCAGAAAAAAGTGCTTTTCAAAAATGGTGTATTAACAGAGATGGATGCAGGTGGCGGTGGAATGTAAATTTACTCAGTATTTTTATCATGCTAAAACCATAGGGGGCATAGCCCTCTATGGTTTTAGTGATATGAAACGGAGGCATGAATAATGAAAAAAGCTATAAGTATTATTTTGGCATTGGTGATGGTATTTAGCATCTCATCAATCGCCTTTGCCGAAGACGAATTAGCCATAATAGAAGAAGTCGCGGCAGAGGAAGTTGCTTCTGCACCAACAGAGGAAGAAATTACACCTATATCGGAGGGTGAAAACAATGGCTCAATTAAAAAAGTTATACGCAAAACATATGATAGTAATAATAATTTTAGTATAGAAGAAATAGAAATAAATGAAGCTGAAATTGCATCCGATAGATTAGAGTTGACTGAAAATGATATTGGTAGAGTAATTGAAAGTGGAAACGACAGAGGTTCTATATACATAAAATTCACTCCAAAAGTATCGGGAGAATACCAGATTGAATTAGAAGAGACGGAAGAAGCAATGGGGTACGGCTATAGCATTATTTCTGATGACTTATCGCTTTTGGAAGCAACTGTGTTCTATTCACCTAGAGTTATTCACGAAAATGCACGTGGAATATATATAAACGTTTATCTTAGACCAGGTTATTACTATAGTTTTGGATTTGATAGTATAAAATATCTACGTTTAATGAACGAGCCTGTGGACGAAATAAAACTGGACGAAAAGGTTTTGCTAACCCCCCAGTATCAAAGTATATATAGATTCACTTCTAAAACAGATGCAACGTATAACTTTACCGTTTCAGGAAAAGATACAGATGATATTAATTTCAAACCAAATGTGTATTTATATAAAAATGGTCTTTTTGAACCGGTTTCAGTCGGCGATGAAGTGACTGCGCAAAAAAAACTTAACTTGAAAAAGGGTGAATCTTGTTATGTCACATCAAATCGTGGTTCAGAAACGTTGGAAGTATCAATAGGCGAAGCCTCGGACGTTGCTTTTGTGCATAGCATGTATCTAAGTGAGCAGTATGGTTCCAACCCCGATGTAGAGCAAATCGTTGATAGTTTTAAGATAAACCATGCAACAGGCTTGTCTGTAGCTAATACAAAAATAGAAAAACCGTGGATAACCGTTGCTTTGGATAAAAATAGCAACGCCGCTACTGCTGAATTGGCAGATGCTAAAGGGAAAAAGATAGCATGGAAAGAAGAAGCTATCACAATGGGCAACATGAAAATCTATGCCACACAATTGGGTATAAAGGGAGCGTCAAGAGAGTATAAGCTTACGTTAACGCCCGAGAGCGGCAATACAGCCAAAAACGTGGAATATAGTTTGCTGATAAATCCCAAGCCCGCAAAACCCACAGGGTTTAAAGCAACCGCGTCAAAAAAGAGCGATACAATAACGCTCACATGGAATAAGAGCGCGTATACCACAGGATACAAGATATATCGTTCGGAAACCAAAGATGATAAATATTATCATGTCAAAACACTGAAATCCGCTAATACACTGAGGTTTAATGATCAAAACTTGAATAGAGGTAAAAAGTATTATTATAAGCTAATACCATATAGCATCGAAAATGGCAAAACAACCAATGGAACGGCTTCAAACATAGTTTCGGCAACGGTTAGAAAATAAATTTAAACGAGGTGTTTTGAAATGAAAAAGGCTATAAGTATCATTTTGGCATTGGTGATGGTATTCGGTTTATCATCCGTGGTTCTTGCCGCTTCCGACAGTTTGGAAGTAAAAAATATGACGCTTATGAATCGGTATGGATTTAATCCGGGTGCGCCTACGATGGTGGAAAAGTTTAAAATTGATCGTTCAACAGGCGTGGCAACTGTGTATACACAAATGAAAAAACCGTGGATAACCGTTGCTTTGGATAAAATTCACAGTGATTCCTATGTTGATTTGTATGATGCAAAGGGAAATAAGATAAAGTGGAGAAGAGTTGCCACCTCTTCAAGCGGTGAAAAACACTTTGCAACACAGTTAAGTATTGACGATACATCAAGACAGTTTAAACTCATATTGACCCCGGCGAACGGCGATAAAAGCAAGCGAGTAACATATAAGCTGTATGTTAACCCCGGCCCGCCCAAACCGACCGGTTTAAGAGCCATCGCATCAACAAAAAGTGATTCGATCACACTCACTTGGAACCGGTGCATCAACGCAACAGGATATAAAATTCAGCGGAGTGAAAACCAAAGCGGAGGTTTTGCGGAAATCAAAATGCTGAAATCGGCAAACACCTTGAGATTCAACGACAAAAATCTTGTGAGCAGCAAAACATATTTTTATAAGATTATTCCCTATCATCTGTTGAACGGGCAAATTGTTAACGGTACAGCCTCTAATATTGTGAGCGCAACGGTGAGATAATGAAGAAGTTTGTTAGTATTACATTGACGCTTGTAACATTGTTTGGAATATCCTCTGTGGCTTTGGCTGCGGAGAATATTGAAATTATTGAAGCTGCAGCGGAAGAAGCAGTGATTGCCGAAACCCAAGCAGTACCCGAAGCACTGCAAATTTCAGATGCACAAGCGGAACTTTTACGTACGGATTTGCCGTTTAAACCCGGCCAAATACTCGTTGGCTACACTCAATCATCGCAGATGGAAAACGCCGCAGAGTTATGCGGAACAAGTACAATTCAAACAATTCACTCTGAATACACAAACCCGATAGCTCTAGTTCAAATATCCACCGAAGATACGGTGCAGTCTGCAATTGATAAATTTATGCAAATGCCGGGTGTGGAATTTGCACAGCCCAATTATATATACAAACTGGAAACGGCGGCAACTCCCACTGATCCGCTTTTTTCAAAACAGTGGTATTTCGATAAAATACAAACAGGCGAAGCGTGGGATATAGTGGATGAAATAGAGGGCAAAAAGGTGCGTGTTGCGATTCTGGATGGATTGCCGCAACTAAATCACCCCGATCTTGAAGCGAATGTAAATAAATCGCTTGCTCGCCGAGCCACCATGACAGGCGTAGAGGAAGTTGGCGAAACTCCCTTTCACGAACACGGTACGCATGTTGCGGGAATAATTGCGGGAACCGCAAACAACGGCATTGGAATTGCAGGAGTTGCCGCAGGCTCAAGCAATCAAGTAAGCGAGATCATAGCCGTGGATTTGCTCAACGGCGGTATAACTGCAGACTCAACTATGGTAATTCATGCTATGGATTGGGCTATAAAATGCGGTGTAAAAGTTATAAACATGAGCTTTGGCAGCAAGGCTATGGGAGAAGATTTTGCATTTGAGCGCATGGTAAATGTTGCGGCAGATAAGGGCATATTATCAGTTTGCGCAGCAGGAAACGACAATAATGGTATAGGTAGCTATTATCCCGCTGATTTTGACAATGCGGTGGGTGTTATTGCCACAACCAACTATAAAGATGTTTCGGAAAACAGCCGCGCCAGCTTTTCTAACTATGGAAACAGTAAAGATATCAGCGCGCCCGGCGAAAACATATATAGTGCGTACTTGGATGGCGGATATACCGACATGAATGGTACTTCTATGGCAGCACCTGTTGTTTCCGCTGTTGCTGCAATGATGTATTATGTAAATCCCGATCTCACAGCACGCCAAGCGCGATATATTCTTATGAACACCGCTACCGACCTATATACTCCCGGCTTTGACAGCGAGACCGCATGGGGCAATGTGAACGCTGTGGCAGCAGTGAAAGCCGCAGCAGGACAAGAGCCGGAGCCAACCGATTTGCCCGCACCGCAAAACTTCATTGCTAGCGAAGTATCGTACGATAGTGTAGCCCTTGCTTGGGACGACGTGGCGGGCGCAGAGGGGTACGCTATATATCGCTCAAAAGAAAAAGACGGCGGATTCCGCAAGATACACACAACCCTCAAAACAAAATTCACGGACACAAACGGAGATTTAGCCGAGTATAGCTATTACGTTCGTGCATACACGACTTCAAACGGCAATATTTTCGAGGGCAAAGCATCGAAAATAGATTCCGCAAAATTTTGGGTAGCTGAACCCGCCAATTTCAAAGCACAACCAGATACAAAGGGTATAAAGCTGTCCTGGAAAAAGCCACGTGGCGTGAGTGGCTACATATTATACAGAAGCACAAAGCCAAAATCCGAATTTCGTTCTATTGTGAAGTTAAAAAGCAGCAACACCGTAAGCTATATGGACAAAACAGCGGCTGATGGTCGGAAATATTACTATAAGCTATTGCCGTACAGAACGGTTGATGGTTATGACTATAGAGGTCATACTTCACGCGTGATTTCGGGCAAGAGAAAATAGGCTCTTTAATATAACTGAGATTACGCATTACATGTTTAGTTTATTC
>CAYXBW010000129.1:0-6129 GCA_964463305.1 uncultured Christensenella sp. | reverse complement strand
TAATCACATTAAATATATATAATAGTAAAAAATACAAAAAACACGCCATATATATTAGACGTGTTTTTTTACATTTGTATAATGGATCTTCCTGTTTCGCTTTATAATGCTATTGAATATTATCCCAACACAATAGCAAAACCATGCTCTATTTTACGGTTTCACCCAGCCTTACACCCAGCTCGTAGGCAGCCTTTAGCTCCTCCTCGCTTGGGTTCATCTTGGCGCGCGCCATGCCTATGGATTTCGCGCCCAGCTGCGCCAGACGTTCCTCCATAAATTTGCAGGCCTCGCCGCTCCAGCCAAAGGTTCCGAACACCGCAGCCTGCTTCCCTTTCATGATATATGTGCACAGCTCCGCCATAACCTCTGTAATGGGCGGCAGCACATCTCTATTCAATGTGGGCGAGCCCAGCGCAAAAGCATCGGCGCAGTGTATGCGCTCTATAACATCACATTTGTTAGCTTTGGAAACATCCTCCAGCTCAACCGCCGCACCAGATGTGAGCGCGCCTTCGTATACCTTTTGAGCCAGCTTTGTGGTATATCCATAGCAGGAGACATATCCTATATATATCTTCTTGGGGTCGTTCACTATAGGCTTTGCCCATTCCTCATAGCGATCCACCGCTCCCCACGGATCTTTACGCAGTACCGGGCCATGCGAGGGGGCAATAACATTTATCTTAAGCTCCCGCACCTTCTTTATAGCGTCCCGCACATATGAGGTAAAGGGCGACATTATAACATCAAAGTAATACTTTTGCGAAGCTATCATCTCATCAGAGAGCATCGTTTTGTCATCAAATATTTCCGGCGCGGAAAAATGAAAACCAAAAGCGTCACAGGGAGCCAGGAATCCATCCTCCTCCACATATGTGAAAATGGTATCCGGCCAGTGCAGATAGGGCGCTGATATGAAGCTAAGCTTCTTTCCACCCAAATCTATGCTGTCTCCATCACCCACAACTATACATTCAAAATCCCGGTTTAAAAGCTCCTTTATGAGTGCCTTGCCCGCACGAGAGCAAACCACCACGGCATTTTTTGCCACATCCAGCATTTGAGCCAGCGCTCCCGAATGATCTGGCTCTGTATGATTGCATACAATATAATCAATTTTTTCAGGCTCGCATATCTGCCTCAATCCCTCCAGCTGCTCTTCAAAAAAACCGTCACGCACAGAGTCTATAAGCGCCGTTTTTTCACTTCCTTTTACAAAATAGGAATTGTATGAAGTTCCCCACTCTGTAGTCATTATTACGTCAAACACTCTGAGCGCCGGATTCTGCACTCCCGCCCACCATATATTTTTTGTTATCTCAACTGGTACCATCGTTTTTCTCCTATTTATAATGTACAGCCAAAACTTGACCGCCCGTATAAACGAGCGGTCAAGTTTGCTGACATTTTAGCTTTGTATTATTATTCTTTCTCAAAAGCAGATTTGTCCGCTCCGCACATGGGGCATACCCAGTCATTAGATACATCCGCCCATTTTGTGCCGGGAGCTACGCCGTTATCCGGATCGCCCGCCTCTTCACTGTAAACATATCCGCAGATTGTGCAAACATAATTTTCCATACATCATATCCCTTTCTAAAAGTAGAGTTTTTTATTACGCGCACAAGGCGCGGTTTTGTCAGTTTGCCTTTGAATCAAAATACGCGTTCAGCTTGCTTTCCAGCGCATCCGCGTCTATGCCATGCACCGCGCAGGCCTGCTCTAAATTTTCAAAGTGCGCCGCCGCGCAGCCAAGGCAGCCCATGCCTGACTCCATAAATATACTGGCACAGCCTTCGTCCATATTTATTATTTCCATTATATTCATTTGCTTGCTTATCTTTCCCATAACAACCTCAGTATCCTTTCTTTATGCCTTTTCAGCAGCTTTTGGCTATTCGCCCTGCGCCGCCAACATGATAATTCTTCTCACTTTATATTTATAAACAACAGCGCACGCCGCAAAACATCACGCGCCAAAAGTGACTATAAGCTCCGGAGAACCGTTTTTACGGTAATACTCCACAAAATCCATAGGCGTTTCAATGCCGTCCGGCAGCATCACTCCGCCCCTGCCGGTATCCGCGTCGCAGTGCGCATCGCTTCCGCCTATCATATATATATCGTGCTCCATTACAAATTTTATTGCCAACTGGTTTTGAGAGTTATGCCCGGGGTGAGCGTTCACTATTTCTATGCCGTCATAGCATATTGGCTCTATTGGCTTTAGGCCATACCTGTATGGATGCGCCTGAAAAACCAGAAAACCCTCACCGTGCATTAGCTCATAAAAATCCGCGTAGCTATAATTATATAGGTAAGGATATTTTTTTAAAAAGCTCTCATCAAAGCCATATACAAGAAAATCATTTCCCATTCCGGTTTCGGGGTCTCTGCCCAGCACCGTTTCCATACCCAGCATTACGCGCAGTCCGGTGCCCTGCGCCGCTTCCTTTGCCGCACGATACCCTGTCAAATAGTGCTCTATTTTGTCATCCCAGCTCATTTCGGCCACCGCGCCCACCTCAAATACCTCGGGATGATAATGGTCTGTTATAAACATATATTTATAGCCTAACTGCAAATACTCCTGCACCAAAAACTTTGCCGGTATGCGGGAGCAAGGGCTGACCTCGCGCGTATGGCAATGCGTTTCCGCTTGATAATATTTCATAGCTACTCCCTCAATAAAAAATGTTTTACAACCATATATATAATATTACAATAAAACGATTATTGCAATGCGCCAAAACCAATTTTGACACAGTCCCCCCGCACTTGATAAGCGGCGTTATATACATTATACTGTAGTATTACAAAATATTTTTAGGAGAAACTATGCTTAACAGGTACTATTTTTACAACAATCCGGATATGGATCCGTATAATACACTGGCGCTTGAGGAGTCCTTCCTGCAAAATATTGCGCCGGATGAAATAATACTATACCTTTATTCTCACGCAGACACAGTGGTGATAGGCCGAAACCAAAACGTCTGGACAGAGTGCCGCCACGAGCAGCTTTTGGCTGAGGGCGGCAAGCTGGCGCGCCGCGTTTCAGGAGGCGGCGCGGTGTTCCACGATATTGGAAACATAAACTTTTCATTTATAGTGGGGCGTGAGTGTTACGATCTGCCGCGTCAGCTAATGGTTATACTGGAAGCGGTGCGTTCCTTTGGCATAGAGGCTGAGTTTTCCGGCCGAAACGACATAATAGCGGACGGACGAAAATTTTCCGGCAACGCATTTTGCTTTCGCAAAAACGGCGCTTTCCACCACGGAACAATACTTATAAAATCCTCAGTGGATAAAATAAACAAATATCTTGCCGTTCCCAAGGACAAGATAGCGTCAAAGGGCATCGCCTCGGTTCGCTCCCGTGTGGTGAACCTTACTGAGCTGAACCCGGATATCACGCCGGAAAAAATGGCGGAAGCACTGCATAAAAGTTTTATAGCCGAATATGGCGAAACGGGCGAATATCCGCTGCTGGAAAAGGCGCTGAGCGAATCCCACGCTATAGCGGAGCGTAACGCAAGCTGGGACTGGCGCTTTGGCGAATCGCCCAGTTTTGACATAACTTTCGGCACTCGCTTTCCCTGGGGCGGCATAGAGCTAAATCTTAAACTTAAGGATGCCGAGGTCGAAGAGGCGCGCATATTCTCAGATTCTATGGAACCAGACCTCATAGCGGATATCTCCTCGCAGCTTAGGGGATGTGAATTTCGTTCTGACGCGCTTTGTGCGGCTGTGGGCAGAACGCCCTGCACCGGCGTGGCTCAGCGGACTATTTTGAATGACATAGCAGACTTTATAAAACAGCAAGGCTACTGAACCACAGCTGCGGCTAAAAGGCATCTGCATATAAATATCGCTTAAACGCGAAATATTTCACAGGTTGGTATAAATGGGTATATCTGCAAAAATCAAAAATTTGAACAAGGTGGTCAAAAGGCTCAAAAAACGCAAGTTTACGCGCGTAAAGGAAATAGTTCGCGATTACGGCCTGCGCGAGCTGCTTCGCCGTGTGGGTGAAAAAATGGATTCCGGCGACGTACCCGGCGGCAGGGTATACATAATAACAAACGAATCCTATATACGCGATATTTCAAACCCCTCCGGCTTTGCCCCCGAACAGTCCGTTGCCTTTTCACTTGTGCCCGGCGCGCAAAACGTGGCGCGGCTGGATTTACTGACGCAAAACAGCGGCGGCGGCTCACTCAAGCTGGAGATTTTCAATATCAAGGGGGAAAAGCTGCTCCAAACCACGATTGGCAACGTGGTAAACGGCGGCTACACAGAGATAGATTTTCTGCCAGTAATAGATTTTGCACGGCAGCGTCTGCGCTTTTGCCTAACTGCGCAGGACGGCGCGTCTATAATGGTAAATCGCGGCAAAAACCGCAAAAGCTTCTCGGTGGAGGGCGGCGGCAGCATAGTGGGGCGCGTGTACACCCGGCTTGATGCGCTATACGTGCATTGGCTGAAAAACAACTCCCCTACGGCGGAAGAGCTTGCCGCTCAGCGCGCACATGTTTTTTCCGTATCGCCCAAAATAAGTGTGGTGGTGCCGCTTTATAACACACCCGAAACACTGCTGCGCGAAATGATAACCTCAGTCACCGAACAAACCTACGCAAACTGGGAGCTTTGCCTTGCGGACGGCAGCACAGCCGAACATGACCTTGCGCCCATAGTGGCATCCTTTGGCGATGAGCGCATAATTTATAAGAAGCTGGAACAAAACGAAGGGATCTCCGGCAACACAAACAAAGCGATAGAAATGGCGGCGGGTGACTACATCGCGCTGCTGGATCATGACGACACGCTGACACCGCATGCGCTGTACCGCAATGTGGAGGCCATAAACGCGGCTCCCGAAACAGATTTTCTCTATTCTGACGAGGATAAGGTCACAGCGGACGGCACCCGCCGGTTCGACCCCTTTTTCAAGCCCGACTTTTCGCCGGATATGCTCAATTCCTTCAACTACATAACGCATTTCACGGTGATAAAGCGCACATTGCTTAACAGCGTAGGGCTTCTGGACAGCAAATACAACGGCGCGCAGGATTATGACCTGTTTCTCCGCGCCACAGAAAAGGCGGTGCGCATTACGCATATACCGGACGTACTATACAACTGGCGCATAATAGAAACCAGCACGGCCTACTCTGCGGACAGCAAGTCATACACCGTAGCGGCAGGCAAAGCGGCTTTGGAAGCTTCAATAGCGCGGCGCGGAATCAAAGCGCGGGTGGAGCTTGGCGCGCTGCCAAACTATTACGATATTGTTTACGAAATACCGCAGCCCAATCCGCTGGTTTCCATAATAATACCAAACCACAATGAGCGCGCCACACTCAAAAAATGCATAGATTCCATACTGCAAAAAACTGACTACCCGAATTTTGAAATAGTGATAGTGGAAAATAACAGCACGGATAAATCGCTTTTTTCATACTACGAAGGCTTGAAAAGCGACCCGCGCATAAAAATAGTTACATGGAACAATCCGTTCAACTTTGCCGCGCTGAACAATTTTGCCGCGCGGCAGGCAGGCGGCGGCATATTGCTTTTCATGAATAATGACATGAGCGTAATAAACGCTGACTGGCTCACCCGCATGGTGATGCACGCGGTGCGGCCGGAAATAGGCTGTGTGGGAGCAAAGCTTCTATACCCTGACGATACGGTGCAGCACGGCGGTATAGTGCTGCGTATTGGCGGCATAGCCGGGCATTCGCACAAATTTTCGGGTTCGGAGGAGCCGGGCGCCTTTGCGCGGCTCACACTGGTGCACGATGTTTCTGCGGTCACGGGTGCCTGTGTGATGCTGCGCCGCGGTGTTTTTGAGCAAATAGGCGGCTTTGACGAGGATTTCACCGTAGCCTACAACGATGTGGATTTTGGACTAAAAGTGCGCGAGCTTGGCTATTACAATCTTTGGACGCCCCACGCCCTGCTATATCACTACGAATCTAAAACGCGCGGCTATGAGGACACGCCGGAAAAAATAGCCCGGCTGGAACGCGAGGCGGCGCTCTGGCGTAAAAAATGGGAATCCAAATACCCCACCGATCCATTTTACAACCGCAACCTCACACACAACTTTGAGGATTACTC
>CAYXBW010000128.1:0-6198 GCA_964463305.1 uncultured Christensenella sp. | reverse complement strand
TGCGCTGAATGTGTTGAAAGAAAACGAAAAGGAGAATAGCTAATTACCCGAATTCAAAAAGGCATCGGAAAAAAATTTAGGAGGTGCAGTGAAATGATTGTAAACCAGACCCAAAAACAAGGGCAGATGACTGTGTGTCTAATGGGGGTTCCATTGCGGACACATCATAGTATAATGTGTCGTTGAAAGGATGGTGTAAACACTATGAAAAAAGCGATAATATCAATAATATTACTGGGAACAACGCTCTTGGCGGGCTGCAGCGGCGCGGCGGATATGCCAACACCGATAGCAAAGCCAACAGCGGCAATAACGGCGACTGTGCCCAAACAAGCAAAGCCAACGGCAGCAGCGACAGTAAAGCCTGTTGCGACAGAAAAGTCTACGGTTAAGCCAAAGCCCACGCCCAAACCAACGGTTAAGCCCACAGCAGAGCCAAAAACGACGGCAAAACCGAAAGCAACGGTAAAACCGATGGGGAAGCAGAACGCGGCGGACACAACAACGCAGCGGCAGGAAGCTACGGAAACAAAGCCCGCACCGCCAACGTCAGCCGAGCAGCCCCCCGCTCCGAAGCAGGAAACGCCGCCCGCGCCCAATCCGGGATTGCAGATAACAACAGAGGAACTGGACAAGAAGCTGGAGGACTCGGCAAGAGAGGAAGGTTTTAGAGAACCGGAAGTGCCGCAAGAGCCACAGTTGCCGCCGGGTACGATAGACCTAGGCTGAAAACAGCATAACAAGAAGCTAAAGACGGTTTTCAAACACAGAAAGCCGTCTTTTTGGTTCAGAATATTATGGAGGTAATATGAAAAGAATATACAAAACAATTGCCGTAGTTTTAACGGTAATTATGATTTTAGGCGCGCTGCCCATGGTCGGGATCGCCGCAGCAGACGAGGGCTGGGTAATATATGTGGAAAATCCCGCCGATGAAAACAGGCACGAGCGCATACAATATTTGGGCGAACCAAACAATCCGCAAACCCCATATTATTATTCCACCACCAACAATTTTAGCGGCACGGTGCTGCCCTTTTACGTTATGCAGGGCGACCCCGGCGATTTGAACGTACAGCGTACCCGCCGCTCAAACTGGGATGAGATGCAGGCTTCGGCATGGCCGATGGTGGTGGGCGGTAGCATAACGTACAATTACGGCAAAAACGCGTGGAGCGCCAACCCCACGCACAGCACGGAAATATCGCTAAAGGATGCGCAGGAAGCCTATCGCATAACCATGAACTACGGCTACCCCTTTTCGGATATTGGGCTCAAAGCGCCGTACAACCTCACTCCCACGCAGGCGCAAAATGCCACCAATGTGGCGGTACAGCGGCTTATGGGGTTGTTCACCACGGGCAAAGAGTATACAAATTTTCTCAAGATCTGTAATGCAGATGTTGATGCGGCGCGGCGTGTTGGTAATTATGAGTGGTTCATAGAGCAGAAAGCGCGTGAATTTTTGCACACCAAGGACATTGAAACAAAGCTGAAGCTGAATCCCACGGTGGCGGTAATGGAAGAAAACGGCGGTATGTTTGAAAAAACCATACGGGTATTTATGCCAAAAACAGGTCTGCCGGAGAGCGGGTTTCTGAATGTGTTCACGCTGCACAATGTCAGCTTCCCCGCAGGCAGTGAAATATGGAACGGCAGCACCAAGCTGCAGTGGGAGCAGCAATATACGCTGGATTCAAGCACAAAATCGCGCGATATAACCTTCAAAGTGCCTGTTAGCGCGGAGAATTCGGGTCAGTCGTTTGTGTATGATGTTTCCACCAAATCGCTGTTCACCGATGCTTCGATCGGTGTGTTCTACAGCTATGAGGGAACGCGGTCGTTCGGGTTGGTGGCCGATAAGCAGGAATTTCCCGACCCGAACACCGCCAACTACAAGCAGTCGCCCAAAACGCGAGGCAGGCTCAAGACGGGTGATATGGGATATATATCCGTGCATAAAACAGGCGAGGGAAAGGACGCGGGAGGGCTTGACGGCGCGATTATAGGGCTCTATGAGCAGGACGGCAAAAAGCTCATAGAAAAGCAAACCACCAACGGCGGCGGCTATGTCAATTTCGGGCCGCTTGCGGCAGGTGTGTACAAAGTCAGGGAATTGGCAGTGCCCAATGCGGGTGATGAGCCGGAGTACGACCTCAACAAAACGCTTTACTCAGTTACGGTGACAGGCGGCGAAACCGCTACGCTGAAAATATCCAACAGCAAGAACAAGATAATAATAGAAGCGGTAACAAAGGGCGAAGATGCCGATGTGAACGGACTTGCGGGCTGTAAAGTAGGGCTTTACGAGCAGGACGGCACTACGTTGATAGAGGAAAAGCAGGTGGATGGCAGTGGCAGAGCCGAGTTTGCGCCCGTGCTGCTGGGGGATTACATAGTTAAAGAAACCTTTGTACCCGCACCCTATGTGCTGGGTAAAAACGGCACACATGAGGACACTATTCGCAAAGTCTCAGGTGTGTATGGAACGCCGCGATATTCGGTCAGCATAGAAAACATAAAGGCAAAGGGCACTGTTACAATCGAGCGTCAAGACAGGGAAACGGGCACAACGCCGCAGGGTGATGCTATTCTAAACGGCGCTAGATACGAGCTGTATAAGGCGAACGTTAAAGCCGCCAACCTCACGACTTTGCCCGACAGCCGCACGGTCAAGAGCGCGGTGCTGCCGCTGGGCGCTTACGATGTGGTGGAAACGGGCACGCCCACGGGTTACCTGCCGCCCGACCCTAACAATCCCGCCGTTACGGTAAATATTCCCTACAAGGATATGTACACACCCATTGTAGACAGCTACGGCACGGTGAAAAGCTACGTCATAAAGGGAAAAATAAGCATTGGCAAGTTTGCCAGCCACGATTTAACCGGTGAACTGCCCGAGGGTGTGAAGCAGCCACTTGAAAATGTGGTGTTCACTGCTACACTGAAATCGAGTAGTTTGGTGTACGACACCATAATAACGAATGCAGACGGCAAGGCCATAACAAAGCTGCTGCCCTACGGAAACTACACCATGACGGAAACATCGGGCGTGGACGGATTCGACAAGGTACCGCCATTCGATTGTTTTGTCTCAGTGAATAACCACGAATATTGGCATTATGTGCAGGACGACATTGTGGAGCGGTATCTGCGCGTGGAGAAAAAGGATGCTGAAACCGGGCGCACCATTCCGCTTGCCGGAACGACTTTTCAGGTGCTGGACGCAGGCAAAAACCCTATAACCTTTGAGGTGATTTATCCGCAGCCCGCCACCATGACGGAGATACAGACGGATACCAGCGGCACGGTGTACCTGCCCAACAAGCTGGTGTTCGGGCAATATTATCTGTGTGAAACTCAAGCGCCGCATGGATATTTGCTTAACAAAGATGATATTCCGTTTGAAATATCATCGGACGGCAGCCAGCCGGAGATAGTGAGTGTCAGCATACCCGACAAACCCGCTATGGGTACGGTAACTGTGAGTAAAACGGTGGACGAGTTTATAGGGATAGAAGATTTAAAACCCGTATACAAAACGGTGGCGCTTGAGAATGCTGTGTTTGAGGTGGTTGCGGCGGATAACATTGTAACGCCCGATGGTACGGTGCGCGCGCTGGCGGGCGAGGTGGTGGATACCATAACGACTGATAATGCGGGAAAGGCACTTTCTAAGCCGCTGTATCTGGGCGCATATTATCTGCGTGAAATATCTGTGCCCGATGGCGTTATACTGGATAGGACAGAGCAACATTTCGAGCTTGTGTACCAGGACCAGAACACACCCATCGTAAATGTGGAAAAAACCATAGAGAATACATTGCGCAAGGTCAACATATATTTCACCAAAACGGCGGAAACCATGCTGCCCGATGAAGTGGGATATACCTACAACGAGGCTGCGGGCTTTGAATTCGGTCTGTACTCAGCTCAAAAAGTGTTGGGCAAAAACGGCGAAACGCTGCTCGACCAGGATCAGCAAATGGCAAAGTCGGTTTCGGATGAGCAGGGCACGGTAAGGTTTGAGAATATGCCTAACGTGCCATGTTATGTGAAAGAGATTCACAATAACGAGAATTATATGCCCAGCGATACTAAATATCCTGTGGAGATTTCAGTTACACAACCCGAAAGCTTGGAGTATATCGGCATGATAAACCACGGCATTGCTGTGAAAAATCATCTGGTGAAGCGCCAGCTAGAAATCTACAATTACGAAAAAGACCACGAGGATATTCCCATAGCGGGCGGCGAATTTGATGTTATCAATGCGGCTACGAATAAAACTGTTCATAGCGGTGTTACCGATGTTAGCGGGTATATCACCCTGCCCGATATTGCTATTGGTGGATATATCGTGAAACAGACCAAAGCGCATGATGGATATATCATCAACGAAGAAGAATTCAATATAACTGTGTCGGGTGATGCGGGCGTGTTCAAGGTCAAGGTTCCCAACGAAAAGCGTTACCCCGATATTCAGATCACAAAGATGGCTGATAAGGAAAAAGTCAGCTATGGCGATATTGTTACATGGACGATCACTGTAGAAAACAAGGGCACCATGAACGCGTTTGACGTGGTGGTAAAGGATGAGCGTTTAAAGGGAATCAAGCCATTTGACGAAAACGGAAACTACTACATTGGAGAGCTGGCGGCGGGCGGCAACGTTAAGATTGAATCGTCAGAGCAGGTGGTTGCGGATGCGGGCACAAAGATAAAGAATGTGGCGATAGTGAGCGCAAAACTGCCGGACGGCACGCCGCTGCCCGATAATGAGGCCGAAGCGGAGTATGAGGTGATCGCCATGCCCATGCCGAAGATTTCTGTCACCAAAACCGTGGATAAAGAACTGGTACAGCCGGGTGATACCGTTACTTGGAGCATTGTAATAGAAAATACAGGCGAGGGCGCTGCCAAGGATGTGGTGGTAAAAGATGAGCGGCTAAAGGGCTTTGCACCGTTCGACAAGGATGGGCTGTATACTCTAAAGGAACTGAAAGCGGGCGCGAAGGAGCAGACACAGGTGTCAGAAAAAGTGGTTGCGGAAGCAGGCACTAAAGTTAAAAACGTTGTGATAGTGTCCGCCAAAACTCCCGATGACAAGCCGCTTCCCGATGAAAAAGCCGAGGCTGAGTATGAGGTGGTAACGCAACAGCAGCCTAAAATCGTTGTTACAAAAACCGTGGACAAACCGCAGGCGTTAAGCGGTGATACCGTTACGTGGACGATTACCATAGAAAACAAGGGCTCCGGCACCGCTAAAGACGTTACTGTCAAGGATGAGAGGCTCAAGGGGATAGCTCCGTTTGATTCAAACGGTGTTTATGTGATCGGAAGTCTGGGAGCAGGCGGCAGAAAAGAGATTACCGCGACGGAAAAGGTGGTTGCGGATGTGGGCGCTAAGATCAAAAACGTTGTGGTGGTATCTGCAAAAACGCCTGATGACAAGCCGCTGCCTGACGAGAAGGGCGAAGCTGAGTACGAGGTAGTAGCCGCGCCCAAGCCCAATATATTGATTACAAAAACGGCGGATAAGCAGCAGGCCAAGCCCGGCGATACCGTCACATGGACGATAACCATTGCCAACACAGGCGAAGGCACTGCCAAGAACATAGTGGTCAAGGACGAGCGGCTCAGGGGCATTGCGCCATTTGATGGCGAGGGAAAATATCTCATACCCGAGCTGAAAAAGGGTGAGAAGCGCGAGGTCACGGCTTCCGAAACGGTAGACGGCAGTGCTGGCACCGTGATAAAAAATGTTGCTATAGTTACAGCGGAAGCGCCGGACGGCACCAAGCTGCCCGAAGTGCGTGCTGAAGCGCAGTATACCATTGTGAATAAGGATGGAACGATCTCGCAGGGAACTACGCAGGGTTCGGGCGGTAGCAGCGGGGGTGGAGCACAGACCGGGCGCGATGGTTTGCCGGTTTGGGCGCTTGTGATTGCAGTTGCTTCTATATTGGTTGCAACGGTTGTTTTGATTAGGCGGAAGAAGCGGAAGTAAGGGCGCGAATATTTGTGTGTGGTTGGCGGGAGGGAACTCCCGCCGGTCACATGATATGAGGGGAGTAACTATATATTTTGTAAACTTTTGCAGAGCGGTGTTTATATACTCATCGGCCAATTTTGCTTATATATACTCTGGCTGTATCTGCGTTTATGAAAATATTTGGAAATTACATGAATCGGTGT
>CAYXBW010000127.1:0-6239 GCA_964463305.1 uncultured Christensenella sp. | reverse complement strand
GTTACGGCTTATCAAATTATTAGCAGCACTTTCAGAAAACCTTTATAAATCAAATAATTTCATGTGTAAAGCCTGTGCCGCCATTTTTAAATACACTTTTCCCCAAGTCTCCTTGACGTGTTGCTTATTCATATTATTTCATTATACCGCCCAAATAAAATTCCTCAAGATTGACCGTGATTGAAGTATATTTATTTTCATTCAGAAACGCCGTAGGTAGCCTCGTATTCTGCGGTAGCCTGCTGTATTTGCGCGCGGCTCTTTCCGCACTGCGGCGCGGCTAGAGAGCACTGCTTTGGGCAGGCCGTGCAAAACATGGATCGCAGGAAATCCTGCAATGTTATCTGCTCTGCCGCGGGTTCGCTTGGTACAGATATAGCTTCATCCACATCCCCGCTCTGCGTATCCGGCAATATATTTTCACCGCTTTCTGAGGAAGAGCCGGTCTGCTCCACTGTTTGCCCCTCTGATGGAAGCGTTGTTCCTGCACCGGCTCCCGCGCCATAGTATGCTTCGCTTGGAAGCACGGGCAGCGATGCAGTTTCTTGGGTCACAGCAGCGCTGTTAGCAGCAGGCACGCTTGATATCTCCATCACATAGTTCCCTCCACTCCCTATAATAGAAAGCACATTATTGTAAACCACAAACAATGCCAGCGCCACCGCTCCCACGCCCACCATAGCGGTTTTGAGCGCGGCCGCACGCCCCTCCGCCAGCAGTTTTCTTGCCATATACACAATAAATTTCCAGTGCAGCACGGTATGCAACACAAGTGCCCCGCCCAGTATATATGAAGTCCACTTGTGCAGCGTTATCAATTCATCCGTAGCTGCATTAAGCGCGGGAAAAATATAGGTAGATATCATTATTCCCGTAGTCAATACTATTATGGTGCCCGCCATCAGCGAAATATTGAGCGCCAACCTGTAGAGCTGCTTTTTATGCTTTTCTCTGTTTTTTACAAAGCTGCCTATCGCCTCTATCCATTTTTTGTTCACCAAAAGGTGTATTGCTATTATTCCCACTATTATAAGCCCCGCTGCCTCGTGGAAAAGCAAGCCGGTCGCCATTGTGTTGTATAGCAAAATAAATATCACTATCATTGTTATATCCAGTACTATTCTTATAATATTTTTATTCTGCATGCATCTCCCTCCTCGTTGAATGCAATAATCGTTTTATTCCATATGCCCAAAAGCCTTGTTTGCGGCTTATATGATACCTTTGTTTTTCCCTGCAATCACAGTTTGGATCATTTGTGTGACCCGCTATTGACAAAAGGCTAAAAGAAATGTGAACAAAGCCTGTATTCTTCATGAATAAGCCGTCGTTTTAAATTTTGCTCAAAAATTTTGCAAAAGGGGTTTACATATGGCCGCTGCATGGTATAATATGAATATATGAACAAGTGTACATATATTCATATTATACTGAGGGGGTCTATGATGCACATAGATGAATGTAAAAAATCTGACATTATAATTGCCAAAAGCGATGAAGCGCACATTGCGGAGCTGTTCAAAATGCTGGGCGATCCGGGGCGGCTGCGTATTGTGTGCGCACTGCTGGGCACGCGAATGTGTGTGGCTCATTTAGCGGAGCAGGTGGGCATGGAGCAATCCGCACTTTCCCACCAATTGAGGAACCTAAAGAACGCGGGGTTGATAAAGAACGAAAAAAACGGCAAGCAGGTTTTTTACAGTTTAGATGATGAGCACGTAAGCCTTATTTTACAGCAGGCCGCTGACCACGCGCGGCACAGATGGGAGGAATAAAAAATGTCACACGAACACGCAATAAACTGCACCTGTACGCACTGCCTTGAGGCCAAGGAGGCCACACAATGCGCACATACCCGCACAGCTCACGTCCACAACAAGGACGAACCGGCCTCAGAGGACGAAGAACCCTGCTGTAGCCACGGCCACGCCGAAGAGGAGGGCTGCGGCTGCGGTCACGAACACACCGGCGCGTTCAAAAAATATCCGCTGCGGCTGATATTAGGCATTGCGGTCTTTGCCTCCGCGATGGTGATCTCCAAAACGCTTGAACTGCCGCAGTGGGGCGAGCTTGTTCTCTTCGGCGCGGCCTACATAATATTGGGCGCAAATGTACTCATCGCAGCTGCAAAAAACATAGCGCGCGGCAAGATTTTCGATGAAAACTTTCTTATGACGGTTGCCACAATAGGCGCCTTCGTGCTGGGCGACTACGCAGAGGGCACTGCCGTTATGCTGTTTTACCTAATAGGAGAAACGCTAAGCGATCTGGCGGTGGAAAAGAGCCGACGCTCCATAACAGAGCTGATGGACTTGCGTCCAGACTACGCAAATATAGAGCGCAGCGGTGCTTTGGAGCGGGTATCACCGGAGTCTGTTGCCATTGGTGACGCCATAGTAATAAAGCCGGGCGAAAGAGTTCCGTTGGATTCGGTCTTGACCGAGGGCGTATCCACGCTTGATACCAGCTCTCTTACGGGCGAGAGCATGCCGCGCGATGTTTCCGCCGGCAGCGAAATACTTGCCGGCTGCATAAACGGCGCGGGGCTTATAAAGGCAAAGGTAATTCGCGGTTATGCGCAATCCACCGCCGCAAAGGTGCTTGATATAGTGGAAAACGCCGGAAGCCGCAAGGCCGAAACAGAAAAATTTATAACCAAATTTGCCCGCTACTATACGCCCATAGTATGTGCGGCCGCTCTGGCTGTGGCTGTTGTCCCCTCGCTCATTACGGGTGAGTGGAGCGTTTGGGTGTACCGCGCACTGCTATTCCTGGTCATCTCCTGCCCCTGTGCGCTGGTGGTTGCCATACCGTTGAGCTACTTTGGCGGTATAGGCGGTGCCGGCAAAAACGGAATATTGATAAAGGGCGCAAACTATATGGAAGCGCTCACAAACGTGACCGAAATAGTGTTCGACAAGACGGGCACACTCACCAAGGGCGCATTCGAGGTGACAGAGCTTGCCCCGCAGCCCGGTTACAACAAAGAGCAGCTTCTCTTTGCGGCGGCAACAGCGGAATCCGGCTCCTCCCACCCCATAGCCGTATCCATACTGAAAAAATACGGCAAGAAGGTGGATCAAAGCAAAATAAGCAGCTATGAGGATATAGCGGGCTACGGTGTGAAAGCAGAGTATGGCGGCAAAACCGTTCTGGCGGGAAGCGCACGGCTGATGGAGCGCGAAGGAATAGCCTACTCAGGCTCAAGCGCGGCGGGAACTCTGCTTTACGTAGCCGAAAACGGCATATACATGGGGCACATATTGATAGCAGACAGCCTCAAGGCGGATGCGGCGGCGGCCATAGCAAGCCTGCGGGAGATGAAAATAAAAACGGCTATGCTCACAGGAGACAACCACGCTATTGCACAGGCCATAGCCCAAAAGGCGGGTGTGGACGATGTGAAGAGCGAGCTTTTGCCGCAGGACAAGGTAAACGCGCTTGAAGAAATTTGCGCAAAGCAAAAGGGTGTGGCCTTTGTGGGTGATGGCATAAACGACGCGCCTGTGCTGGCTCGCGCGGATGTAGGCATAGCAATGGGCGGCCTAGGCAGCGATGCCGCCATAGAGGCCGCGGATGTGGTGCTGATGACAGACCAGCCCTCAAAGGCGCCGCTTGCCATAGGCATTGCCAAGAAAACCAAGCGTATAGTATGGCAAAACATAATATTTGCGCTTGCTGTAAAATCTATATTCATGGTGCTGGGCGTAACAGGGCTTGTTGATATGTGGTCAGCCGTATTTGCAGACGTTGGAGTTACGCTGCTTGCCGTACTGAACGCGCTGCGCGCACTCAAGGCTCCGCGGTAAAGCTAAGCATTCACGCATAACCCGGTTTTAAAAATCTTCGCTGTATTCTGCGGCGAAGATTTTTAACTATATAAAACAAGATTTCACAAATATATAATAATATGATATCATACAAATAAGCTATGTATAGAAAACACATCCGCTTCGCCACCCTGGTAGCGGGTGCTCCAATTGACGCAAAGCGGTTTTTTCCGCGTTCTCAAAGAGGCTGAATACTCATCGGGCATCAGTTCAGCGGTTTGCATTCATGCACAGGGGGATAATGGGGTTTGAAAAACAAAATAGTTCTAAGGGCTGCTTTGATAGCCATAATTTTAACTGCTATAATATCGGTATCTGCGCTTGCTGTGATAGGTTCCTCCACAGATCTCTATCAAAATGTAGATTCCCAGTTCAATCATGCGCCGCTATCCGGAAGCTACACTTTGAACGGCAGTTCTCAGGAGTTCTCCCTGCCTAGCGACCTCAATCTTGACGTGCCCTCAGGTAAAAATTCCCTCGTGTTCAAAGGTCATTTTGATAGAAGCATATCTCCGGCTGATTCCATAATGCTGCGCATAATAAATATGCGTGTAAACTTTTATATAAATGGCGAACGCATATATTCTTTTGGCGATGCATCCACGCTGCCCTCCTATGTGAAATCCGGCGGCAATGTATGGGATTCATTCCAGTCACCCGGCATAACGCCCACAGACGATATACTTATTGAGCTTGAAAACGTATATACAAACCGTGATATCATATCTTTCAACACTTTTTTCAAGGATATGTATTACGGAGATGAGGGCGCGCTTATAGTTTTCAATATAACGCGAAATATGCCCAACAGTTTTCTCTCCCTTTTTATATTTTGCATGGGCATTGCAATGATCGCCGTTTATATAATGCTTCGTTTCACAAAACAGCATATGTCTCTTATGCTGGCATTTGCCATGCTTTGCATATGCAGCGGCATGTGGTTTTTTACAGATTTCAATGTGCAGAGTTACTACGTTCCCGATCCAATTTTCAGCAATAGTTTGGATATAGTCCTAATAATATTTACAGCTGTATTTCTCATACTGTATTTTTATTACTGCATGCAAAACACCCAGCGCAAGGCACTTTTATATCTCATATATATTTGGCTGGGGCTGCTGCTTACCGCCACTATAACGCAGCTGACCGGGCTTGCTGATTACTATGAGTATTGGGACGCAATAACGCTGCTCCTTCTTGCTACTATTGGCGTTAAGCTGGTTTTGTTTATATTGGAATGGCGCGAACACTCCGGCACGCAAATAAAAGAGCTAACAATAGCGGCAACTATAATATGCACCGGCATAGTTTTAGACGCGTTTTTAAACTGGATGCAGATCACCACAGGTATTTTCTGGTTCAAAATCTGTTTTCTGATTTCCCTGCTGTATCAGTTTATGCTGGTGGGAAGATACATAAAAAAGGTGTTTGCAGACCAGGAACAGCTAAAGCTTTTGGAAATGCGTCACGCAGAGCTTTCGCGCACTGCTGAGTACCAGCGCCTGTTCACAGAATCTACAAAAGGGCTCTACGACCTTGTGTATGAACTTGATCTAACAAACGACTGCGCCGGAGACCCAAGCGCCCGAAAATACTTTGAGAGTTTAGGCCTCCCCGCCAATACCCATATAGCTGATGCGCTCAGCCACATAGCCACAAACCATATAAAAGAGGGCTACGCGGAAGGATATCTGGCCATGTTTGATCCCTTCCATGTTCTTGAAGAGTTTTCTAACGGCCGTGAATCACTGCACTATGATTTTCCGTTCTCCTGGAATGGCAAGGAATATTACTGGGTACGTCTAAACACACGCACATTTTTTTGGAAATCTGACGAAACAGTTCGCACAATAGTTTTCCGGCAGAATATAGACGATGAAAAAAAGCGCGAGGAAGAGCTTTCTGAAAAGGCACGAAGAGACACCTTTACCGGGCTTTACAACAAAACCGCCACCACGGAGCTAATAAACACGGCACTTGAAAGCGCCGAGCACTCGCTGTATGCTTTTTTCATAATGGATATAGACGATTTTAAAACGGTAAACGACCGCTTCGGCCACGATGTTGGAGACAGAGCAATAGCGCACTTTGCAGAGCGGATAAAATCACAATTTCGCGAGCAGGATATAGTGGGGCGTATAGGCGGTGACGAATTTGTTGTATTTGTTCCCATACCCAGCCTTGACTGGCTGAAAAAAAAGGCCGAGTCTGTTGTTAAAGCTATGTTCTGCGAATTTTCCGTTGAATCACACGTATGCCAAAGCTCTATGAGCATAGGGATATCCGTAGCCCCCACCAACGGAACTGATTTTGAAACGCTTTATATAGCCGCTGACACGGCGCTTTACCAAACCAAGAACAAAGGCAAAAACAACTTCACCATTTATGAGGATGTATGATGGATTTTCA
>CAYXBW010000126.1:0-6445 GCA_964463305.1 uncultured Christensenella sp. | reverse complement strand
GTTGTGAATATAAAGCAATTTCAGGAGATGATGGGTGTTAGCAAAAAAACGGCTTATGGTATTTTGAAAGAGGGCGAAATTGCTTTTAGAAAAATTGGCAGGGAGTACAGAATACCTAAGATAAACATTATCAATTATCTGATGTAGTGTGAAAATTTGAGGTTATGCTTACTATAGAATATTATATAAATAGATATTTCTAAGTAGGTTGTTTGTCGAATTGAAAATGAGGAGGTAAAAAATATGACAGGCAGCGTACAAGCAAAAAACGGAAAGTGGTGGCTTTCTGTAAATAAGGTAAACAATCAAGGAAAAAGAGAGGAGCAGTTATGGTTTAATACATATCTGCCGGAACGTGGGAATAAAAAACGTGCAGCCGAGATGCTCAATGAGTTGATTATGATGCAACCGACTATCTTTACAAGTAAATTTGTGCTTGAGCTGAAATGCTTTTTAAAAGCGAATGCAAGCAAAATTGCCGACAGGCATATACATATTCCATATCTGATTGACGATTTTGTGAAAGGGTTTGATGCAACTCAAAAGCAGGATGTCGAGTTAAGCGAAAAGAGCAACTTGAATTTTTTGGAAATGGTGAGTATATACATAGAAACAAAAAAAGAAACTGTAGCACAATATACGCACAGTGAATACCAAAAAATGAATCGTCGTAGAGTGACTCCGTATTTTCTAAAATTGGGATTGAAGGTGCATGAGGTTAAGCCAAAGCATATAAAAGATTTTTTGGCGTATGTGAAAACGACTGGCCTATGTACAAACTCGATAATTAAATACTATACTCTATTGCGAGCAATTTTTAGCTATGCCATTAAGAAAAGAATTATACTTGAGAATCCCACAGACGATGTGCCTAAACCGAAAACACAGCCATATTCATCTGAATTTTATTCGAAAGATGAGATGAATAGATTAATTGAAGTTTCCAAAGGTACAAAATTAGAAACGGTAATAATGATTGCTTGCTATTTTGGCTTTAGGCGTTCGGAAGTTTTGGGGTTAAAATGGGATGCGGTGGATTTCAATTCGAATATGGTAACAGTAAAAAACAAAGTATTGATGATATATGACGAGAAGTTAAAAACAAATGTGCCTATTGGAATGAGAGATTTAAAAACCGATACCAGCAGAAGATCATTGCCAATGGGTGAGTCAATACGGAATTATTTGCTTAGTGTGAAGGAGAAGCAGGAAGCTGATGCTGCATATTATGGAAATAGCTATGATATGGTTTGGGACGGATATGTATGCAGAAATGAAGATGGCGGGATAGTGAAACCGGAGTATGTGACAACAATGTTCCCAAGAATGCTAAAGCGGTACGGACTTAAGGAAATACGCTTTCATGATTTAAGACATAGCTGTGCTACTATGCTGTTACAATCCGGCTTTAATATGCGAGAAGTGCAGGAGTGGATGGGACATGCCGATTATAGCACTACAGCGAAAATATATGCTCACGTAGATCATAAAAACAAGGCAAGTATGGCCTATAGTCAAGACAGTATGTTATTTACAACTAATGAAAGTGTGACCGATGAAAAATACTGCAAGCAAGAAAAAGACGCTCTAATAAAAGCTGCAAAGTCTATGTTAAAAGATGGGCTGTCAATCCGAAGAGTTTCTGAGTTTGCAAAAATCAGTGAGCAGGAGCTGGTGTCTTTATTAGAGTAAATAAAGCTTTTTTAAGGTAATATGTTCCGCCGTGTTGAATCTGTGTTGAAAAACTGAAGATTTTATAAAATTCACACTTAAAAAAGCCTATATTAAAGGGTTTTTTTCGAAATTGTACCTTCGCCTCCTAAGCGAAAGGCCCCGCGTTCGAATCGCGGCGGGAACGCCACCGGCTTGAAGCCGGACACAAGTCGCGTACCATAATAGTGCGCGATTTTTTCTTTTGTTCTCGCGAACAGCGGCATCTTTTCAGATTATATTACACAGCGGCATTATGCCGCTCAAGTGCCGTGTACCTGTTTTGGTGCGCGGCTTTTTTGTGCTTACGGTGGATGGCACACTTTCAGGCAATAATGTAAGCTGGTACCGTTTTTATAAGAGGGTAGTGCCTCTTCGTCCGCTTTGTCAGAGATTCAAAAAATGCTATGCTTGTCCTACTGCGCTTTTGTGAATGGAAGAAAAATGATAGTTTTAAAAAATCGAACGAGCCGCTTGCCCTAAGTACCTTCAAAAAAACAGTGTACATCTTTACGTATATGTGATAACCTATACATAGACGGTTATCAATGTGAGGATGAATATGGAGACAGAATACTCAGAATACGCTAATATTTTGAAAGCTATTGCAGAACCCACTCGGCTTAAGATTGTGGATATGCTTTCTTGCGGAGAGCTGTGCGCCTGCATTATTCTTGAGAAGTTTCATATAACGCAGCCCACACTTTCCCACCATATGAAAATACTTTGCAAAAGCGGCGTAGTGATACCTAGAAAAGATGGAAAATGGACACATTATTCGTTGAGTGAAGAACGCCTAAATGAAATAAGCGGCTTTATGAACCTGCTTACAAGCAAAGAAAAAGACTGTATTTGCAATAAATAATTTTTTTGCAAAACACATAGACAAATATCTATATAAGGAGTTGGATATGAAAGTGAAGGCAAATCAAGGAATTGGATTTTTTGAGAAATATCTTACGGTATGGGTTGTGATATGCATGGCAATAGGTATTCTGATAAGCCGGTTTTTACCGCAGTTTCCGGCCTTTCTGAATCAATTTGAATACGCTAATGTGTCTGTTCCCATTGCAATACTTATTTGGATAATGATCTATCCAATGATGATGAAGGTTGATTTTCAAAGCATCAGAAATGTGGGGAAAAACCCCAAGGGGTTATTTGTTACCTGGGTCACAAACTGGCTTATAAAGCCTTTCACAATGTTTGGCATCGCTTCATTATTTTTTTACGTTGTATTTAAAGATCTTATTCCGCCGGAACTTGGAAAGGACTACCTTGCGGGCGCGGTGCTTTTGGGAGCGGCGCCATGTACGGCAATGGTTTTTGTATGGAGCACGCTTACAAAGGGCAACCCTGCATATACAGTGGTGCAGGTGGCAACCAATGATCTTATTATATTATTTGCATTTGTGCCCATTGTGAAATTTCTGCTTGGGGTAAGCAATGTTGAGGTTCCGTGGGACACCTTGTTTTTATCGGTTATACTGTTTGTGGTAATTCCGCTTACAGCGGGAATACTTACGCGGGTTTTGATGATAAGAAAAAAAGGCACCGAATATTTCAACAATAAATTTGTTCCCAAATTCAACAACGTTACAGTGATAGGGTTGCTGCTCACGCTTATCATTTTATTTTCTTTCCAGGGGCAAACAATTATAGCAAATCCCGTACACATCTTATTGATCGCAGTACCGCTCATAATACAAACTTTCATTATATTCTTCATAGCATATCTGGCGTGCAGGCTGCTGAAACTGCCTTTTGATATAGCAGCTCCGGCGGGAATGATAGGCGCATCAAACTTTTTTGAGCTGGCAGTGGCGGTGGCCATTGCGCTGTTTGGCGCAAACTCTCCGGTTGCGCTGGCAACAACGGTGGGGGTTCTTGTGGAAGTACCCGTTATGCTTATGCTGGTTAGAATTGCAAACAATACACAAAAATGGTTTCCGCAACCACAGAAGATAAAATAAATATAAAAAAGAGGTAAATGAAATGAAGAAAATGCAGATATTTGAACCGGCTCTGTGCTGTGAAACCGGGCTTTGCGGTGTTTCGATCGATCCTGAATTGCTCCGTATATCAACGGTGGTAGGTGCTTTGAAAAAGGAAGGGATAGCAATTGAGCGGTTCAACCTAAACAGTGCACCTATGGAATTTGTTGCGAACACGGTAATCAATCAGTATATAAACGAAAAAGGTCCGGAAGGTCTGCCGGCTGTAATGCTGGACGGCGAAATAGTTATAACGGGGAAATACCCCACAAATGAAGAGATCATCAAAATGCTTGAGCTTCCCGAAAATATGCTGAAAGAAAGCGAAAAAGATGATGAAGATGGCGGCGAATGCTGCTGCTGTGATAGCGATGATGGCAGCCCCTGCTGCTGAACAAACATTTTTATATGGGAGAGAAAATATATATGAATCTATTTGATCCACTTGCCGATATCAAAACAAAGTATTTGTTTTTCACGGGAAAAGGCGGCGTGGGAAAAACCTCCGTTGCCTGCGCGGCGGCGGTAACCCTGGCAGATAACAATAAAAGAGTGCTGCTTATAAGCACAGATCCCGCTTCTAATTTGCAGGATGTTTTTGAAACGGAGCTAACCAATAAAGGTGTTCCAATAAAAGATGTGCCGGGCCTTGCGGTTGCAAATCTCGATCCAATAAAGGCGGCCGCGGAATATAGGGAAAGTGTTATTGCGCCTTACAGGGGCAAGCTTCCGGATGCCGTGCTTGCAAATATGGAAGAGCAGCTTTCAGGATCTTGTACGGTGGAAATTGCGGCTTTTAATGAATTTTCTAGCTTTATTACGGATGATACGGTAGAAAATGAGTATGATACTATAATTTTTGACACCGCACCTACAGGCCACACCTTGCGTATGCTGCAACTTCCCTCGGCATGGAGCAATTTTATAAGCGAAAGCACGCACGGCGCGTCTTGCCTTGGCCAGCTTTCTGGGCTGGAAAGCAAAAAAGCGGTATACAGGGAGGCGGTGGAAACGCTTGCGGATGCTTCTAAAACAACGCTTGTACTTGTGGCACGTCCGGAGGATACCCCGCTTAAAGAAGCGGCGCGCGCGGCGAAGGAGTTGTATGAAATTGGCGTTAAAAATCAGGTGCTTATAATAAACGGTGTTTTGCAAGAGCACGATGACCCAATTTCAGAAAGCCTGTACAAAAAGCAGCAAAATGCGCTTGAGCATATCCCCGAACCACTAAAAGCCCTGACCGCATTTGAAATCCCACTGCGTGCATATAATACAATGGGGCTTGAAAATATAAGAGCATTCCTTAAGCATGATAATATTGCAGCCGCAAAAGATAAGATAGCGGTTGAGAAGATCCCCGAGCTGAAGAATGTGATAGACGATCTTTATTTTTCGAATAAAAAGGTGATTTTTACAATGGGGAAAGGTGGTGTGGGAAAAACCACGGCAGCGGCAGCTATAGCGTTAGGATTGGCAGACAAGGGAAAAAAGGTACATTTGACAACTACCGATCCCGCGGCACATCTGAAATTTCTTTTAGATGGCAACGCCGCTATCACAATGAGCCATATAGATGAACAGGCAGAGCTGAAATCATATAAGGAAGAAGTATTGAAAAAGGCGCGGGAAACAATGAATGAGGACGATATTGCCTACGTTGAAGAAGACCTGAGATCTCCCTGCACACAGGAGATTGCTGTTTTTAGAAGGTTTGCGGAAATTGTGGAAAAGGCGGAGGATCAAATTGTTGTTATAGACACGGCGCCAACCGGGCACACACTTTTGCTGCTTGATTCCACGCAGAGCTACCATAGGGAGGTTAAGCGTACTCAGGGTGATATTCCCGAATCGGTAAAAAAGCTGCTGCCGCGCTTGCGGTCTGACGAAACGGAAGTGGTAATTATTGTGCTGGCAGAAGCCACACCCGTTTATGAGGCGCTTAGGCTGGAAGATGATTTGAAACGGGCGGGTATTGCCACAAAATGGTGGGTTGTAAATGCCTCACTCTATCACACGCAAACCACGAACAAACTTTTGGCGGCAAAAGCAAACAATGAAATTCGTTGGATAAACAGAGTGGCGCAGCATGCCGATGGTGTTTTCGCTGTGATCCCGTGGAGTGCAGATGAAATGAAAGGCGATAAGCTTAAAGAATTACTTCAGTGAGGAAAATGATATGAAAAAAGTTGCCTTTATATGTGTTCATAATTCGTGCCGTTCGCAAATAGCCGAAGCATTGGGAAAACATTTTGCAAACGGTGTATTTGAAAGTTATTCGGCGGGAACGGAAGTGAGATCCTGTATAAACAATGATGCTGTGCGGCTGGTAAAGCAAGAGTATGATATTGATATGGAAAAAACACAGCACCCCAAACTGCTTTCAGAGATACCGCCTGTTGATATAGTAATAACAATGGGCTGTAATGTGGATTGCCCCAATATCCCCTGTGAATATAGGGAAGATTGGGGGCTTGATGACCCCACCGGAAAAGACGATACGGTTTTTTTAGAGGTGATCAAAAATATAAAAGACAAAATTCACAGGTTAAAAGACATGGTTTCAGCCGGTTCCGATGTATAGCAGTAACTTTGAGAGCGGTTAGAATATTCCGCTCTCTTTTTGTAAAATGTTGGTGCGAGCAAATGGCAGCTGTTTGTATTACAAAATCTCAGCGCAGGAGATTTTGTAACGCCAGAAAATACCAAAGGCTTTAAATTATTGATTAAATATTATAAAAAAT
>CAYXBW010000125.1:0-6608 GCA_964463305.1 uncultured Christensenella sp. | reverse complement strand
CCTCTTTTATTCGCAGTGTTTTGCGCAGATCCGGTTATGCGTGATATACCAAACCGGCGCGCAGCAAGTTGATCAAATGCATCGCTTAGCGCGGGTGCACTAGCTCAGGCTCTGTATCAAAGCTTGTTTTGTTTCACCGCCGCTATAAGTCCGCCGCTTTCTATTATGTCCTGTATGAAGGCGGGAAAGGGCTGAGAGCGGTATTCCTTGCCGTTGGAAAGGTTTTTTATAACACCAGTGGTGAAATCCACCTCCAGCTCATCGTTGCTCTTTATCTCCCTTGCGGCCTCCTCGCACTCCATTATGGGCAGACCAATGTTTATGGCGTTGCGGTAAAATATACGCGCAAAGCTTTCCGCTATTACGCAGCTTATGCCCGCCGCCTTTATGGCTATGGGCGCGTGCTCCCTTGAAGAACCGCAGCCAAAGTTTTTGTTCGCCACAATTATATCTCCCGGCTTCACGTTGCTCACAAAGCCCGCGTCTATATCCTCCATGCAGTGTGAGGCCAGCTCTTTTTCATCTGTTGTGTTGAGGTAACGCGCGGGTATTATAACGTCCGTATCCACATTATCTCCATATTTAAAAACTCTTCCTATAACTTTTGTATCCAATTTAAGCTATCTCCTTTCGCGCATCAAAGATCGTAGGGGGTGGCTATTTTGCCCATCAGCGCGCTTGCGGCGGCAACCTCCGGGCTGGCCAGATATACCTCAGACTTCACGTGGCCCATCCTGCCCACAAAGTTTCGGTTTGTGGTGGCAACGCAGCGCTCTCCCTCTGCCAGTATGCCGCAGTGGCCGCCCAGGCATGGCCCGCAGGTGGGCGTGGAAACGGCGCAGCCCGCATTTATGAATATCTTTATAAGCCCCTCTTCCAAAGCCTGCAGGTATATTTTTTGTGTGGCGGGGAATATTATTACACGCACGTCACGCGCAACCTTTTTGCCCACCAGTATATCTGCAGCCGCCCGCAGGTCGCTTATGCGCCCGTTTGTGCAGGAGCCTATAACTACCTGATCTATTTTTACATCCTCCGTCATATCCTCTACCACACGCGTGTTGTCCGGAAGATGGGGAAAGGACACCGTGGAACGAAGCTCTGACAGATTTATGTCTATCACCTGCTCATAGACTGCATCCTCATCCGGCGCGTATATTTTGAAGGGGCGCTCAGTGCGCTGGCGGATATATTCCATAGTGGCATCATCCACCTCAAATATACCGTTTTTGCCGCCCGCCTCTATTGCCATATTTGCCATGCAAAGGCGGTCGTCCATAGTGAGCGAGGCAAGACCGGTGCCGCCAAACTCCATAGATTTATACAGCGCGCCGTCCACGCCTATCAGCCCTATTATGTGCAGTATAACATCCTTGCCGCTCACGTATTTATTCAGCTCACCCTTGAGGTTGAATCTTATGGCGGGCGGTACCTTCAGCCACACCTTACCCGTTGCCATCGCCGCCGCCATATCTGTGGAGCCAACGCCGGTGGAAAAAGCCCCCAGCGCGCCGTAGGTGCAGGTGTGCGAATCTGCGCCAATAACGGCCTCGCCCGCTACCACCAGCCCCTTTTCGGGCAGCAGCGCGTGCTCTATACCCATTTCGCCCACATCATAAAAATTCACTATGCCGTGCTTACGCGCAAACTCTCGTACAAATTTGCACTGTTCCGCCGCCTTTATATCTTTATTTGGCGTAAAATGATCCATTACCAGCGCAATTTTGTTGTTGTCAAAAACCTCGCGCCCTGTCTTATTAAATTCATTTATGGCAACGGGCGCCGTTATGTCGTTCGCCAGCACCATATCCAGCTTTATGGATATCAGCTGCCCCGCGTAAACGCTCTCCAGCCCCGCGTGCGCCGCCAATATCTTTTGCGTCATCGTCATTCCCATTTTTGGGTTCTCCCTTCATATGTGAAAAAAATTTTTACTCTCTTATTGTCTCTCTTTATTAAACCCCGCCTCTATTGCCGTAGCCGGGCGGGCGCATACTATCTGTCAGCCTGTGGTGAGCATATATTCTATGGAATCTCCCAATGCCTTGAAGCTGGCGCCAATTATGTCTGTGGAAACGCCCACGGTATTCCAGCTTTTGGCGCCATCCGATGATTCTATAAGCACGCGCACCTTGGAGGCCGTAGCGTCAGAGCCTTCCAGCACACGCACCTTATAGTCTGTAAGACGCATATTGCCAAGCTGCGGGTAAAACTGCTCCAGCGCGCCCCTCAGCGCCTTATCAAGAGCGTTCACCGGGCCTTCGCCCTCCGCAGCAGTTATGCGGCTCTCTCCGCCCACACGTACCTTCACTATGGCGGAAGCCGGGTTCTCCTTTCCCTCAGAGGGCTGCTCGCTTATTATTTTGAAATAATCCAGCTCGTAAAACTCTTCCCGCCTGCCCAGCATATGCCGCACCAGCAATTCAAAGCTCTCCTCCGCCGCTTCGTATTGATATCCATTATATTCCCGTTGCTTTAGCTCCGCAACCATTTCCGCCAGAACGGGGTCTTTAGGCGTTATGGACGGATCAACCTTTTGCGCCAGCTTTATAAGCATAGATTTGCCGGAAACCTCGCTCATAAGATAGCGGCGCGAATTTCCCACGGCCTCCGGCGTTATGTGCTCAAAGCTCTCGCTTACCTTTTTTACGCCGTCTATGTGCATGCCCCCCTTATGCGCAAAGGCAGAGGAACCCACGTAAGGCATGGAGGAGGGCAGCCATTTGTTGGCTATATCCGCTATCCTGCGCGCCGTTTCGGTGAGCAGAGCCAGCTTTTCCTCGCTCAGGCAATGCACGCCCCGCTTCAATTGCAGATCGGCAATTATGGTGGAGAGGTTTGCGTTGCCGCAGCGCTCCCCAAAGCCTATGAAAGTACCCTGCACCTGCGTGGCGCCCGCGTCCACCGCAAAAAGCGATTGCGCCGTTGCCATGCCCGTGTCCTCGTGACAGTGTATGCCCACCACAGCATTCGCAAAGCGCGTAACAACGGCTTTGGTTATATCAAAAATATCTGTTGGGTAGGTGCCGCCATTAGTATCGCACAGGCAAATAGCGTCAGCGCCACCCTTTACAGCCGCCGCAAGAGCATCCATAGCGTAAGCGGGATTGGCCTTGTAGCCGTCAAAAAAGTGCTCCGCGTCAAATATGGTTTCCTTGCCGTGCGCCTTCATATAGGCTATGGTGTCCTCTATCATGCGCAGATTTTCATCCAGCGTGGTGTTTATGACCTTTTCCACATGCAGATCCCAGCACTTGCCAAATATGCTTACGGCAGGCGTATCCGCCGAGAGCAGCGAAGCCAGATTTGCATCCTCTTCAGGCTTTATGTCTTTGCGGCGGGTGCTGCCAAAGGCGCATAGCATAGCTTTTTTAAGCGGAGCCTCCTTTATGCGGCGAAAAAACTCCATATCTTTAGGGTTTGATCCCGGATTTCCCGCCTCCACATAATGTATGCCCAGCTCATCCAGCGCATGTGCTATATTCAGCTTGTCCTCCACGGAGAAGGCTATGCCCTCTGCCTGCATACCGTCACGCAATGTTGAATCGAATACGCTTATTTTTTTCATGGAAACCCTTTCTTTTTAATTCACAATGCACAATTATTGTATCGCCTACGGCGATTGATTTGTAAATTCGTCCGCGCAGCGGACTCATTCATTGTGCATTGTGCATTTTTAATTGTGCATTGCGCTTGGCGCTCAGTGCCAAGCGCGCTATCCCATCAGCTTGTTTATACCGTTAACATATGCCAGTATGGAAGATTCAATAATGTTTGTGGACAGACCGCGTCCGGTGACCGTTCGCTTGCCGTCCGACACCTTTACAACAACCTCGCCCAGCGCGTCCTCACCGTGGCCAACAGAGTTTATTTTGTAGTTGCCAAGCGATACCTGCATATTCACTATGCCGTTTATGGCCTGTATTGCCGCATCCACAGGGCCATCGCCAAAGGCCACCTGCGCGTGCTCCTTACCGTCCATATCCTCCAGCACCACACTGGCAGTGTTGTATATGCTGTTGCCAGTGTTTATAACAAACTGTTTGAATTTGTAATGCTCTGTTACCTTGGCCGACTTCTGGGAAACCAGCGCCTCGATATCAAACTCCGTTACCTCTTTTTTCTTGTCACACAGATCCTTGAACTGCACGAAGGCAGTGTCCAGCTCTTCCTGACTCAGGCGGTAGCCCAGCTCCTTCAAAAAATCGTCGAAGGCGTGGCGGCCGGAATGCTTGCCCAGCACCATTTTGTTTTTGGACAGCCCCACGCTCTCTGGAGTCATTATTTCGTAGGTCTCGCGCTTTGCCAGCACGCCGTGCTGATGTATGCCGCTCTCATGCGCAAAGGCGTTCGCCCCCACTATTGCCTTGTTTGGCGGAATGGAAACGCCGATTGTTTTGGAAAGCAGGCGGGAGGTACGGTATATCTGCTTCGTGTCTATATTTGTTGTTGCCTCAAACATGTGCTTGCGCGTGTTTATGGCCATTACCACCTCTTCCAAAGAAGCGTTGCCCGCGCGCTCGCCTATGCCGTTTATGGTGCATTCCACCTGCGTGGCTCCGCCCAAAACGGCATTTAAAGAGTTTGCCACGCCCATTCCCAGATCATCATGGCAGTGTACGGATATATCTATATCGTCTATACCGTCCACGTTTTCCTTCAAATATTTTATGAGCTCAAACATTTCCTGCGGCAGCGCATAGCCCACCGTGTCAGGAATATTTACCGTGGTCGCGCCCGCGTCTATCGCCGCTTTCACAGCCTTTGCCAAAAACTCGCGGTCACTGCGGGTGGCATCCTCCGCCGAAAATTCTATATCGCTCATCAATGATTTGGCGTAGGTCACGGATTCCTTTATCTTCTCCAGCACCTGCTCGCCCGTCATCTTCAGCTTATATTCCATGTGCAGCGGCGAGGTGGCCAAAAACAAGTGTATACGCGGGGAAGCCGCGCCCTTTAATGCATCAAATGAAGCGTCTATGTCCTTTTTGACAGCTCTTGAGAGAGACGCCACGGTGGAATCCTTTACGGTATCCGCTATCATCTTTACGCTCTCAAAATCTCCCGGAGAGGATATGGCAAAGCCCGCCTCTATAACGTCCACCTTCATGTTTTCCAGTTGCCGGGCGATCTCTATCTTCTCGTTCAAGTTCATGCTGCAACCGGGAGACTGTTCCCCGTCGCGCAGCGTGGTATCGAAAATTTTTACTGTTTTCATGGCAAAAATCCTTTCCTTTCTAATTTAAGACCTACAATTCACAATCATTATATCGCCTCGGCGAATTTTTTGCCTGTCTATAAGGCGAGCTTTTTCATTGTACATACTGTATTTTCGGATAAAATTGGCGGCGCTGCCGTCAATCCTCCAGCACCGCGCCCTTGTCTGCGCTGGTAACCATTTTGGAATAGCGCTTGAGCCAGCCAGTAACTGTGTTTTGCGGCGGGTTTGCGCTCCGCCCCTTTAGCTCTTCCTCGCTCACGGCCAGATTTATGCTGTAATTTTCGATGTCTATCTCTATGGTGTCTCCCTCCTGCACAAGCGCTATCACGCCGCCCGCAGCCGCCTCCGGTGAAACGTGGCCTATGGACGCGCCGCGCGACGCACCGGAAAACCTTCCGTCCGTTATGAGCGCAACGTCCTTATCAAGACCCATGCCCGCCAGCGCGGAAGTGGGGACAAGCATTTCCCGCATACCCGGGCCGCCCTTGGGACCCTCGTAGCGTATCACAACCACGTCGCCCTTTTTTATGCCGCCCGCCATTATGCAGGCGGTGGCGGCCTCCTCGCTGTCAAATACACGCGCAGGCCCGCTGTGCTTCAGCATTTCAGCCGCCACGGCAGAACGCTTCACAACGCAGCCGTTTTGGGCAATGTTGCCGAACAATACGGCTATGCCGCCCGTTTTGGAATAGGGATCCGCCGCCGGACGTATCACCTCACCCGTTATTTCCGCGCCGCTCACACGGGCAAAAACCGTTCCCTCCACCGTTTTGTTGTCTAAGAGCACGCCAATTTTTCTAAGCTGCTCCATCACCGCGCTTACGCCGCCCGCCTCGTTCAGCTCCTCTATATAGTGGTGCCCCGCCGGAGCAAGGTGGCAGAGGTTGGGCGTTTTTTCGCTTATGCGGTTCACCTCGTGCAGATCTATTGCTATTCCGCATTCGTGCGCTATTGCGGGCAGATGCAGCATACTGTTTGTGCTGCAACCCAGCGCCATATCAACAGCCAGCGCGTTTTTGAATGCCGTTTGCGTCATTATGTCCTTTGGCTTTATATCGGCTTCCACCAGCTTCATGATCTGCATACCCGCTTTTTTGGCAAGCGCGGTGCGCGCAGAGTAAACAGCCGGTATGGTGCCGTTGCCGGGAAGCGCCATTCCCACCGCCTCAGACAGGCAGTTCATGGAATTGGCGGTATACATGCCGGAGCAGCTTCCGCAGCTTGGGCAGGCATGCTGCTCAAAGCAGGTAAGCTCGGCATCCGTCATCTTGCCCGCGCTGTGTGCACCCACCGCCTCAAACATGCTGCTGAGGCTGGTTTTTGAACCATCCACCCTGCCCGCCAGCATGGGGCCGCCGGATATAACTATGGCGGGTATATTCACACG
>CAYXBW010000124.1:0-6732 GCA_964463305.1 uncultured Christensenella sp. | reverse complement strand
TATATCGCTCTGTTGCTATACTCCCCATATTATCACACTATTTTCTATTATTCAATCAACTATATCTCAATCAACTTTTGCGAATAGTTTTTATATTGTTTGCACTGTATTTCTATATCCACAATGCAAAAATGACAACCTCAAAAATCATTGCGGGCTGCCATTTTGTTATCCAAGCTCAAATATTTTTCTTTATCTGCTCACGTGCCAGCTTGTCACAGAGGTTGTTTAGCTCGTCATTTGCGTGACCTTTGACCTTGTACCATTTTACATTGTGATTTTTTGTGAGGTTCAATATTTCCTTCCAAAGGTCTTGATTTTCCACCGGCTTTTTTGCCGCCGTTTTCCAGCCGTTGTTTTGCCAGGCTATTATCCACCCCTTTTCAAAGGCGTTGTGTATGTATGCGCTGTCTGTATATATGGAAACATTGCATTTTTCACGCAATGCCAAAAGCCCCTGCATGGCGGCGGTAAGCTCCATGCGGTTGTTTGTGGTTTCCGGCACAAAGCCCGAAAGCTCTTTTTGGTTGCCCTTGTAACGCAGTACGCAGGCCCAGCCGCCCGGCCCCGGGTTGTATGAGCAGGCACCATCACTGTATATCATTACGTCTTTAAGTTTATTCACTCAGAAAGCTCCTTAGAACGTTTTACGCAGGCATCCACCGCCTCGCCTATTATGCCGCGTATATTTCGCTCCTCAAAAACCTTCATGGCCTCCAGCGTTGTACCGCCCGGAGAACATACGTCTTTTATGAGCTGCTGCGGCGTTTTACCGGCAGAGCGCAGCATGGCGCAGGCTCCCTCAAATGTTTTTGCGGCAAGCTCCAGCGCGGTCTCTCGGCTTAGACCGTTCGCCTCGCCCGCCGCGGCTACTGCGTCTATGAAGAGATATACATACGCAGGTCCGCTGCCAGAGATGCCCGTGACAGCATCCATATCCTGCGCGCGCACCTCGGCCAGCATCCCCAAACCGCCCAATATACCGTAAACGAAATCTTTTTCCGCCTCCGTAAGGCCGCACGGCGTTTGAATGCTTATTGCCCCCTGCCCCAGCATCATGGGGGTGTTGGGCATTATGCGCATCACGCGGGTGCCATCTGGAAGCAGCGCGGAAATTTTCTCCGCCTTAACGCCCGCCGCAATGGAGATCACCGCTCTGCCCCGTTCGCCTATCTCGCCGCAGGCCGCCTCAACAACGTTTGGCTTTACGCAAAGGAATATCACCTGCGCCTGCTCCGCCAGCTCGCCTATAGAAGCGCACACGTTAACCCCGCCGAACGCGGCGCACTTGCTATCGTCTATATCGTAAACATATATATCTGAAGCCTTAAGCGCATTTTGATTTAATATACCGTTTATTATGGCAGACGCCATATTTCCGCAGCCTATGAATCCGGTTTTAAAGGTAGCCATTTTGTATCATATCACCTCATACTTATGTGTTTTTTATTATTATAACCCAAAAATAGATTATATTAAAGTTGTTGTTTGGTATGAAGATATACGTATATTTTTTGTCGTATTATGTATTAATTATTACAAATACCATTGCAATATATGCCTATTTGCACTTTCCGGTGCAGCAAGCATTATGAAGAGTATTCTAAATGGGTCTACTATTTGAAGTGAATGGCAATCATTTTAAATTATAGTCATCTTTTTAATATTTTGTGTATTATTCAGCCCATAAATGTGCGCATTTCCTGTTTACATTTAACTATTTTATGTTATATTTATATTAAGACTATATTGGGGTACAATTGTATATTGGAGGCAGCTATGGGTGTGGATATAGATGTTGAGCGGATTCTTAACATTGGAATAATGCTTAGCTCTGAACGGAATACAGAAAAGCTTTTAGATATAATATTAACTGAGATAAGACGAATAACGCGTGCTGACGCGGGCACCATTTATTTGTTATATAAAGATATGCTGTATTTTAAAATAATACAGAATGAAACTATGCATACTTTTGTTGTGGATGGCAGCGAATGGGCCCCCGTTCCGCTTGAACCGGAAAACGTGTGCGCATATTCCGCGCTCAAAAAAAAGATTGTGAATATACCTGACGTATACAACAGTGATGAATTTGATTTCACCGGCCCAAAGCGGTATGACCGCGTGACGGGTTACCGCACAAAATCTATGCTGGTTGTTCCTCTTATAAATATAGAAGATGAAATAATTGGCGTGGTGCAGCTTATAAACGCGCAGGATGAGAATGGCGAAATAGTACCATTTGGCGAGGAGTACATCCCCGTTGTTCATTCGCTTGCTTCGCAGTCTGCCATAACGCTTGCCAACGTACAGTTTTTAAAAGAGATAAACGACCTGTTTTATTCATTTGTAAAGGTTATGACTTCCGCTATAGACGCGCGCAGTCCATACAATACCCATCACACCTGCAATTTGGTCACCTTGCTTCGCAAGTTTTTGCCCTTTGTAAACAAAATGTACAAAGAGGGAAAAACGGATCAATTTTTTGATGCGGATCGCGAGGAGCAAATATGCATGGCGGCTTGGCTTCATGACGTGGGCAAAATAACAACGCCCGTTGAAATAATAAACAAGCCGGGCAGGCTCACGCCGGAAGAGCGCGTTATAATGAATGAGCATGCCATAAAAACAGAAGAATTCTTGAATAATATAAAATTCAGCAGACAGTTTAAAAACGTTCCGCAATACGCGGGTATGCACCACGAATTTTTAGACGGCACGGGCTACCCCCACAAGCTGCGCGGCAAGGAAATACCATATGAGGCGCAGCTTTTGACGGTGCTGGATATATTTGAAGCAATGACCGCAAACGACAGGCCATACAAGCGTGCGCTTACCATAGAAGAATCCATGGGCGAGCTGAGAAAAATGGCGGAAGCCGGAAAGCTGAACGGCGACATTGTGGAGCTTCTGGCTATGAGCAATATTTGGGAGCAGCCGGATGAAAAAGTTTGCAGTTAAGGAGGCGGTAATTGCTGCCGCCATATTTTTTGTCTGTTGCCTGATTTTTATGAGCGGAGCTTTAAAACCGCTAGATAATATGCTTACAGACAGGCTGTATCAATCTCCCAGAGCAATAGAGAATGATATAAAAATAATTGCTATAGATGAAAAAACGCTTGCCGCGCTTGGCCCCTTTGGGAGCTGGGACAGGCAGATATATGCCGATCTTATACAGAGGCTTATGCAAAAGCAGGCCAAGCCGGCTGCTATAGGCTTTGATATAATGATGTTTGGAGATATAGCGGCGGATGGAGACGCGGCTTTTGCAAAAAGCGCGGAGCAGCACGGAAATGTGTGCGTTGCCTCCCATATAGTTTTTGGTGAAGAGCTTATGGTGGGGCAAAACGGTGCGGCCTACCTTGATAATTTGAAGCCCAAAATGCTGGAGACCCCCTACCCCGCTCTTGACGCGGCAGCGGTCTCTGGCTTTGCGAATATGGGCGCGGACAGTGACGGAATAGTGCGCAAGAGCACGTTGAGCGTGGATTTTGAGGGCGAAACGCTGTACAACTTCGCGGCGGCCTGCTACATGGCCTATGCGCGGCAGCTTGGCATAACGCCGGTGATGCCCGGAGTGGACAGCTACGGCAGATGGAACATTCCCTTTGCCGGGTACCCTGGAGATTTTGAGGCCGTCTCTTTAATAGATGTGTTGGATGGAAGTATAGATCCCCGTTTGTTTGACGGGTGCATGGTGCTGGTGGGCGCGTACGCTCCCGGCTTGCAGGACGCATACTACGTGCCAATAGATAAGGCAGAGCAAATGTATGGCGTGGAGATACATGCCAACATAATACAGGCCATGCTGGACGGCATGTACGTGCTCTCTGCAGACCCGTTTATTACAGCAATAATATACAGCCTCGCGGCTGCGCTGCTTTACATAGCGTTTCGCCGCATAAAAAAAGCGTGGCTTTCAGCGCTGCTTCTGGCGGGCACAATAAGCGCCAACATATTGATTGGCATATTGTTATACCGTAGCGGTTATGTAATAAATCTTGTATACCTGCCCCTTGCGGCTATTGCAATATACATTGTTACGCTGGTACTGGGCTATATAAATGAAAGCGCACAGCGCAAGCGGGTGACGAACGCTTTTAAAAAGTATGTTGCGCCGCAGGTGGTGGAGGAAATAGTAAAAGAGGGCCGTTATGATATAGAGCTGGGCGGTGAAAACAAAGATATAGCCGTTATGTTTGTGGATATACGCGGGTTTACCCCCATGTCTGAGCGGCTGGCACCTGAAGAGGTCGTGGAGGTGCTCAATTCCTACCTCAATCTTACAACAGAGGCCATATTTAAAAACAGCGGTACTCTGGATAAGTTTATTGGGGATGCTACAATGGCCATATTCAACGCTCCCTTTGACCTTGAAGATTATGTTTTTAAGGCGGCGCAAACGGCTCTTGATATAGTTTCCGGTGCAAAGGAGCTTGAGGAAAGGCTTTATAAAAACCACGGTGAACGTGTGGCATTTGGCATAGGGCTGAACTGCGGCGAGGCCATTGTGGGAAACATAGGCTGCAAGATACGAATGGACTATACGGCAATTGGCGATACGGTAAATACGGCCGCCCGCCTTGAAAGCAAGGCCGCACCCTCTCAGATACTTATGAGCGAGGCCTTCTACAGCATAATAAAAGAACGTGTGATGGCAAGAGAGGTTGGCGCTATACCGCTAAAGGGTAAGAGCCGTGAAATATTGATTTATGAATTGTTGGGGTTTACGGAAGATGAGTAGATTTATGATGGTGCCCTGTCTGGAAGATATTTCGGGCAGTGCCGATATGGCAAAAAAATATGGCTGCGCCTTTGAATTTGGAGATTTTGTATCAGGAGCGCTGCTTGACAACAGATCGGGGCTGGATGTGCTGGAGCAACGCGCCGCCCAGCTTCCCAATGTGGAAAAATCTATTGTGCATGGGGCATTTTATGATGTTACCATTTTCAGCTCCGATCCTAAAATACGCGAGGTGAGCGAGCTTAGAGTGCGGCAGAGTATTGGCATAGCACAGCGGCTTGGTGCGCGCGGAGTGGTTTTTCATACAAATTACATACCCACCTTTCGTGTGAGATCTTATATGGATGCCTGGGTGGAGGACAACCGCAAATTTTGGATAGATATGATGGGCGAATATTCTGATGTGGATATATATATAGAAAATATGTTTGATCTTGAGCCAGATTTGCTGCAGCGGCTGGCGGGAGAGCTGAGTGAATACGCCCGTTTTGGAGTATGCCTGGACATTGCGCACGCGCACCTTTCCCCCGTTCCCATAAGGCAATGGATAGCTGCGCTGGCACCGCATATAAAGCATATGCACATGAACGACAATGACAGGGTTGCAGACGGTCATCTTCCGCTGGGTGAAGGAACAATAGCCTTTGACGAGGTATTTGATGCCCTGGCAGAATATAATGTGGTATCCCCCACTATATTGATAGAGGTATCCGGCTTAAAAGAGCAAAAAAAGTGTTTTGAATATTTGGAATGCAAGGGTATTATATAGGAGACTTAAAAATGAAACGGTTTATGTTGGTAATAATGATAGCAATGGTTTTCTGTGTGGCGGCATGCGCGCCTGCTACGTCGCTTCAGGCTGTGCCTGAGCAAGGCATGGCGGAGCCTGCGGCAGATGCAGCCGCAGAGCCGGTAACCGGCGAGCTAATGGCGATCTCAGATGCTCCCCTGCCCGCTTCAGACGGTGAAAGCATAGAAGACGCACAGGCCAGAATAATTACAGTATACGAAATAAGCGGCAGTGCTTCTGTAACACGTGAAAGCAAGGGCGATATAGAGGCTTTTCAGGATATGAAGCTGCAAAACGGAGATAAGCTGGCTGTGGCAGCAGGCGGTACGCTTACATTGCAGCTTGATGAAGACAAATTTGTAACATTGGATGAAAACACAAGCATAGAGCTGCTTGCCACGGGTACAGACAGAGACAGCAAAACAGAAGTAAGGCTGGTGTCCGGCACCGTGCTTTCAAATATAACCGCAAAGCTCAATAAAGATTCCATGTATGACGTTTCTACGCCAAAATCTACTATGTCTGTACGCGGCACGGTATTTTCCGTTAGCTATGTGCCGGGCGAAAATGATGACGGTGAAGTGACCGTTAACGTTTTTGACGGTGCGGTAAACGTGCAGCCGCTTACAAGCGACGGAAGCAAAACACAGGAATCTGCCCTTATAACGGCCGGGCAGAGCGCAGTTGTATTGGAGAACGTGCAAAAAGGCGTGATAACCTCAAGCAACGAGCCTGTTGATGTGCAAAAGCTCCCTCCCGCCATAGTTGACACCGTTATTAAGATATCTAAAGACAGGCCAAACACAATAGGCAATGATATTGTTGACAATTTGAATAAATTTAAAGAAAACAACTATCAGGCGGAGCCTACCCCTTCGCCCGCACCAGTAAAAGCAGAACAGAACGGTAACGGCAATGCGCAGCAGCAATCACAAAATGTTCCCACGCCTGCACCCGCAGAGCCTACACCTGCGCCGGCACCGGCACCTACGCCTGCGCCATCGCCCACGGCCACGCCTGCGCCGGAGCCAACGCCTACACCCACAAGCGAGCCTACGCCCAAGCCCACTCCCACGAGCGAACCTACGCCCAAGCCTACGCCTTCGCCCGCGCCCACTCCCACGGCGTCACCTGTGCCCACGCCTTCACCCACGGTGACACCCACACCTACGCCTTCACCCACGGTGACACCCACACC
>CAYXBW010000123.1:0-6765 GCA_964463305.1 uncultured Christensenella sp. | reverse complement strand
TAAAAAAGCCGCGCTTTTAAGCGCAGCTTTTACTTGTTTACATAAAGCTATATATTCATTCCGTTTCGCGGCTGGCGGCAAGCTCTTCCTCACGCGGTCGTTTAAGCGCACGCGGCAATGCAAAGTATACTATAGCCACAAGCAGCGCGGTTACAAGCGTATCATACACCTTAACCACAAGCACGCCAAAGAAGCAGGCCAATGCAGACGGAATATTCAAGCCCAAGGCCATATTATAGTAGTTTATTTCCCACACCGAATCAGGCACTCCGCCCGTGCGCCATATAGTGGTCAGCGCAGACAGCACCGTTGAGACAACTATTACCAAAACAATTGTGGTGCCTATCCTGTACGCCATAGACTTTCCCTTGCGCCGCATATTTACGCCCACTATAACAGCAACAGCCGCGCTAACAGAATAGTATATAAGCGTACTTGCATCTCCCTTGCCTATAGCTATGTAAAAATTATTCACCAGCCCCACCAGCAATCCTGCGGCAGGCTCCAGCACAAGCGCCGCTGTAGCTGTGCCGCTAACGTCCAGCCAAACCGGCCAACCGAAGGCGGTTGCGAGCGAACCCAGCAGTTCGTTAAGCACTATGCATATAGCAATCACTATTATATAACGCCATTTAGTGTTCATTTTCGTCCGCCACCTCCTTTTTGTCTATCTCTATTATACGCTCCAGTACAGATTCGTCTTGAGGAACAGCTTCTCCCTTATTTTGCCTTTCCTCTTTGTCACGGTTTATCTCCTCCACAAAGCTGGCGGTTATAATACCGGCAGGCAGGGCAATAACAGCCACACCAAACAGCGAGGAGCACATGCTTATGAGCTTGCCCACCTCAGAAACGGGATAAACATCTCCATAGCCCACCGTGGTAAGCGCGGTGGTAGCCCAATATAGCGCGTCGAAAAAGTTGCCAAAGGTATCCGGCTCATACACAAACATTGCCAGAGCCGAAACGAATATGTATCCCACAGCTATTATAAGCACGGAGCTGAGCGTTCTCCACTCTTTTTTGAAGGCGCTTGAAATATAGCTGAGACTTTTGGAATATTGAAACAGCTTGAATATGCGCAGCAGTCGCAATATGCGCCAGGCCTGCCCCAGCAGCCCCATAGAAGGCAGTAGCGAAACCAGATTGATTATAGACATGGGCATGAAGGGGTAGAGCACAAACGCCTTAGGTCCCTTCCAACGGCTCAAATAATCGTATGTTGCCCAATGGAATATATAATCCATAAAGAGTACATATACAGTAATAACGTCTATTGTATCAAGTATTTCATTGCTCTGCTTGAACATGAGCGGAACCATACTAACAATTGCCGCCAGCATGATAAGTACATCATATACCTTGCTTGCAGTATCGCCATCGTCCGCCCGTCTTACTATTCGGTAAATACCTTCTCTCAGCATGTCCTCACCCTGCTAAAACATGAATGCGCAGATCGGCATCAATATATTTCCCGCCAGCACGTATGTCAGCAACGTGAAAAACATCACCCTGCCGTAGGTCTTGGAAAAATCCTTGTCCTCAAACTTTTTACGTATGCGGTTTATATTTATTATTACCACCGCCGCCATAAGTATCATAGATACGCCCCAGAAGTTCACATACTCAACAAGACCTGCCTGCAAGGCATCCGGCAGCAGGTTTGCGCCCACCATAACGTTCGCAACAGTACCAAACAAAGCCGCGGGTATCATGGAAAGCGGATCCACATAATGATAGGTGCAGATATAAAGCGTTATAAGCACCCAGGTAAGCGTACCCACTAACGCTACTATACATTTTATATAAAGCCCCGCATCTGTACGGTTTATCTGGAGCGCGGTAACGTGCTCGCTGCTTACTTGATTGCCATCTTCCGGCAATTTGGGATCACTGAAATTTGTATTGTACCTTATTGCATAAGAGCCTGTGGCATGGCGGTCTATTTCATACCCCGCTATACCCAGATTTGGGTTGATGCCGCTCGCCTCAGTATCCGGAATCAGCAGCACCTCATCCACCAAATAATTCGACTCTACATACACACGCAGCTGGTGGCTCTCAAGCGGGAAACGCACCGTCCAATATTCTTTGGTCACCGTCACGTCACAGCGCACCTGCTGGTAATTCATATCTCCAACCTTCTCATCCTTTATCACTTCCATTTTGTTCATGTAGCCCTTGTACACGCGGAAGTTGTTTTTCATATCAAGATCGTCATTTCCCTTCCACTTGAACCACAATAAAAAAGAAACTCTGAAGTTTGAACCCTTGAGGTTTACTTCCTTCAAATTTGTAACGTATGTTCCCGTTTCAACGCGCACCGCGTTTGTGCTGAATTTGTCAACATCGGATTGAATATCAGAGGGCACTGTAAGCGCATTGTTCCAATAGTATTCCTCGCCCATCTTGTCTTGATAGAGTGTTGTTGTGGTGTAGCTCAAAAATATTACACCAATCACCAGTACAATCAAAAAGTTCGAAACCAGCTTCTTTTTTTGCCATGGCTCCATATTTTTAAATTTCATAAAAGCACCTCTCGCTGCATGTCCCACCTACTATTGTAGGCAACCCCAAAGATGCGCACAGCACGAACCCCACTTCTAAAAAACGCTGCGCCGCATCACCTTACAAGTGCAAAAGCAAGGCGAAACCTCGCCCTGCTTAAACTATTACAAACCAAAAGACCCACCCGAAATGCTGCGTCATAAGCGGCGCTGCTGCCGCGTGACGCTTTCCATACCATTCATTGCAGGCTTTCACCGCCAGGGCACAAATATGCCTTTACGCGCCTACAGTATCAAATCAAAGACTTTCGGCTTTTTTCTGCTTATTCCATGCAATATATACTATTGCCGCCAAAGCCGCGCCAATCAATGGCCCAACTATGAACATCCACACCTGCTCCAGCGCCGTGCCGCCCATGAATACCGCGGGAGCCAAGCTGCGCGCGGGGTTAACTGAGGTTCCGGTAAGCGGTATGCCCATTATGTGAACAAAAGCCAGCGTAAGACCTATAACAATACCCGCTACAGATCCCATTTTTTCGTTTGAAGTAACACCAAGTATGGTCATTATAAACACAAATGTAAGTATTATTTCCACAATCAGTGCGCCGCCCATAGAAAGCCCCACAAATGAAGCTTCGCCATAACCGTTTTGACCCAGACCCGTTGTTTCAATGCTGCCCAGCCCGCTTTGTGTGACCAAAAGCATCAGTATGGCGCTTGCCAGCAGTGCGCCAAGCACCTGCGCAATAACATAACCCACAAAATCCTTGCCGCTCATTCGCTTAGTTAAAAGCATTGCAAAGGAAACTGCCGGGTTTATGTGGCATCCGGATATATTGCCTATGCAATATGCCATTGCCACAATTGACAGGCCAAAGGCCATCGCAATTGCCAAAACACCCGATACACCGGTTATACCACCTGAGATGGCCGCTGTACCACAGCCAAACAATACCAGTACAAACGTACCAATAAATTCTGCTACATATTTTTTCATAAAAAATAGACCTCCAACCATAAACATTAATTATAGAGTTCTTTCCCCTTGGAAATATTATACTATACCCAAAAATCCAAGTACATATTGCAAAAGTAAAAACTAGTCCATTATTCTTGCCTTTATACGTTTTATTAGAGTTTGTTCAAAAACAGACAAGTTGTCTTGCGTTTTTGTTTTTTGTATTTTTTTTATTGCATATATTTACTTTGATACCTCAGCATTTACACATATGCTTTTTGCACAAATCATTTTCCGGAAATGCCGCGCCATACTTTCTCACATTTGCGCATTCAAATTTGAGTATTATTTTGCACGCCACTTTTTTAATGTCATATTCGCCATATCAGTCCATTAGCGTGCCATGATTTTCACTTAGTTAATTTTATCTCTTAACACACTGTACATAAATCCAAGCATATATTAAGATTTCATGAAAAAAGTGTGATTTATCGGGCCATATCATTGACACTATACAGCATATATATTATTGTTGATATTAGGATGTATATTATATATATTTGCTCCCCAAGCAGCTCATATATATTGTGTGCATAATGGTTTTTAAACTATTGGCAAAGCCGAAAATTTGCGGTGATGCTTAAACGCTTTATTGAGGATTTATGCTCCAAAACACTGCATATTGTTTTGGTCATATACGTAACAAAAAGACCGGCTGATCATGCTTTTGAATTGTGCACCTATTGTGTTTATCGGCGGCCTGTAAGTATATTTGTTTTTATTGGGAGCTTTTTCCAAGATCATAATACCGCAGACGTAAATATTCCATGCATAGCACAACTCAAACCGGCACCTAACCTTTGGGCATTTGCCGCCACTGGCGATCTACCGGCTGAGCGGTTTTAATGTGCGCATTCCAAGAGGCGTACTTCCGCTGAACATGCGGGTTTTAAAGCTACTGGCTTTGGGGTACAAAATATTAAAAAGGTCTGTGACGAATGAAACAAGTAACCAAGAAAAGAATGCTTACCACACTTATAGCCGCAATAATCTGCTTGTCTGTGATTGCAGGCATAATAGTGGTAAATGTATATATTCAGGCTGAAACTTCCAACTCTGTGGACAGTACGCTTGAAGAAATAATGCAGCAGCAATCCTTTAATTTTTCGTCTAAGCTTACTGATGAAAGCCTGCATATGAAGGCCCTTGCCGGCTCGGCAGCCTATTTGGGCGATCTGGAAGCGATGTCTCCGGAAATACTTGCAGATATGGTGGAAAACAGCAACTTTGATATGATGGCCTACTCAGACGTATATGGCAACGCTGTCTCAGACACAGGAGAGTCTTACCCCTTTGCCGGATGGGATATATTCGAACGGGCGCTTTCGGGTGAGACCGTAGTAAGTGAGCCACTGCCCTCCCCCAATGGCGATCGGGTAATAGCCATTTCAACACCCGTGCTGAAAAACGGCATCACAAAGGGGGTTATGATAGGAATTTTCTCTGCCAGCAAATTGAACGATCTGTTTTTATCTTCGTTCAATGGCAAGGGCTATGCCTACGTAACAGACAGTGAAGGCAATATAATAGCCGAAACCAGAAACGCTTACAGCCTTACAACGTCGGGCGCAAATATAATTACAGATTGGGAAAACGCCAAATTCGCTGCCGGTTCTGATATAAACAAAATAAGGCAGGATATACTTGACAATCAAAGCGGGAACACAACTTATGAGCTATACGGCCAAAAGCGTTTGGCGCGGTATTCTCCCATAGGCATAAGCGATTGGTTCATATTTTCCATAGTACCGGAGGATATAATCAGCGCTTACGCTGACCGCATAGGAGTTGTTACCCTTGTATCCACACTTGCCCTGGCGCTTATATTCGTATTGCTTATGCTATGGTTTTTCAAGTTGCAAAAAAGGCATTTGCAGGATATAGAAGAGGTGGTTTTTACAGACGAACTGACCGGCGTGCATACAATGGCAAAGTTCCACATGGAGGTGAAACGCCTGCTGGAAGAAAACCCCTCCGAGCATTACACACTTGTGGAAATGGATATAGACCGTTTCAAGCTGATAAACCAAACCTTTGGCTACAGCGAAGGCAACACAATACTCAAAAATATGGCTAGCGCCTTAAGGCAAAGCCTTTCAGAGGATACAGAAACCTTTGCACGTGTAAACGGCGATGAGTTTATAGTGCTGGCACGCACCAGACCGGAAGATTCTGCTGACGATCTGTTCAAAAGATTCAAGCGGCGTTTTTCCACTCTTATGGGAGACTTTTTTGATTACGATATAAAATTCCATCTGGGGCGTTACAATATGCTGAAATCTGATAAGGACAGTATACCAGAGGCTATAGAGAAGGTGAATGCCGCGCACCGCCTTGCAAAGCAAAACGGCATGGAGGTCTGCGATTTCAATGAGAGCATAATAGAGGACGCCTTGGAACGTAAAAGAATAGAAAACATGATGGAATCAGCGCTTATGAACAGCGAATTCAAGCTATACATACAGCCAAAATACGGCCTTGCCTCAAGGCAAATAGAGGGCGCAGAGGCGCTGGTGCGCTGGCAGTCTGACGGGAACGATATAATGTACCCCGGCCAGTTCATAGGTATATTTGAAGATAACGGGTTTATAACCAAGCTGGATATGTATATGTATTACAAGGTCTGCGCCTTGCTTGGAAAATGGATCAAGGAAGGCAAGCAATGCGTGCCTATATCTGTAAACTTTTCACGCCTGCACCTTAGCGATCCGGCTTTTGTGGAGAAGCTGTGCAAAACGGCAGATAGATACGGCGTACCGCATCATTTGGTGGAAATAGAGCTTACCGAGACCGCCATATTCGAAAATGAAGCTCTCTTCACCGAGGTTATAGATCAGCTGCACAGGGCAGGCTTTATACTCTCTATGGATGATTTTGGAACCGGCTACAGCTCTTTGGGTCTGCTCAAAAACATGCCTATAGACGTAATAAAAATAGACCGCAGCTTTTTCGTCAATTCAAAGGACGAGGAGCGCTCTAAAACGGTTTTGAACAGCGTAATAAGTATGGCGAGGGAGCTGGGCATAGGCACTGTGGCTGAAGGCGTGGAAATAGAAGAGCACATAAATCTGCTTACTGAATTGGGCTGTGATATAGTGCAGGGCTATTACTTTGCAAAACCTATGTGTGAGCAGGATTTTGATAAAGTGCTGCACAATGGCTGAAGGCTGTGTTTTATGTTTTGAATTTTAGTCCCGTCATAAAAACACCATAGTTTTATATACAATCAAAAAAGAA
>CAYXBW010000122.1:0-6951 GCA_964463305.1 uncultured Christensenella sp. | reverse complement strand
ATAGGCGGCGGTATAACGAATAAAAAAGAGTTTAAGGCGGCGCAGATAGGCGGGCCGTCAGGCGGCTGCGTGACGCGTGAGAATTTGAACACCCCTACAGATTATGAATCGCTATCCAAGATAGGCGCCATAATGGGTTCGGGCGGGCTTATAGTGATGAATGAGGATAGCTGCATGGTGGACACCGCGCGGTTTTTCATGGATTTCATACGCGAGGAGAGCTGCGGCAAGTGCGCGGCCTGCCGCATAGGCACAAAGCGCATGCTGGAAATATTGGAGAACATAACGCAGGGAAAAGGTAAAGAGGATGATATTGAGCTGCTGGTGGAAATTGGCGAAACAATAAAGGACACGGCGCTGTGCGGGCTGGGGCAGACGGCGGCGAACCCCATACTCTCTACTATAAAATATTTTCGTGAGGAATATGAGGAGCATATCAAAAACAAATACTGCCGTGCGGGCGTGTGCGCGGATATGTTTATTTCGCCTTGCGAAAACACCTGTCCGGCAAATGTGAATGTGCCAGGATATATTTCGCTCATAGCGGCCGGGCGCTTTGAAGACGCGTACAACCTAATAATGCAGGAAAATCCCTTTCCGGCGGTATGCGGGCGCATATGCACGCGGCCCTGCGAGAAAAAATGCCGCAGACGGGGCGTGGACGAGGCCGTTGCAATACGTGATCTAAAGCGTTTCGTTGCGGATTACGCATTTAAAAACAGCCAGCCCTACTCTATGAGGCTCACCGTTCCCAAGAACGGGCTGAAGGTGGCCGTGGTGGGCGCGGGCGCGTCCGGGCTGACCTGCGCGTATTATCTCACGCGCATAGGCTACGATGTGGACGTTATGGAAGCGGAGGATGTAGCTGGCGGCGTTCTGGCCTTTGGCATACCGGAATACCGCCTGCCCAAAGACATATTGCAGCACGAAATAAACCTTATAGAGCAGGCGGGCGTAAACATACTGCTCAACAAGGAGGTGGGTACGGACATAGGCTTCCAAAAGCTGCGCGAATATTATGACGCCATATACATAGCCACGGGTACGCAGTTCCCTCAAAAGGTGGGGCTGCCGGGTGAAAATCTCAAAGGTGTTTACCACGGCATAAATTTCCTAAAGGACGTGCATAAAAAGGAAGATATGGAGCTTGCCGGCAAGGTGGCTGTGATAGGCGGCGGCAATACGGCTATAGATTCCGCGCGTACCGCGCTCAGGCTGGGCGCAAGTGAGGTGGTGATACTGTACCGCCGCACCATAGATGCAATGCCTGCCTATGAAGAGGAGGTATTGGAGGCGCTGGAGGAGGGCATACAGATAATGGAGCTGGTGTCTCCAGTATGTTTTATAGACAACGGCAAGGGGCGAGTGAGAGGCGTGGAGTGTACCAGACGCGAAACGGCACACTTCGATTCCTCCGGCAGGCGGCGTTCCAACGAGATAGCGGGTTCAAACTTTGTTGTGGAGGCGGATTGGGTGATACCCGCCGTTAGCCAGTATGCGGATCTGCCCTTTGTTAGCAGGGATGAGATAGGCGTTACAAAGTGGGGCACCTTTGTGGTGGACAACCTCACGCTGATGTCCACTATGGAGGGCGTTTTTGCGGGCGGTGATGTGGCGCGCGGGCCGGATGAGGTGATACGGGCCATAGCGGATGGCAAGCAGGCAGCAGGCTCTATAGACAAATATTTGGGCGGGGACGGCGTGCTGAACAAGGGCGAGCACATAGAGATACCCGATATATATGACGATGACGAAGTGGTGTTCCACAAGCAGTTTGAAAAGGAAATGCTTCCCGCGGATGAACGCAAGCGCTCTATGGATGAGGTGGTAAAGGGATACCACCGTATAAACGCCATCGCAGAGGCAATGCGTTGTCTGCACTGTGATAGGAGGTAGCGCGGATATGATCAATTTATGGATAAACAATAAGCAGGTCTCTGTGGATGAGGGAGCGACCATAATGGACGCTGCCAAAAAAACGGGCGTGCAGATACCCAGCCTGTGCTATATGGAGGGAGTACACCGCTTTGGCTCCTGCCGTATATGCGTGGTGGAGGTGGAGGGCGCAAAAACGCTGATGGCATCCTGTATGACTCAGGCGAAAAACGATATGGTGGTGCACACAAATTCCAAGCGCGTAAAGCGGGCGCGGCGCATGCTGTACGATCTGCTATTATCGGATCACAGCAAAAACTGCCTTAGCTGCGAAAGAAACCAAAGCTGTGAGCTGCAAAAACTGGGGGAGCAGCTGGGCGTGACCGAACCGCGCTTCCATGAGGACAGTTCGCGTCAGCAGCTGGATCGGTCCGTTTCTATAACGCGTGATCTCTCCAAGTGTATACTGTGCCGCCGCTGCGTGACTGCCTGCAACGAAGTGCAGGAGGTGGGCGTGCTGAACGCGCAGGGGCGTGGCTTTGAAACGGTGATAGCTCCGGCGATGGAGCTGCCGCTGGAGAGCGCAAACTGTTCTTTTTGCGGGCAGTGCACGGTGGTTTGTCCGGTGGGAGCGCTGCGCGAAACGGATTGTACGCAAGCGGTGTGGGACGCAATAGACGATCCGGATACGCACGTTGTAATGCAGGCGGCGCCTGCAGTTCGTGTGGCGCTGGGCGAGCTTTTCGGCTACGCGCCGGGAACCTCGGTAACGGGCAAGCTGGCGGCGGGAATGCGCGCGCTGGGTGTGGATTCGGTTTTTGATACGGATTGGGCGGCAGACCTCACCATAATGGAGGAGGGCACCGAATTTTTAAACAGGGCAAAGCAGGTGATTTCAGGAGGAAAAGCCGTGCTTCCCATGATAACAAGCTGCTCGCCCGGCTGGATAAAATATGTGGAGCACTATTATCCGGAGATGCTCAAAAACCTCTCCAGCTGCAAATCTCCACATATGATGCTGGGCGCGATGGCAAAATCTTACTATGCGGAGCAGGGGGGAATAGATCCCAAAAAGATGTTCGTTGTTTCTGTGATGCCTTGTACCGCGAAAAAATTTGAGATAACGCGGGAGGGCATGGAGCACGCAGGCGTGAGGGATGTGGACGCGGTAATAACAACGCGGGAGTTGGGCAAAATGCTGAAGCATGCGGGTATAGACCTTAAAGATATTGAAGACGAGCAATTTGATGATCCGCTGGGTGTTTCCACGGGAGCGGCAGATATATTTGGGCTTACGGGCGGCGTTATGGAGGCGGCTGTGCGCACCGTGTATTATATATTGACCGGCAGGAACATTCCGTTTGAAAACCTTCATGTTACGCCCATTGTGGGGTTGGAGCAGGTGAAGGAGGCCACGCTTACGCTGGAGGATGTAAGGCCGGAATATGCGGGTTTTGAGGGATTTAAGCTGAAAATTGCGGTTACCAGCGGTCTTGCGGGCGCAAAAAAACTGCTGGAACAGATACGTGCGGGCGCTTCTCCCTATCATTTTATTGAGGTGATGGGCTGCCCCGGCGGCTGCATAACGGGCGGAGGTCAGCCGCGCAGCGAAGACCCGGAGGTGAGGCAAAAGCGTCAGGCGGCGCTATATACAGAAGATGAATGCAAAAAGATTCGCCAATCCCACGAAAATCCATCCGTTTGTGCGGTATATAGGGATTATTTGGGAGAGCCGAACGGGGAGCGGGCGCACCATCTTCTGCACACTACCTATGTGAAGCGGGGTACGCTGAAGCCGCCTGAAGCGGAGGCGCGTGAAAACAAGAGGGTACGCGCAGGCAAAAACATGACGGGCAGCCAAAAGAATTCGCTGCGTATAAAGAATGATACGGAAAGCATTAAAATGATAAGCATAGAAGAAGAGAACCAAAAACTGCGCGAAGAGCTTGATGATGTGAAGGAAACGGTACAGATATATAAGCAGGTGATAGAGGACTACCAGAAAAAATAGCCAGCTTATGGAGACGGTTAAAAAAAAGGGGGGGTGAAGCAGCCCTCCCTTTTTGCGGTTAGTATAGCTCAATAAATTGTGGTATAATACAAATAACATATAGGGATGTGTCAAAAATCAGCCAGAGGCCTTGCGTGGGAATTGAATAAACAAAAGAGCAAATATTTTTTATGCGTACGAAAGCAAGGTTTTATGATGTTGGATAAACCTCTGCGTGGTTGGCAGCAAAAACGCCCCTGCTGAGTGGCATGTTTTGCGCTAAGTCAAGAACTTATCGCTTTTTATGCCCTAGAGGGAAGGCGCCTTATTAGATAAAAAAATCCGCTTTTATGAGTGGAAATATTATAGATCGGTATTTTTTACATTACTCTCTCAACGGGAGGAAATTTTGGAAAAAATTCTCATTGCAGATAGTGACGCGGATTGCCGTGCAAAAATATTGAAGGGTATAATTGAGTGCGGCTGGAGCGCGGAAGAGGTGTGTGACGGTATAGACGCACTGAAAAAGTTTCGGCGCGCGGAATTTGATTTAGTTATACTGGAATATGAGATGCCGGAGCTGAGCGGCATACCTGTGTGCAGGCAGATACGCAAAATATCCGCCGCGCCCATTTTGTTTTTATCTTCAAAATCGCAGCAGCACTATAAAATGGAGTGCTTTGACGCAGGCGGAGATGATTTTATTACCAAGCCATTTTCGCTTCAGGAAATCATTGCACGAATTGGGGTTTTTTTGAAATGGGCAAGAGGGCGGGAAAGCCGAACCATACTTATGGGCGGAGGAATAACGCTAAATACAGAATCACGCGAGGTGCGCACGGATGATAGGCTGGTTCAGCTTTCGCCAAGAGAGTATGGATTGCTGTTATATTTGATGCAAAATAAAAATATTGTATTGTCCAGAAGCCAAATATTGGATGAAGCGTGGGGAGATGAATATGAGGGTACGGACAGAACGGTGGATACACACGTGCGCTCTTTGAGGGAAAGACTGAGGAAACCATATTCAAAGGCCATATGCACGGTGTGGGGTGTGGGATACAAGTTTATGGAGTAAGCATCCGGAGCGTGGTAAAATCGGCTAAAACAGGGGCGGATGCTGTGGGCGATGCGTTTTAAAGAGAGGAGGTCTGTTGTGAAAGAGACAGAGGGGAAGGGGCGTAAGATAGATTGTTTTCAGTGCTTGTATTTTGCCGTCACATGGGATGCCAACTTCCCGCGCGCCTGCAAGCTGCACGGTTTTAAATCCGCGGGCATGCCATCTATGACGGTATTCAAGGCCTCCGGCGCAAAATGCATGGGCTTTAAACCAAAAGAGAAAAAGTGATAAGCATATTTTGATATGATTCCATATGGTTTGAATATTATGAAACATTAATTGATCTTGCCAATAATATTTGGCAGACAGGAATATGCGCTCCATTTCTGCGCTGGATTGCTGGTATTGCAAATATGACGCAAAGACGGGTAAAACGCTAATTTGAATTTTTTTGCTTAAGATCATAGAATAGTTTTTTCATTCTGTTTCTTGCCCGGCAAACACTGGTATGGTGTATATCTAAAATGTTGCACGGGTGGTATAATGGCAAAGAAAAAATTATATTGCGGTTATAAAGAAATAAGCAAAGAATAGAAAAGAGGGTTGATATATATGTCTAAATATGAGCGATCATTTAGGGAAATAATAGAAATAGAACGTGACGCGGTGGGCGCACAGCTTGAAAATCTTGATATGGACGTGATGGACAAAATAGTGGATCTGCTTTGCACCATAAAGCCTGATGGCAGAAAGGTTTTGACTGCGGGCTGCGGAACATCTGGGATCGCGGCAGAAAAAATTGCGCATACTCTTAGCGTGGTGGAGGTGCCCACATTCTTTCTTTCGCCGGCAAATTCAATACACGGCGGCATGGGAGCCATCCAGCGCGGCGACGTTGTTATATTGCTTACAAAGGGCGGAAATACACCGGAGATATTGAACTATATACCCGTGTGCAAAAAGAAAGGCGCGACTATAATAGGCGTTACAGAGCGCGAAGATTCTGTATTGGCGAAGAATTGTGATATATTGCTGAAAGTAACAATAGAACGTGAGCCATGCCCGTGGAACATGATAGCCTCAGGCAGTATACTGGCAACACTTTCGGCATTTGACGCAATAGCATTTACCGTTATGCAGCGTACCGGATTTACAAAGGAAGAATTTTTTCTGACGCATCCCGGCGGTTCGGCAGGAGAAAAGCTGCTGGAGGAAAACGGCGGCAAATAAAAATATGCAAAAGCCGGTACGCGGGAGGCCAGTGAATGTACAGCCGCATTTGGGGGAGCCGGGTACAGGCGAATATAAAAATCACACACTATAAATCTATAGTGTGTGAACTGTTGGCGGATATACATCCGCTGGTGACCCTATGGGGAATCGAACCCCAGTTTCAGCCGTGAGAGGGCTACGTCTTAACCGCTTGACCATAGGGCCGTGCTTTGTAGTGCAATAGTTATTTTAATGTAGAGACGAAGATTTGTCAAGCAAAGAGAATGGTTGTTTTGAAAAATGCGGCAATATATTTCGTGTGCTGAGTTTTTGTTCTGCAATAAATGCCCTGTTGCGGTTTGAAGCAAAAGAAAATATGTATTTCAGTAGTTTTATGATATAATAATTCGGTAAGTAATAAAACATGTATTTTTAGGGAGCTTTTTATGCAGATTGCACGTGTCAAGGGCACGGTGGTGAGCACAGATAAATCTGAAAATTTGATAGGCTTAAAGCTTATGCTGGTGAAGCCCATAGATATAGAAACATTTGAGGAGAAGGGCGCTCTGCTGGTGGCGGTGGACGTTATTGGCGCGGGCGTTGGCGAGGTTGTTATGCTGGTGGGCGGAAGCTGTTCGCGGCAAACTGAGTTAACGGATGGTAAACCGGTGGATCAAGCAATAGCCGCTATAATAGATTCTGTTGACGTACACGGTAAGCGTGTTTTTACAAAGTAGTGAATTATTTGCCATAGATAGGGGTATAAGCAATGCTGACAGAACAGGAAATCAAAAGAATAGCAAGCGAAACGGTG
>CAYXBW010000121.1:0-6977 GCA_964463305.1 uncultured Christensenella sp. | reverse complement strand
AAACAAAAAAAACTTCACATAGTGGAGTTCTTTTACATATATAGGTCATAATATTTTTCTGCCCGCATTTAGGCACAGCTTCTTTATTAGAGCCAAAAGGGCAACAAAATCCACATACGAAAACACATTACTTATTAAGACGGCTCAAAAGGCTGGAACCGTTTGGAGATCAGGCAGAGTAACGGATTCTCATATTCCCAAATCTGCCATAACTTCTTTTACGCTTTGCATTTTGTTGATCTTGTCAGGATTGGTGCTGCAGAAAAAAAGCCCATTTTCGGTATCACCATTCGCGGATTTTATGAGAACTTCTGAAATGCAGTATTTTGCGGTGCTGGGGTCACAGGCTTTCAAACAATTATAGCAATTTGTAATTTTTTCAGAGCCATTCATCATTCTTTCTACAAAAGAATTTCGCAGTACACGCGCGGGCATTCCAACCGGGCTGTCAATTATTATCAAGTCAGATTTCGTTGCAAGAATGTACGCATTCTTATAGTTTTCGCTTGCGTCGCATTCATATGTTGCAATAAATCTCGTTCCAACTTGAACTCCGTCAGCGCCCAAAGACAGCGCATGACCTACATCCGCCGAATCAAAAATACCACCCGCAATAAATACAGGTATGCTCTTTTTATATATTTCCTCATAGGTCTTTTTAAGCTCAATGACCTTTTTGACATCATCCTCAAAAATCTTTATGGATTCATCTAGGTTCTCCAAGCTGTTATGTGTATACCCTTGATGCCCGCCCGAATACGGGCTTTCCATAACCAAAAAATCAGCCGTGGAGCTATGCTTTTTATGCCAAAGATTCAGCAGCACCTTAGCGGCTTTGAAAGACGAAAGAACCGGGGCGATTTTAACGCCAGTACCTTTTGCCAAAGCGGGCAGTTCCACCGGCAGCCCGGCGCCTGAAATAATTGCGTCAACACCGGCACTGATCGCCGTTTTTACATAATCCTCGTATAGCTGCGTTACAGACATTATATTTACGGCAATTGCGCCATTGCCCTGTGAAAGCTCTTTTGCCTTTTTGATTTCCAAAGGCAGTATTTTCAAGTTTGTTTCTTCCGGTCGATCTTTAAAGTTAAGATCGCCATATCCTATCTGTGCAGATGAAACGACCCCCATGCCACCCTCATACGCAACTGCGCCCGCAAGCCTGGAGCAGCTGATACCAACACCCATACCACCTTGAATTATGGCTTTCTTTAAGATTAAGTTTCCAATATGCACTGCACTCATCTTTTCTCCTTATGTTTTAACGCAACACCGCACCGCTTGGTAGGCTATTGCCATTTCACAATACCCCGTAACCTCTATAGCCCCAAGTTGATTATATCATGCTTGATGTTACCTTTGCTACTTTATTAATTAAACGCCACAATTAGCCACCGCTGAAACCCCTTTATTTACAAATATTTTCAGCTATGTTCCTTTAGAAACACCCCCGCCATAAAAAACACATCTTTGCTATATTTGTGTAAAGCGGCTTTTTCCGCTGTAATACAAGCACAAACTGCCACAAGGCGCGTTTGGAACATAGCAGCAAAGACGAGATCTCCGCATATTGTAAAAAGGACATTTCAAATTGAATGTCCTTTTTTATGATTATATTTTAGCAAAACGCCCTAGGCCGCCTTACGCCTGTATATACTTATTGCAAATATATACGCCACTATGAATATACCAAGGCACCAGGCCAGCGCTATCCATATTTCACTGCCCGCAGGCTTGCCTGAAAGCAGCGCCCTTATGCTGTTTATAATTGGTGTAACGGGCTGGTTTTCGGCAAAGGCACGCACTGCCGCGGGCATTGTTTCCGTAGGCACAAACGCAGAGCTTATGAATGGCAAGAATATCAGCAGATATGAAAAGGCAGAAGCCCCCTCAACGGACGAGGCCTTTAGCCCGGCTATCACGGCAACCCATGTTAGCGCCAGCGTAAAAAGAAGCAGTATTCCTGCCACGGCAAGCCATTCCACCACACCCGCGTTTGAGCGGAATCCCATCAAAAGCGCCACCGCCACTATTACCAGCAGCGATATAAGATTGGAGACCAGCGACGTTACCACATGCCCCCAAAGCGCGGCGGATCCTGAAATGGGCATGGAGTGAAAGCGGGCAAATATTCCACTCTTTACATCGTTGAAAAGCCGCAGCGCAGTATATGCTATTGCACTGCCTATTGACATGAGCATTATTCCAGGCAGCATATAGTTTACATAGTTTTCCTGCCCCTCTCCCATCACCCCGCCAAAAACATATACAAATAGCAGCATTATTGCTATTGGAATAAGTGTTACCGTTATTATGGTGTCCATGCTCCTAAAAATATGGCGCATTGATCTGCCCAGCATTACAGACATATCTTTAAAAAAATGATTTCCTGCTATATCCATTTCAGCCCGCCTCCCTTTTTCCCACAATAGCAAGGAATATTTCCTCCAGCGTGGGTTGTTTTTCCACATACTCCACCCGTGGCGGCGGAAAAAGCTTTTTTAGCTCCTCCAGCGTACCGCTCACTATTATTTTTCCCTCATGCAAAACGGCAATGCGGTTTGCCAGCTTTTCTGCCTCCTCCAAATATTGTGTGGTCAAAAATACTGTGGTCCCACCCAAGGCCAGCTTCCTTATCTCCTCCCACACCTCCAGCCTTGCCTCAGGATCGAGACCGGTGGTGGGTTCGTCCAAAAATATGACCCGCGGCGAACCTATAAGGCTCATGGCAATATCCAGGCGGCGGCGCATACCGCCGGAGTAGGTTGCTGCTCTGCGGTTGGCCGCCTCTGTAAGGCCAAAGCGCGCCAGCAATTCCTCCGCCACAGCGTGCGGTTTTGCTATATGCCGCAGCTTTGCTATCAAAACAAGGTTTTCCCTGCCTGTGAGCACCTCATCCACAGCGGCAAATTGACCGGTAAGGCTTATTGAAGAACGTACGCTTTGCGGCTGTTTTACCACATCATATCCGCACACGCGCGCGCTTCCGCCATCGGGCGGCAGCAGCGTGCTCAATATTCGTATGACCGTGGTTTTACCGGCCCCGTTTGAGCCAAGCAGCGCATAAACCTCGCCTTTTTCCACAGTCAAATCCACACCCTTGAGCACCTCATTGTTCTTGAATGATTTGCTCAGGCTTTCTATCCGTATCGCTTTGTCTGTCATTTTGTGTATTTCCCCAGCTTTTGTATTATCTCTTCGTTCATGTTCTTTTGCTTATTTTCAGTATATGTATTTGTGCCCGCCAGCAGCCCCTCACAAAATCCGGCTACATCCTCGCCCGTCACCTCCAGCACGCGCTTTCCCTCCGCCGCGCTCATTTCAAAAAGGTCTATAAGGTCGTAGTGTGTTTGCAGCATATCCATACCGTCTCCGGTGGCACGCGTCCACATGTATTCCTGTATTTTTTTAAATACGTATCTGTAATCCTCAGGCAGCGCCTTTACCCGCTCCATCTGCTGCTTGTATTCCCGCTTTCCCTCCATTATCTTCTTTATGTTGAAGTAATTATTAAAAAATTCAGACATTACCTTGTTCCTCCTTAAGTTGATTTATTTTGGAAGCCACAAATATCCACTTTTCCCAAAACAGACCCAGCTCCCCTTGCCCCGCTTCATTCAGCGTATAAAACTTTCGCGGCGGCCCCATGTCGGACGGCTTTTTTTCCATATTCACCAAACCGTTTTTTTCCATGCGCAGCAATATGGTGTATACCGTTCCCTCCACCACATCTGTAAAGCCCAGCGCGTTGAGCCGCCGCGTTATCTCGTAACCGTAGGTTTCGCCCCGGCTTATTATTTCCAGCACGCAGCCCTCCAGCACTCCCTTTAGCATTTCTGTCAAGTTTTCCAAAAGCATTCACCTCTCTACTCTGCATGGCGTGTATGCAGTATTACTTAGTACCGCTATATAGTATCACGCAGTAGTGTGCTTGTCAATACTTGCCGGCTGTTATTCATAATTTTGAAATAAGCGGCTCCAAAACAATACCGGTGAATGTATGGAGCAAGCTATACACAAAAGAGCGCCTGCATGTTTTTAAGCGCTCTTTCAATTTATCTATATATTCTTATGCTGAATATGTTCCGTCTGCGCTCAATTTAGCTCATCCAAAGTAAGCTCGTAGCCGGGCAGAAAATGCTCTGCAAAATAATTCAGCTCCGGCATTTGCATTGCCTCCATAGACGCCTTTATGCGCGCTTTGGCCTTTTTGAACTCCGTGTTGCCGCTTTTTTCCTCCTCCACACACTTTATATATGCGCAGAGCTTATCCGCCGCCTTCACTATCCGCGCCGACTCCGCCGAAACTCCGCCCAGCACATAGGGTGAAATGCTTTCGCGCAGCGGCGCGGGCAGCATATCCACCATTGTTTGTTCGGCTTGACGCTCTATTCTTTTGTATGCCTGAGTTATGGCCTCGTCAAAATATTTTACGGGTGTTGGCAGGTCGCCCGTTATGGCCTCGCCCGTTTCGTGATACATGGCGGCCAACACCACCTCAGCCTCATTGTAATTTTTTTTATAAACCTTATTGCCTATAATGCACAGGGCATGCGCTATTATGGAAACGTTGAAGCTGTGCTCCGCCACGTTTTCCTCTATTGTATTGCGCATCAGCCCCCAACGTTTTATGTGCTTGAGGCGTGACATATAGGCATAAAAGCTTTTTTTCATTTTATCAGCTCCGTTCCAAAATATTCGGCTACGCTCTCGTAGCAATTTTTTAGCATTTCAAAATCCTTATAATTTGAGGAGTACACCTCAAGCATCATTGTGCCCGAAAAATGCGCGGCGCTAAGCGCGGCGCGCATGCCCGCCCAGTCCGCCTCGCCCTCAAAGGGCAGGCAGGGCATTATTCCGCGCTCTGCGTCCACCCTGTGGTCACACAGGTGCACGTGCGCAAGGCGGCTGCCCATATCATCTATATAGTCCGTCACCGGAAAGCCGGACTGCGCCGCCTGCTTCATATCCAGCGTAAAATACAGGTTGTCCGTTTGGGCGCGCGCAACCAGCTCGCTTGCAAAACCCGGCATATTGTACCAGCACCAATGCACATTTTCATAGCACAGCTTTACGCCGCAGAGTTTTGCTATTTCCGCCAGCTCTGTGGCGCGGTCTGCCGCAAAGCCCATATCCACGCTGGGTTTTCGCGCTATTTTCAGATGTATCGGCCCGTGAAATACATATTTCTCCGCACCCAGGGCCTTAGCGGCGCGCAGCACTTTTTTGTATACCTCCATCGCCTCTTTATACTGACGTGGATGCCGTGAAAAAAGCTGCGGTTCAAACTGCGTGGGCAGCGCGTGCACAGACACCATTTTTATTCCAAACTCTTTGCAGGTGGCAGCCAGCCCGCCCGTGAATTCATCCGTATATTCCATTTGCGCAGAGAAAAACACCTCGGCGTATTTTACGCCCAATTCGCCTATTTTTAGCAGTGCTTCTTCATTTAGCATCCTGCCGAAAAAGCAGGCGGTAGACATTCCAACTTCCATTATATGATTCGCGGCGCTCCGCGATACCTCTTTCCCAAATATTACCCCGTTGCCATTTTGCGCAGGGTTTCATATAATATAATAGCATATAATTCTGCTGTGGCATAAAAATTTTCGCCGCGCGAGCTATGCGCCAAAATTTGCGAAAGCATAATAAATCAAAACGGGAAAGCAGGTAAGAAAGATGGCATACAAAATAGCCGTTATACGCGGTGACGGCATAGGACCGGAAATTGCGGAAGAGGGTCTCAAAACACTGGATGTGATATCCAAAAAATACGGACACGAGTTTATATATAAAGATGTTGACGCGGGAGGCATTGCTATAGATAAGTTTGGCGATCCGCTGCCCGAAGCCAGCCTAAATGAGTGCAAGGCCAGTGACGCCGTGCTGCTGGCAGCCGTGGGCGGAGAAAAGTGGGACGATATGCCGGTAGATAAGCGGCCGGAAAAGGGCTTGCTCCGTCTGCGCGGAGGTATGGAGCTGTTTGCCAATCTGAGACCAGCCATAATATACAGCGAGCTAAAGGACGCCTGCCCGCTGAAGGACGAAATAATTGGAGACAAGCTGGATATACTGGTGATACGTGAGCTTACTGGCGACGTGTACTTTGGCGAAAAGGGCGGCGACGACAAGCGCATGTATGACATAATGAATTACAACGACTGGGAAGTGGAGCGTATTGCCAAGGTGGCATTCAATATAGCCCGCGGACGCGGCAAAAAGGTGATGAGCGTAGACAAGGCAAACGTGCTGGCCACCTCCCGCCTGTGGCGCGCCGTGGTAACCAAAACCGCAGAGCAATTCCCTGACGTAGAGCTTTCCCACATGTATGTGGACAACGCCGCTATGCAGCTTGTTCGCAATCCCCGTCAGTTTGACGTTGTTTTGACGGGCAACCTTTTTGGAGATATACTTTCAGACGAAGCCAGCATGATAACCGGTTCTATAGGAATGCTGCCCTCCGCATCCATAGGCAGCGGCACACTGGGAATGTACGAGCCGATACACGGCTCCGCTCCAGACATTGCCGGCAAGGGTATAGCAAACCCTATAGCTATGATACTTTCCTGCGCCATGATGCTGCGCCATTCTTTGGGACTGGAAACCGAGGCCGCCGCCATTGAGGCCGCCGTAAGAAGCGTGATAGCTTCCGGCCTGCGCACTGCGGATATCGCTTCCGGGGGAGAGCATGTTTCCACACGTGAGATGGGAGATGCTATAGCCAAGGCTATATAGCTTTGAATTGCGCGCTTTTTTGAGAAGCGTGCTATGCATGAAGTTTTAATTTTGATTATACGAAAAAGGCTGTCCCGTAAGTTTTTATTTGCGGGATAGTCTTTTTTGTTTTGCGGTGGTTTTTTTCTCTGTTTTGCGCGTAGAGCGCTTTGGATACGCTTTTTATTCTTTTGCCAAAATAGGCGCGAAGAGTTTTTCCCATTTGCCTGTTGCGTGGTCTTTATTTTTTCGCATTTGTT